>NZ_VZQP01000015.1:0-153273 GCF_014397655.1 Paraburkholderia sp. UCT31
CTTACCCTTACTGGTCGTTTTGACACCGCCACTTTGGCACTCTGATGCCGTCGGGTATAGCGAGGGCTCCGCCGTTCCTACTGCCTCTCCTATCCGACGCGGGAGGGAGGCGTCCATACCATCTCCTCCTCACGTCGGGGTTTTCGTTGTGATGTTTGCCGCAGTGTAGCCGCGCGCGCAAGTGGCGGCATCGGGCGAAACCCTTTCGCGCGTGCCGCCCGCGTCACAGCATTGCCGCGTGAGCGCCGCGCTTCATTCGAGCGGCGCGATGCTCTGCTCGATCGCACCGAAAATCGACTTGCCCGCATCGTCGAACATTTCGATCCTCACGGTGTCGCCGTATTTCATGAACTCCGTTTGCGGCGCGCCGTGCTCGATCGTTTCGAGGCAGCGCTTCTCGGCGATACAGCAGTAGCCGCGTTTCGCGTCCTTGTTCGACACCGTGCCCGAACCGACGATGGCACCAGCACGCAGATTGCGCGTTTTCGCGGCATGCGCGATCAGCTGACCGAAGTGAAACACCATATCGGTGCCCGCGTCGGGCTGGCCGACCTTCCTGCCGTTCCAGTGGACGATCATCGGCCGATGCACGCGGCCTTCGCGCCAGTGTTCGCCGAGCTCGTCGGGCGTCACGGCGACCGGCGCGAATGAGGTGGCCGGCTTGCTCTGGAAAAAGCCGAAGCCCTTCGCGAGTTCGGCGGGGATCAGGTTGCGCAGCGACACGTCGTTGACGAGCATGACCAGCCGCACGCCGCGCAGGGCCTGCTCGGGCGTCGCGCCCATCCGCACATCGCCGGTGACGACCGCGACTTCGGCCTCGAAGTCGATGCCGTACTCTTCCGATGCGCACGCCACGTCGTCGCGCGGGCCGATGAAGTCGTCGCTACCGCCCTGGTACATCAGCGGGTCGGTCCAGAATTCGGGCGGCATTTGCGCGCCGCGCGCGCGCCGCACGAGCTCGACGTGGTTCACGTACGACGAGCCGTCGGCCCACTGGAACGCGCGCGGCAGCGGCGCCATGCACTCTTTGGCGTCGAATGAAAAGCTGTTGCGCGCACGGCCCTGGTTCAGCGCATCGTAAAGGTCGTGCAGTTGCGGCGCGTAGAAGGCCCAGTCGTCGAGCACGCGCTGCAGCGTGGGCGCAATCGCGTCGGCGATGGCCGCCGTGTGCAGGTCGCGGGACACGACGATCAGTTGACCGTCGCGCGTGCCGTCCTTCAGCGAGGCAAGTTTCATAGAGCTGTGAACCGTGTATTAGTGACGATGGAAGGAATGTATTCTACGATGGTGAATCGGCGCGGCCCAATATCTGCGTGTTCGTCGTCGTGTCACCGTAGCCGTCTCATTACGATCACCGAACGCGCTGCCCGCGCCTTTTGCACATGTCCGCCAACGCCCGCTCCGACACGATCCGCATCCGCACCCGCACCGACGCCGCGTCCGCCGACGATCTGCTCGATCCCGCCCATGCAACCGACGCCACCGGCGCCGATGACGAACCCGGCGAACCCGGCGAAGAAAAACTGCGCTCGGGCATCCAGTCGATCGAGGTCGGTTTCAGGCTGCTCGACGTGCTGACCCACGAGCCACGCGCGATGATGCTGCGCGATCTCGCGCAGCGCGCGGGCATGAGTCCGGCGAAGGCGCATCGCTATCTGGTCAGCTTTCTGCGTCTCGGCGTGGTCGCGCAGGACCCGCTGTCGGGCCGCTACGAACTCGGCGGCTTCGCTTTGCAGCTGGGGCTCGCGCGGCTTGCTCGCGTCGACGGTGTGAAGCTCGCGCGCATCGCGCTCGCCGAACTGCGCGACCGGCTCGACCTGACCGTCGGCATCGCGGTGTGGGGCAATCAGGGACCAACGATGGTGCACTGGATGGAGTCGAGCTATCCGGCCAAGGCGTCGCTGAAGCTCGGCGACGTGATGCCCTTGCTCAGTTCGGCGACCGGTCTGCTGTTCGCCGCCTACCTGCCGTCCGGCAAGACCGCCGCGATGCTCGAGCGCGAGCTGGCCGACTCGCGGCGCTCGTCGTATAGCGGCGCGCCACGCACCCGCGAAGAGGTCGACAAGGTGCTCGCCGAGGTGCGCGAGCACGAGGCTGCGCGCGTCGAAGG
Organism: Paraburkholderia sp. UCT31; assembly: GCF_014397655.1. NCBI lineage: Bacteria > Pseudomonadati > Pseudomonadota > Betaproteobacteria > Burkholderiales > Burkholderiaceae > Paraburkholderia > Paraburkholderia sp. UCT31. Next base: position 2,111 of record NZ_VZQP01000015.1, read on the forward strand.
CATGCTGCTGCCGACGATCCACGCGTTTTCGTTGCCGGTGTTCGATTCGACCGGCGAACTCGCGCTCGGTCTCGTCGCGCTCGGCCATGAAGGCGCCTTCGATATCCGCTGGGGCGGCGAGATCGATACCGCGTTGCGCGAATGCGCGCGCAAGCTGTCGTACGAACTCGGCTATAGCGCGACGCCGCGTGGTGACAACGGTTGATACGCACCGTATCCTTTCACGCTCTCACCGATTCAAGCGCCGATGGATTTTGCTTCCGCCAACCGCCGTCATGATCGCCTGCCCGCTTTTGGTAGCGGGCCGGGACGCGGCGCGCGCGCGTGGCGCTGGATCGCCGTCCTCGCGGCCGTCGCGGTTGTGCACTGGATCGCGGCGCAATGGTTCGAGCGCAATCGCGTGGATCTGAATCCGGCGAATCGCGAGCATGTGCCGGTGCAGGTCGTGCTGCTGACGCCCGAAAGGGTCGAGCGTCAACCCGCGCCACAGCCCGCCGTGCCGGCACCGCATCCGCCCGCGCCTGCACGCAAGCCCGCGGCGAGGCCGCCGCGCGAGCAGCATGTGATGACCGCGTTGCAACCGGCCAAACCGGACGAGCCCGCGGCCACGCCGGCATCGGAGGTGGCGGCTAGCGCGCCACCCGCCATCGCGAACGCGAATGCATCGGCCCATGCGAATGCCAGTGGCGCCGTCGCGAGCGCCCCTGCCGCGGCCAGCGCGCCGCAAGCGTCGCAGGGCGTGAAGTTTTCGGTACCGCCGTCGGCCGAACTCGACTACGACACGTTCTACAACGGCGTGCGCAACGCGCCCGGCACGATCCATTGGGCGAGCGACGGGCAGGGCTACGAAATGGTCGTATCAGTGCCGCTGCCGTTCGTCGGTCCGTTCGTGTTTTCGAGCCACGGCGGCATCGATGCCTTTGGCCTCGCGCCGGCGCAGTACAGCGAAAAGCGTGGCCGTCGCGCCGAAGACATCGCGATCTTCAATCGCAACGACAAGAAGGTTGGCTTTACGCGCACGCCCGCCTCGTTGCCGTTGCCCGACGGCGCGCAGGATCGCTTCAGTGTCGTGATGCAGCTCGCGAGCCTCGTGCGCGGCGATCCTGACGCCTATAAGCCTGGCGTGACACGACAGTTTTTCGTCGTCGATACCGATAGCGGGGAGAATTGGCCGATCGAGACGATCGGCGACGAAACGATCCGCGCCGCGCAAGGCTATCTGGAGACGCGTCACTTCAAACGTCTGCCGCGCCACGATGGCGACCAGCGCCGCGTCGATGTGTGGCTCGCCCCGTCCCTTGGCTGGCTGCCGGCGCGCATCCTGCAGACGGAGCCGAACGGTACCCAGTTCGAACTGGTGTGGCGCGGCAAGCTGAATGTCGATGGCACGTCGCCGGATGACCGCGGCAATGGTGGCGCGCCGGCCACGCCTGCTGCACCCGCAGCCCCCGCTGCCACGGGCCTTGCAACGCCCGCGCCAGCACCGGCCGACGCATCGGCAGTAACACCCGAGGCCGCCCCAGCTGCAGCGGTCGATTCGACCGCTCCGACCATCATCAAACCGTGACACTTTTCGTGACACAGTGTCACGAGCAAATCCGCACGAGATCGGCGAAACTTCCTTTGCAACGCTGACTCGCACGTCAATGGAGCCTCGTTCGCGCGAACGAGGCGACCCACCGCGCTTTTTCACTGCGTTTCCTTCAAAGGAGTCCACATGCAAGTGAACATCAACGGTATCGACACCCGCTACGTGCTGAGCAACGAAGGCGGCGGCCCGTGGCTCACGTTCATCCATCAGTTGGGCGGCGATCTTTCCATCTGGGATCAGATGGCAGGCTATTTCCGCGACGATTACACGGTGCTGCGCTACGACGTGCGCGGCCACGGCCACAGCGCAGTTGCGCGCGAGCCGTTCGCCATGCACGATCTGGCCGACGATCTCGCCAAACTGCTCGATGCCCTCGGCGCGCGGACGACGCACCTGGTCGGCCTGTCGCTCGGCGGCATGATTGCGCAGCAGTTCGCGCTCGACCATCCATCGCGCATCGACACGCTGACGATTGCCGACAGCACCGGCGGCACTCCGCCCGAGAACCGTGAGTTGTGGAATCAGCGCGCCCACACCGCGCGCAGCGACGGCATGGAGGCGCTGTTACCGTCGACGATCGCGCGTTGGCTCACGCCCGACTTTCAGGCCGGCCATCCCGAAGCGGTCGAGCCGATCCGTGAGACATTTGCGCGCACCTCGCCGGAAGGTTTTGCGATGGCCTGCGAGGCACTGCGCGATTTCGACCTTCGCGGCCAGCACGGCGCAATCCGCTCGCCGACGCTGACGGTGGCCGGACGTCACGACACTGGCACGCCCCCTGCTGCTACGCAGGCAATAGCGGAGGCGATCGAGGGCGCCCGCTTCGAGTTGCTGGACGCCGCGCATCTCGCGCCAATCGAGCAATCACAGCGTTTTGCCGCCTTGCTTGAATCGTTTCTGGAGCGGCGAGTCTAACCGTCAGGTCCGGAGTTTTTACTTGCGTCGTCCGGACCCACCCCTTGAATTCCATCCCACATGCTCCACCTACGGTGCAGAAAAGGGCAGGAGCCCAACGGAAATAAGGAGTGTCGCCATGCAAATGATCTATAACAGCCCTAACTACTGTGTCGTCGAGTTTCCTCCGCAGGAAGGTCTGCTTGCCATGAAGTCGGGCGGCTACGAGATTGTCGACAAGAACATGCAGCGCGAAATCTACATCGATGGGGCAATGGCGGCGCGTTTTCGCGAGCATGTGCAAAAGCTGATCGAAGGCGAGCCGACGCTCGACGAGGTTGATGAATTCCTCGGTCAATTCGACAGTCTGATGCATCAACCGGTGGTCCTGCATTGACCGGAGGTGTTCAGCTGGCGCTCTGGCGACATCGATCGACCGCACCGCGCGGCTTTGGCGGCGGGTTCCATCAAGCGGTCGGCGGCAGCGAAACGGCCCGGCAGGCTTTGGCTTGCCGGGCCGTTTTTTATTGCATCGTTTGTTAGCGCGTTTCTGAATTCCCGGCGCGGCGCGTTCGTATCGGTCGATTTTGCCGGCCGCGCCTCGCACTCTCCTCCGCGGCGGGCGCATCCGCCCGGCTGCGGCTACAATGACAGGTTTTCCGCCAACGCCGGCGCAAGCCCTCGTCCGCCATGACCCAGCCTGCTCAATCCATCACGCCAGTCCGTTCGGAGCCCGCCTACACCCGCGGCGCAGCGCTGCCCGCGCTGCTGAACTCGCGCATCCTGATTCTGGACGGCGCGATGGGCACGATGATCCAGCGCTACAAGCTCGACGAAGCCAGCTATCGCGGCGAGCGCTTCAAGGACTACGCGCGCGACATCAAGGGCAACAACGAACTGCTGTCGATCACCCAGCCGCAGATCATCGCCGAGATTCACGAGCAGTATCTCGCGGCGGGCGCGGACATCATCGAGACCAACACGTTCGGCGCGACCACGGTCGCGCAGGCCGACTACGGCATGGAATCGCTCGCCGTCGAGATGAACATCGAATCGGCGAAGCTCGCGCGCGCCGCGTGCGACAAATACGCAACGCCGGACAAGCCGCGCTTCGTCGCCGGCGCGATCGGCCCGACGCCGAAAACCGCCAGCATTTCGCCGGACGTCAACGATCCGGGCGCGCGCAACGTGACCTTCGACGAACTGCGCGCCGCGTACTACGAGCAGGCGAAAGCGCTGCTCGACGGCGGCGCGGACCTGTTCCTCGTCGAAACGATCTTCGACACGCTGAATGCGAAGGCCGCACTGTTCGCGCTCGACGAGCTGTTCGAAAACACCGGCGAGCGTCTGCCGATCATGATCTCGGGCACCGTCACCGATGCGTCGGGCCGCATTCTGTCGGGCCAGACCGTCGAGGCCTTCTGGAACTCGCTGCGTCACGCGAAGCCGCTCACGTTCGGCCTGAACTGCGCGCTCGGCGCGGCGCTGATGCGTCCGTACATCGCCGAGCTCGCGAAGCTGTGCGACACCTACGTGTCGTGCTATCCGAACGCCGGCCTGCCGAACCCGATGAGCGACACCGGCTTCGACGAATTGCCCGCGGATACCTCTGGCCTGCTGAAGGAATTCGCCGAAGCGGGGCTCGTGAACATCGCGGGCGGCTGCTGCGGCACGACGCCCGAGCACATCGCGGCGATCGCGAAGGCGCTCGCCGAGCTGAAGCCGCGCAAGTGGCCGAGCCAGTATCGCGACGCGGCCTGAGCCCGCCTGCAACACTTCGCCCCGACGCGCTGCACGTCCTGCACGTCCCTTAACGCACGCACCCGACTCGCACACACGCCATGACCGATCACACCATGCGCCTTGCCGGCCTCGAGCCGTTCAACGTCACGTCCGGGACGCTCTTCATCAACGTTGGCGAACGCACCAATGTGACCGGCTCGAAAGCGTTCGCGCGAATGATCCTGAACAATCAGTTCGACGAAGCATTGGCCGTCGCACGCCACCAGGTCGAGAACGGCGCGCAGGTAATCGACATCAACATGGACGAGGCGATGCTCGATTCGAAAGCGGCAATGGTCCGCTTCATGAATCTGATCGCGTCGGAGCCGGACATCGCGCGCGTGCCGATCATGATCGACTCGTCGAAGTGGGACGTGATCGAGGCGGGTCTCAAGTGCGTGCAGGGCAAGGCGATCGTCAACTCGATCTCGCTGAAGGAAGGCAAGGAAGCGTTCGTTCATCATGCGAAGCTGATTCGCCGCTATGGCGCGGCTGCGGTCGTGATGGCGTTCGACGAACAGGGCCAGGCCGATACGTTCCAGCGCAAGACCGGGATTTGCAAGCGCTCGTACGACGTGCTCGTCAACGAAGTCGGCTTTCCGCCCGAGGACATCATCTTCGATCCGAACATCTTTGCGATCGCGACCGGCATCGAGGAACACAACAACTATGCGGTCGACTTCATCGAGGCGACCCGCTGGATCAAGCAGAACCTGCCGTACGCGAAGGTGAGCGGCGGCGTGTCGAACGTGTCGTTCTCGTTCCGCGGCAACGATCCGGTGCGCGAGGCGATTCACACCGTGTTCCTCTATCACGCGATCCAGGCGGGGATGGACATGGGCATCGTCAACGCGGGCCAGCTCGGCGTGTATGCCGAACTCGATCCCGAACTGCGCGAGCTCGTCGAAGACGTCGTGCTGAATCGCCGTCAAGACGGCACCGACCGCCTGCTCGAAATCGCCGACAAGTTCAAAAGCGGCGCCGCGAAGAAGGAAGAGAACCTCGAGTGGCGCAAGCAGCCGGTCGAGAAGCGTCTCGCGCATGCGCTCGTGAGCGGCATCACCACGTTCATCGTCGAAGACACCGAGGAAGTGCGCGCGAAGATCGCCGCTGCAGGCGGCCGTCCGATCAACGTGATCGAAGGTCCGCTGATGGACGGCATGAACATCGTCGGCGACCTGTTCGGCCAGGGCAAGATGTTCCTGCCGCAGGTCGTGAAGTCGGCGCGCGTAATGAAGCAGGCGGTCGCGCATCTGATCCCGTTCATCGAGGAAGAAAAGCGCCAGCTCGCGGCGGCCGGCGACGACGTGCGCGCCAAGGGCAAGATCGTCATCGCGACCGTGAAGGGCGACGTGCACGACATCGGCAAGAACATCGTGTCGGTCGTGCTCCAGTGCAACAACTTCGAAGTGGTCAACATGGGCGTGATGGTCCCGTGCAGCGAGATCCTCGCGAAGGCGAAGGTCGAGGGCGCGGACATCATCGGGCTGTCGGGCCTGATTACGCCGAGTCTCGAAGAAATGGCCTACGTCGCATCGGAAATGCAGCGCGACGACTACTTCCGCGTCAAGAAGATTCCGCTCCTGATCGGCGGCGCGACGACCTCGCGTGTGCACACGGCGGTGAAGATCTCTCCGCACTACGACGGGCCGGTGGTCTACGTCCCGGACGCGTCGCGCTCGGTATCGGTCGCCTCGAGCCTGCTGTCCGACGAGGGCGCCGCGAAGTACATCGACGAACTGAACGCCGACTACAACCGCATCCGCGATCAGCATGCGAACAAAAAAGCACAGCCGATGGTCACGCTCGCGCAAGCGCGCGCCAATAAGACGAAGATCGACTGGGCAGGCTATCAGCCGGTCAAGCCGAAGTTCATCGGCCGGCGCGTGTTCAAGAACTTCGATCTGAACGAGCTCGCGAACTATATCGACTGGGGTCCGTTCTTCCAGACGTGGGATCTCGCCGGCCCATATCCGGCGATTCTCAATGACGAGATCGTCGGCGAATCGGCGCGGCGCGTGTTCTCCGACGGCAAGTCGATGCTCGCGCGCCTGATTCAGGGCCGCTGGCTGCAGGCCAACGGCGTGATCACGCTGTTGCCGGCCAACACGGTGAATGACGACGACATCGAAATCTACACGGACGAATCGCGCACCGAAGTCGCGCTGACGTGGCGCAATCTGCGTCAACAGAGCGTGCGGCCGGTGGTCGACGGGGTGATGCGGCCGAACCGCTCGCTGGCCGACTTCATCGCGCCGAAGGACTCGGGCGTCGCCGACTACATCGGCATGTTCGCGGTGACGGCGGGTCTTGGCGTCGACGTGAAGGAGAGGCAGTTCGAGAAGGATCTCGACGACTACAGCGCGATCATGCTGAAGGCGCTCGCGGACCGGCTCGCCGAAGCATTCGCCGAAGCGTTGCACGCGCGCGTGCGGCGCGACCTGTGGGGCTACGCGAACAGCGAAAACCTCTCCAGCGACGAGCTGATCGCCGAAAAATACCGCGGCATCCGCCCGGCGCCAGGCTATCCGGCCTGCCCCGACCACCTCGTCAAGCGCGACATGTTCGACGTGCTGCGGGCGAACGAAATCAACATGAGCCTGACCGAATCGCTGGCGATGCTGCCGGCGGCGAGCGTGTCGGGCTTCTACCTCGCGCATCCGGACAGCACCTATTTCTCGGTCGGCAAGATCGGCGCGGATCAGCTCGACGACTACGCGCAGCGGATGTCGCTCACGAAAGCGGACGCCGAGCGCGCGTTGGCGCCGTTGCTTTGAGCGTGAAGCGATACGTGGCCGGGCCGTGCGGCCCGAGCCGCGCGTGCGCGACTATATCGAGTCCGAAAGACAGAATATTTGGCGCCACGGCAATTTCGGCTTTGTAGACTGAGTCGGCTTTCATCCCGTCAGGCGCGAGCACAACGCGCCGGCTCACCGAAATTGCAACCGTCAACGGAGAAAAATCGTATGAAGAAGCTGACACTGTTATTGACCGCTGTTTCGCTGGCCGCGGGCGCTTCCGTGGCGCTCGCACAACCCGCCGCGCCGGGCGGATCGAGCGCGGTCAGCTCCTACTCGCCCCCCACCGAGGCGCATGTCAAAAAGGCGAAGAAGCAAAAGATGAAGAAAGGCGCGGCAGCGTCGGCGGCCCCCGCGAGCCAGTGAGCGGCGAGGCGGACAAGCCCTCTGAATGACAAAGAGCCCGCGTCAAGCGGGCTCCTTTCTTTGAGTGCGCCCCAAAAGCGCTTATGAAGGCCTTCTGAGACCGGGCCGCGGCGCTCGGGACCCAGCAGAAATCAAAGCCCCCAGACGATATCCGCGTTTTCCTTCTGCGCCGCGCGCAGCATGTCGAGGAACGGATACGCGCGCTGCGCGAGACCGGGCGGAATCTCGTGACGATCGCGGCCGTCTTCGCCCTCGTGGAAATGGCCCTCGTGCTCGGCGCGCTCCTGCTTGTCGGAGGTGATCGCCGCTTCGAGCTTCTCGATGGCCGGGCCCAGTTCGTCGTGAGTAATGACGCCCCGCTGCCCAAGGCGTTTGCCGACAATGCCGACCAGATACTGCGCCAGATTCTCCAGCATCATCACGTCCGGGCAGGCGTGGCACTTGAAAGTAATCAGCATGACTGTTCCCTTTTTCGTTATGTCGGGTTAACGCATGAGCGTCCCAAGGGCTGCAACAGCGTGCGCCTGACGTGGCGCCGGCAAGGCGCGGCGGCCCCAGCCCCTCGTGGGCAACTCATTGAACATATTAGCACCTGCTAAAATCCGTCTGAACGGAAAAGCGCGCCGCCCAGCGCCACGTATGGCAAGGCTCGACGAGCATCGCACACGTGGGCCAAACGGGGGCGTCGAGCCATCGGCCGCGATCCGCATGCCGCGCGAGCCTGCGTGCCGGCGGGCCGCCGAGCGGAGTCCACCGCGTTGCGCTGCTCGCGTCTCGTCGCATCGCCTGGGGGACAGTCTGCCGGCGGCGCAGCCATCGGCGCCGCAAAGCGCTGCCGCGTTCAACGCTTGCGACACCGGCCTCGGCCGGCGCCTCTTCCGCCTTACCGGATTGCCTCACTGGACTCGCAACAAGCATGCTGCCCGCACACAAACACACACTCGAAACACTGCTCGCCGAGACGGTGAAGCAGGTCGCGACTGCCACCCAAGGCGCGACGGAAGCCGCCTTCGTCTCGCCCGCCATCGCGCTGGAGCGCCCGAAAGTCGCCGCGCACGGCGACGTCGCGTGCAACGTCGCGATGCAGCTCGCCAAGCCGCTGCGCGCCAATCCGCGCCAGCTCGCGCAACAGATCGTCGATGCGCTGCTCGTCAATCCGCAGGCCAAAGGCCTGATCGACACCGCCGAAGTGGCGGGCCCCGGCTTCATCAACCTGCGGCTCACGGCCGTAGCCAAGCAAGGCGTGATCGCCGCCGTGTTCGCCGAGAAGGACGCGTACGGCCGCTCACGGCGCGACGCCGGCAAGCACGTGCTGATCGAGTTCGTGTCGGCCAACCCCACCGGCCCCCTGCACGTCGGCCACGGCCGCCAGGCCGCGCTCGGCGACGCGCTCGCGAACGTGCTCGCGTCGCAGGGCTGGGACGTGCACCGCGAGTTCTACTACAACGACGCCGGCGTGCAGATCCACACGCTCGCCCTGTCGACCCAGGCACGCGCACGCGGCCTCGCCCCCGGCGACGAAGGCTGGCCCGCGTCGGCCTATAACGGCGAGTACATCGCCGACATCGCGAAAGACTATCTGAACGGCATCACGGTCGAGGCGAGCGACGGCGAGCCCGTCACCGGCGCGCGCGACGTCGAGGACCTCGAGGCGATCCGCCGCTTCGCGGTCACGTATCTGCGTCGCGAGCAGGACATGGACCTGCAGGCGTTCGGCGTGAAGTTCGACCAGTACTACCTGGAATCGTCGCTGTACACGGAAGGCCGCGTCGAGAAAACGGTCGACGCGCTGATCGCCGCGGGCAAGACCTACGAGCAGGAAGGTGCGCTGTGGCTGCGCACCACCGACGACGACGACGACAAAGACCGCGTGATGCGCAAGACCGACGGCACCTACACGTACTTCGTGCCGGACGTCGCCTATCACGTCGCGAAGTGGGAGCGCGGCTTCACCAAGGTCATCAACGTGCAGGGCTCGGATCACCACGGCACGATCGCGCGCGTGCGCGCAGGTCTGCAGGGTCTCGGCATCGGCATTCCGAAGGGCTACCCCGACTACATCCTGCACAAGATGGTCACGGTCATGCGCAACGGCGAAGAGGTGAAGATCTCGAAGCGCGCGGGCAGCTACGTGACGGTGCGCGACCTGATCGAATGGTCGGGCGGCGCGACGCCGGGCTCGGAAGCGGCCGTCGATCTGATCGACGAGGAAACCATTCGCCGCGGCCGCGACGCGGTGCGCTTTTTCCTGATCTCGCGCAAGGCGGACACCGAGTTCGTGTTCGACATCGACCTCGCGCTGAAGCAGAACGACGAGAATCCGGTGCACTACGTGCAGTATGCGCACGCGCGCATCTGCTCGGTGATCGCCGAGTGCAACGCGCGCTACGGCCTCGACGAGAACGCGCTCGCGAGCGTGGACTTCGCGCCGCTGACAAGCGAGCGCTCGATGGCGCTGCTCAACAAGCTCGCCGAATTCCCGGACATGCTGCAGCACGCCGCCGACGAACTCGCGCCGCACGCGGTCGCCTTCTACTTGCGCGAACTCGCCGGCGAATTTCACTCGTTCTACAATGACCGTGCCGAGCGCGTGCTGGTCGACGACGCGGCCGAACGCAACGCTCGCGTCGCGCTGCTCGCGGCCACGCGCCAGGTGCTGGCCAACGGTCTCGCGACGATCGGCGTCTCCGCTCCCGTCAAGATGTAACTCCTCCAGCGTAATATGCGCGCGGCCGTCGTTATAATCGGCGGCCGTTCCTGGATTCTTTTTGCAGGTGATTCGTACGATGGCAAAACCACGCCGCACAACAAAGCAATCGAAGCAAACCGGGGGCACTTTTCTCGGCATCGTGCTGGGCCTGATCGTCGGCCTGGCGATCGCGGTAGTGGTGGCGCTGTATATCACCCGTGCACCTACGCCGTTCGTGTCGAAGGTCGCGCCGCCAGCGGCGACCGACAACGGTGCGAGCCAGGCGCAATACGATCCGAACCGTCCGCTGCAAGGCAAGACGCCGGGCCAGCCGGTGCCGCAGGCCGCGCAACCGGCTCCGCCGAACACCGCGCCGGGCCAGACCAACGCCCAGACCCAGTCGGGCATGCTCGAAGAACCGCAGATCGTCGAAGTGCCGCCGTCGGGCGGCAACGCGAATAACAACGGCACGGCGGTCGCGCCGAATCCCGCGCAGGAGAACGGCACCGGCGGCATCGTCGCGCCGGCGCCGGCGAAGAAGCCGCAGACCTCGAGCGCGCCGGCCGCCACCGCGGCAGGCTCCGTGCCTAAGAGCACGAGCGCGACCACGGCCGCCAACGCCAAGCCGGGCTCGGCCGCCGCTCCGGCGCCGGGCGAGGCGAACACCGGCTATTTCCTGCAGGTCGGCGCGTACAAGACCTCCGCCGATGCCGAACAGCAGCGCGCGCGCCTCGCGTTCCAGGGCTTCGAATCGAAGGTCACGCAGCGCGATGCCGGCGGCGTCACGTACTACCGCGTGCGCATCGGGCCGTTCTCGAAGTTCGAGGACATGAATTCGAGTCGTCAGCGTCTGTCGGACGCGGGTGTCGATACCGCGGTGATCCGCTTCACCAAACAATAAACAAACGGTAATGCCGGCCCGCACGGCGCGTCGAACTATCGGCGCGGCGCGCGGGTCACAAGCACGATGGCCGCTTCGACCTGTATTGTGGCGGGCGGCCACACCGAATCCGACCAGCGGCGACGGGCCCTTAGCATGGCGTCGCCGCGCTACCGCCTTATCTGGGTCTACACAACATGAAAAAGCTGCTGAGCATCCTGTTTCTCTCGCTAGGCCTGATCGCGGCCAGCGCGCATGCGTCGCCGACCGCGCCGGTTGCCGGCAAGGACTACACCGTGCTGGCCTCGCCGCAACCGACCGACGTGCCGGCCGGCAAGATCGAAGTCATCGAATTCTTCTGGTACGGCTGCCCGCATTGCAATGAATTCGACCCGTTCCTCGAAGCCTGGGTCAAGAAGCAGGGCCCGGACGTCGTGTTCCGCCGCGTGCCGGTCGCCTTCCGCGACGACTTCATTCCGCACTCGAAGATGTACCACGCGCTCGACGCGCTCGGCGTCGCGAACGAACTGACGCCGAAGGTGTTCAACGAAATCCATGTCAACAAGAACTATCTGCTGACGCCGGAAGACCAGAGCAAATACCTCGCGACGCTCGGCGTCGATCCGAAGAAGTACATGGAAGCGTACAACTCGTTCTCGACGCAAAGCGCGCTGCAGAAGGACAAGAAGCTGCTCGACGACTACAAGATCGACGGCGTGCCGACGCTCGCCGTGCAGGGCAAGTATGAAACCGGCCCGGCCGCGACCGGCACCCTGCCGGGCACGGTCCAGGTGCTCGACTACCTCGTCTCGCAAGTCCGCGCCAAGAAGATGTAATCACGAGGCGCCGGTATGACCTCTCCGCTGAAGGTTTTCATTACCGGCGCTTCGAGCGGCATCGGCCTCGCGCTCGCCGGCGAATACGCACGGCGCGGCGCGATTCTCGGCCTCGTCGCCCGCCGCGGCGACGCGCTCGCCGGGTTCCAGCGGTCCCATCCCCAGAACACCGTCTCGATCTATGCAGTCGACGTGCGCGACGCGGAAGCGCTCGCCGATGCGGCCGCGCGCTTCATCGCCGCGCACGGCCTGCCGGACGTCGTGATCGCCAACGCCGGCATCAGCCGCGGCGCGCTAACGGGTCACGGCGATCTGCGCACGTTCCGCGAGGTGATGGACATCAATTACTTCGGCATGGTCGCGACGTTCGAGCCATTTGCCGCCGCGATGGCCGCATCGAAGCGCGGCACACTGGTCGGCATTGCGAGCGTCGCGGGCGTGCGCGGCTTGCCCGGTTCGGGCGCGTACAGCGCGTCGAAATCGGCGGCCCTGAAGTATCTCGAGGCCTTGCGCGTCGAGATGCGGCCGTTCGGCGTCGGGGTCGTCACGATCGCGCCCGGCTATATCCGCACGCCGATGACCGAGCACAATCCGTACAACATGCCGTTCCTGATGGACCCCGACCGTTTCGCGGCGAAGGTCGCGCGGGCGGTCGAACGGCAGACGTCGTTCGCGGTGTTTCCGTGGCAGATGCGCGTGGCCGCGTTGCTGCTGCATGTGCTGCCGCGCTGGCTCTACGACCGGGTGTTCGAACGCGCGCCGCGCAAGCCGCGCGCCGCCACCGAGTAAGCCATGCAGTCCCGTGCGGTCGATGCAGCCGGCGTCGCGCACGAATCCGCGGGCACCGACGCGCGCATCGTGTCGCTGGTGCCGAGCCTCACCGAAACGCTGTTCGCGCTCGGCCTCGAACAGCAGATCGTCGGGCGCACCGGCTTTTGCGTGCATCCGCGCGACAAGGTCCGGGCGGTGCCGAAGGTCGGCGGCACGAAGGCCGTCAAACTGGACGCGATCCGCGCGCTGCGCCCCACCCATCTGATCGTCAATGTCGACGAGAACGAACGCGACACCGTCGAGCAATTGCGCGCGTTCGTGCCGCACATCGTCGTCACCCATCCGCAGACGCCGCACGACAACCTCGCGCTGTTCGCGCTGCTCGGCGCGATCTTCGGGCGTGAAGAAGAAGCGCGGCGCTTGAGCAACTCGCTCGAAGCGCGTCTGCGCGAAGCCGGCGCTCACGCCTTCGCCGCGCAGAGCGTGCTGTACCTGATCTGGCGCGAACCGTGGATGAGCGTCGCACGCGACACCTACATCGCCGCGATGCTGCGCCTCGTGAACTGGCATACGCTGCCCGACGTGCGCGGCGGCAGCGCGGGCGCCGCGCGTTACCCCACGCTCGACTTCGACGACGCGCCGTGGCTCGCGCAGGTCGAGCGCGTGCTGCTGTCGAGCGAGCCGTACCGCTTCACGGCCGCGCATCGCGATGCGCTCGCGCGCGATCCGCGTCTCACCGGCAAGCGCATCGATCTGATCGATGGGGAAATGACGTCGTGGTACGGCGTGCGCGCAATAAGTGGCATCGGCTACCTGCTGCGTCAGGCCGCCGCAGCGTGAGGCGGCAGCATGGCCGCGCCGCCCCCATATGGATATGTCAATTAAATTGTTGTCGCCAAAATGGCCCTTCGATAAGCTTTCGCGAAGGCGCGCCGCCGGCCAGGCCTCGAAGGCCGGCCCCCAGGCCTCAGGCCGGGATCGCCCGACCTGTACGACGGCGCCGGGAACGTATCACAATCGTGGCGACGCGCGCGCCGGGACCGCTGACCTGCCCGCTCACGCATCGCCGCCATAAACACAACCAGACGCACTGCCTGACTGCGCTCGTTACCGGAGATCCTATGCGCTTCAAACTGCTCGCAGCCGCCATCCTGCTCACTGCGCCCGCGCTCGTGCTCGCCAAACCGTTGACCGTCTGTACCGAATCGAGCCCCGACGGCTTCGACGTCGTGCAGTTCAATTCGCTCGTCACGACGAATGCATCGGCCGACGTGATCTTCAACTCGCTGGTGTCGTTCGACGAAGCCGCGAAGAAGGTCGTGCCCGCGCTCGCCGACAAGTGGGAAGTGAGCCCCGACGGCCTGACGTACACGTTCCACCTGCGCCCCAACGTGCAGTTCCAAACCACCGACTACTTCAAGCCCACCCGCGCGCTCAATGCCGACGACGTGATCTTCACGTTCGACCGCATGCTCAACGACAGCAATCCGTGGCACAAGGTGGCGGGCGCGAGCGGCTTCCCGCATGCGCAATCGATGGGGCTGCCGAAGCTGATCAAGTCGATTACCAAGGTCGACGACAACACGGTCAAGTTCGAGCTGAACGAGCCGAACGCGACGTTCCTGTCGATCCTGACGATGGGCTTCGCGTCGATCTATTCGGCCGAGTACGCGGACCAGTTGCTGAAGGCCGGCAAGCAGGTCGATCTGAATGCGAAGCCGATTGGCACCGGCCCGTTCGTGCTGAAAAGCTATACGAAAGACGCGGTGATCCGTTATGACGCGAACCCGACCTACTGGGGACCGAAGCCGAAGATCGAGCGCCTGATCTACGCGATCACGCCGGACGCGACCGTGCGCGCGCAGAAGGTGAAGGCTGGCGAATGCGAGATCGCGCTGTCGCCGAAGCCGCAGGATCTCGCCGACGCGAAGAACGACAAGTCGCTCGCGATCGTGCAGACGCCCGCGTTCATGACGGCCTTCGTCGCGCTGAACACGCAGCAGAAGCCACTTGAAAACCAGAAGGTGCGCGCCGCGCTGAACATGGCGTTCGACCGCACGACATATCTGAAGACCGTGTTCGACAACACCGCGACGCCGGCCGTGAACCCGTTTCCGCCGAATACGTGGAGCTACAACCATTCGATCAAGGGCTGGCCGTACGACCCGGCGAAGGCGAAGAAGCTGCTCGCCGACGCGGGCTATCCGAACGGTTTTGAAACGACGATCTGGGTGCGTCCGAATGGCAGCGTGCTGAATCCGAATCCGAAGGCCGGTGCCGAACTGCTGCAGGCCGACTTCGCGAAGATCGGCGTGAAGGCGGACGTAAAGGTGATCGAATGGGGCGAGCTGATCAAGCAGGCGAAGCAGGGTCAGCATGACACGCTGTTCATGGGCTGGGCCGGCGACAACGGCGATCCGGACAACTATCTGTCGCCGCTCTTCAGTTGCAACGCGGTGAAGTCGGGCATCAACTTCGCGCGCTTCTGCGATCAGGACCTCGACAAGCTGATCGCCGACGGCAGAGCGACGTCCGATATCGCCAAGCGCACGAAAGCGTATGAAGCCGCGCAGCAGATCATCCACGACGAAGCGCTGTGGATTCCGCTCGGCTATCCGACCGCTGCCGCGATCACGCGCACGAACGTGAGCGGGTATCACGTGAGTCCGTTTGGTCGGCAGAATTTTGGGGCGGTGGTGGTGCAGTGACTGCGGGCTGCGGTTGACGCGGCCGGAACTGCAAGAAAGCCCGGTTTTTGAACCGGGCTTTTTTTATTCAACGCGCGAATTGGCTGGTTGCATTTGACACTGCGTAACCTCTTTCCGACGTGATCTCGGGCCTTTGGCCGCCAGACCGATTCCTAATGCAATTTTCCTCAGGCAAGAAGCTGATAATTGCCTGCAAAGTAGCCGCCCACACTTTGACAGAAGGAATGGTTATGGCAATGCAAGCTCCAACGAGGACAGGTTTTGAACGGTGGCAGGATGGCGTTAGCAAGGCTGTAAGCGATGCCAAATGGAATTCCTGGGACTGCGAGATCCAGACGGCAGTCCATGAGTACCACCGCCATCTCTGCGGCACTTCCGGGTACGTGTCCCTGGACTGGCAGCTTATCAAGGCGATGTTGTGGGTCGAAACAGGTGCCCACGATCCTGAGTGGAACGCCAAGCCGATGCGAATTGGGGTTGCAGGCGATCCTGGATTAGCATCGCTGCTTTCAGGTAATGAAGGCGGCGATTTGATTGTGCCGCCAGCCTGGATAGGACGGCTGACAATGGCCTCAGTCAGAACGATACCGGCGTATAACATCCGTGCTGGTATTGGTTATTTGCTGATGCGCATGGCACATTTTAAGTACCGAAGCGTATTTCGTGCTGACCCTAAGGTTTACAAAATCGCCGTCAGGCCAGGAGACAGCCTCGACAAGATGGCGAAGGCTCAGGGCACGACGATTGACACGTTAAAAGAGCTGAATCCCCCGCCACCGTTCTGCGACCCGGACAAGTGTTGAAGTACCGGAAGGCTTCAGTTCAAAAGGCTATTACGAGCTGGCGCCCCTTCTCCGCGGCATTGATAGCGGAGCGTTATAACGGAGGCGGTGACCTCAACTACGCCAGAAAGCTTGATTACGCTTTGTCAATGGTGCGTAAAGGAAAGGTGGCCCTATGCGCGCGATAAAGCTGATCTGTTTAGGCCTGGCCGCCTGCCTGCCAACGTTGGTCCTTGCGGCCTCAACTGCTCTCGTTGCAAGCGAGCGGGCTTTACGCGAAGAATGCAGTGCATTCTCGCAATCGGGAATGCGGGACTGTCTGGCAGAAAAAGCAGAGGCCAGTCAGAAGGCCCTCAGACGAGCCGAGGAGAAGATGGCTGGCACCCTCTCCAAATGGGATGAAGACAACAAGTACGTGAACCAGGCCAAGGCAAGACTCGTCGCATCAAACAGCAAATTCGCTAAGTACCGCGAGACTCAATGCCAGTTCGCAGCTTCGCTAAGCGGTGGTGGAGCCGGCAGTGCACGCGAAGTGCGCAGTTTGGCTTGCGTTGCGGAACTCAACAACCGGCGTGCCCAGCAACTTCGCGACGCTGCATCTGACTTGCCGTTGAAATAGTTCGAATGAACACACCCAGCACCGTTGCGCCGCTGAGTGCGCTCATATAGCGCATCGAATCGAAAAGATCACACCGCCGCAAACCGAATCACCCCATCTGCATCCTGCGTCCGCTTCAAATCCCCCGCCCGCCACAGCAGATGCAAATGCGCGAGCGCCTCACCCATCGCGAATGTCATCTGATGGATATCGAGCTGGCGCTTGAACATCAGCGGCACGATATCGGCGGCGCTGCGCGGCCTTTCCGCGCATGCTTCGCGGACTTCGGCGAGCCGCGCGTCATGATGCTCGCGCAGTTGCTGAATGCGCGTGCGCACGCCGCGAAACGGCTTGCCATGCGACGGCAGCACGAGCGTAGCTTCAGGCATCGTCTCGTAGCGGCCGAGCGACTCCAGATACAGTTCGAGCGGTGAACCCTCAGGCTCGATATCGAACACCGACACGTTGGTCGAAATGCGCGGCAGCACCATGTCGCCGGAAATCAGCGTGCCGGTTTCCGCGCAGTGCAGCGCACAGTGTTCCGGCGAATGGCCGAATCCCGTCACCACGCGCCACGTCCTACCGCCAATCCTCACGTCCTCGGCTTCGCGCAAACGGCGGTATTGCCCCGGAATCGCCGGCACGAGGCTCGCGTAGTAGCTATTGCGATTGTGCAGTTTTTCGAGCGATTCGGCGTCGGTCAGACCGTGCCGCGCGAAGTGCCGCGCCGCGGCCTCGCCACCCGCGTTCGAGCCGTCGCCGGTCGCCATCACGCGCGCCTGCATGTATTCGCCGAGTGTCATCCACAGTCGCGCGTCCCAACGCTTTTTATCGCCACCGCCGCACACCCAATGCGCGAGGCCGATGTGATCCGGATGGCAATGCGTGACGATCACGCGCAGCACCGGCAGGCCGTCGAGCACCGATTCGAACACGCTCTCCCAATTCGCCTTGATCGTGTCCGACGTGATGCCGCAATCGACCACGGTCCAGCCTTGCTGGCCGTCGATCTCATCGCGCAGCAGCCACAGGTTGATATGGTCGAGCGCAAATGGCAGCGGCATGCGCAGCCAAAGCACGCCGGGCGCGACTTCCATCGTGCGGCCCGCGTCGGGCATCGTGTCGTTGAAGGGGTATTCGAGCTGGTGTTCGAGTGCATTCATGGGGACTGTCTTCCTCCGACGACCCTCCGGCATGGCGAGGTGTGCGATGCCGGTCGGCCGGGTTGTGGTTGCTTTCCGCTCAGGTTGACGATAACGTAAACGTCGATTCTATCGTCCAATCCGGTTTTGTGCCGACCAAGCGGCCACGAGATGTCCCGATGAATACGCAATACACGATCACCGAGCTCGCGCGCGAATTCGACGTCACGCCGCGCGCGATCCGTTTCTACGAAGACCAGGGTTTACTCTCACCGAGCCGCGAGGGTTCGAGCGGCTTGCGGCGCGTCTATTCGGGCCGCGACCGCACGCGTCTGAAGCTCACCTTGCGCGGCAAGCGGCTCGGCTTCACGCTGTCGGAGATCCGGGACCTGCTCGACGTCTACGAATCGCCGACCGATACCGTGCCGCAGTTGCACGCGTTCCTCGCGACGGTCGCGCGTCATCGCGAAGTGCTCGAACGTCAGCGAGAAGATCTCGACGCGACGCTCGAAGATCTCGCGCAGTATGAAGCGCAGGCGCGCGCGCTGCTCGATGGCGCGAGGCACGAAGCGAAGCCTGCCTGAAGCTGACTGACTCTGACCGGCGTTTGCGGAGCGCGCGTGATGAATCACTTCCCCAAGCTGTTATCGTCGCAAATCGGTTTCGACGTCGCGCAGACGATGCTCGAAGGGTTCGACCGTCACTACCGGATCTTTCGCGACGCGGCGATCCACGCGAAAACGCTGTTCGAAGCCGGCGACTGGCACGGCCTGCAAAAGCTCGCGCGCGACCGCATCACGTCGTACGACGATCGCGTGCAGGAATGCGTGCAGTTGCTCGAAGACGAGTACGACGCGGAAAACATCGACAGCGAAGTGTGGCAGCAGATCAAGCTGCACTACATCGGCCTCCTGACCACGCACCGTCAGCCGGAATGCGCGGAAACCTTCTTTAATTCGGTTTCCTGCAAGATTCTGCATCGCTCGTACTTCAACAACGATTTCATTTTCGTACGCCCGGCGATCTCGACCGAATACATCGAGAACGACGAACCGGCCGCGAAGCCGACCTACCGCGCGTATTACCCCGGTACTGATGGACTTGCCGCAACGCTCGAACGGGTCGTCACGAACTTCCAGCTCGATCCGCCGTTCGAGGATCTGACGCGCGACGTCGCCTGCGTGATGCAGTCGATTCACGAAGCGTTCGGCGTGTTCGACGAAGCGCCGAACTTCCAGATTCACGTGTTGTCGTCGCTGTTTTATCGCAACAAGGCTGCATATATCGTCGGGCGCATCATCAACGGCGAGGCGCTGCTGCCGTTCGCGGTGCCGCTGCGTCACGTGAAACCGGGCGTGCTCGCGCTCGACACCGTGCTGCTCAAGCGCGAGCAGTTGCTGATCATCTTCAGCTTCTCGCACTCGTATTTTCTGGTCGACATGGAAGTGCCGTCCGCGTATGTCGAGTTTCTGCGCACGGTCATGCCGGGCAAGCCGAAGGCGGAAATCTATACGTCGGTGGGTCTGCAGAAGCAGGGCAAGAATCTGTTCTATCGCGATCTGCTGCATCACCTGAAGCATTCGAGCGACCGCTTCATCGTCGCGCCCGGCATCAAGGGGCTCGTGATGCTGGTGTTCACGTTGCCGTCGTTCCCCTACGTGTTCAAGCTGATCAAGGACAACTTTCCGCCGCCGAAGGAAACCACGCGCGCGCAGATCCAGCAGAAGTATCTGCTCGTCAAACGTCATGACCGGCTCGGCCGGATGGCCGACACGCTCGAATATTCGAGCGTCGCGCTGCCGCTCGCGCGGCTCGACGAAACGCTGTTGCGCGAACTCGAAAAGGAAGTGCCGTCGCTGATCGAGTACGACGGCGACAACCTCGTGATTCGCCATCTGTACCTCGAGCGACGCATGGTGCCGCTCAATCTGTTCCTGCAGAACGGTAACGACGACGACGTCGAGCACGGCATCAAGGAATACGGCGACGCGGTGAAGGAGCTGATCCAGGCGAACATCTTCCCCGGCGACATGCTCTACAAGAACTTCGGCGTCACGCGACATGGCCGCGTCGTGTTCTACGACTACGACGAGATCGAATACCTGACCGACTGCAACGTGCGTGCGGTGCCGGCGCCGCGCAACGAGGAAGACGAAATGTCGGACGAGCCGTGGTACGCGGTAGGCCCGCACGATATTTTCCCGGAGACGTACGGCACTTTCCTGCTCGGCGATCCACGCGTGCGGCGCTCGTTCATGCGGCATCACGCGGATTTCTTCGAGCCCGAGCTGTGGCAGCGATACAAGGATTCTCTGCTAAAGGGCGAACTGCCCGATTTTTTCCCGTACGACCGGAGCGTGCGCTTTTGCGTGCGTTATCCGGAGCGGTTCGCCGGAGCGCCCGATGCGCAGGCGGACGAGCCAAATGTGCGCGTGGCTTGATGAATCCCACGAGGGTTCGCATCAGGCAACGCGCGGCGGTAGCCATCCAAGCTATGACCAAGGAGCTCGAACATGAGTGACGCAAACCACAGTGGTATCAACGCCGATCCAATCGTAATCGTCAGCGCGGCGCGCACGCCGATGGCCGGCTTTCAGGGCGACTTCGCGTCGCTGAGCGCGCCGCAACTCGGCGCGGTCGCGATCAAGGCGGCCGTAGAACGAGCGGGTCTGAAGCCCGAGCAGATCGACGAGGCGGTGATCGGTTGCGTGCTGCCCGCCGGCCTCGGCCAGGCGCCCGCGCGCCAGGCCGCGCTCGGTGCGGGTCTGCCGCTCGCCACCGGCTGCACGACGGTCAACAAGATGTGCGGCTCCGGCATGCGCGCGGCGATGTTCGCGCACGACATGCTGGCCGCGGGCTCGCTCGACGTGATCGTCGCGGGCGGCATGGAGAGCATGACGAACGCACCCTATCTGCTGCCGAAGGCGCGCGGCGGCATGCGCATGGGCCACGGCCAGGTGCTCGACCACATGTTCTACGACGGCCTCGAAGACGCCTACGACAAAGGCCGTCTGATGGGCACGTTCGCCGAGGAGTGTGCGGCGTCGTTCGACTTCACGCGCGAGGCGCAGGACGCGTTCGCGGTCGAGTCGCTGAACCGCGCGAAGCGCGCGAACGAGGACGGCTCGTTCGACTGGGAAATCGCGCCGGTCACCGTAGCGGGCCGAAAGGGTGACGTCACGATCGCGCGCGACGAGCAGCCGTTCAAGGCCAACCTCGACAAGATCCCCACGCTGAAGCCCGCGTTCAGCAAGACCGGCACCGTGACGGCGGCGAACTCGTCGTCGATCTCGGACGGCGCAGCCGCGCTCGTGATGATGCGCGAGTCGACCGCGAAACGGCTCGGCGTGGCGCCGCTCGCGCGCGTCGTCGGTCATTCGACGTTCGCGCAGGCGCCCGCGAAGTTCACCACCGCGCCGGTCGGCGCGATCCGCAAGCTGCTTGGGAGGAACGGCTGGCGCGCCGGCGACGTCGATCTGTACGAGATCAACGAAGCGTTCGCGGTCGTCACGATGGCCGCGATGAAAGAGCACGATTTACCGCACAACAAGGTCAACGTGAACGGCGGCGCGTGCGCGTTAGGCCATCCGATCGGCGCCTCGGGCGCGCGCATTCTCGTCACGCTGATCGGCGCGCTGAAGAATCGCGGTCTGAAGCGCGGTGTCGCGACGCTGTGTATCGGCGGCGGCGAGGCGACCGCGATGGGTGTCGAACTGATCTGACGCATCCACAAAATCTTCGAGGAATACGATGAAAACAGTGTTGATCGTCGGTGCATCGCGTGGCATCGGCCAGGAATTCGTCCGGCAGTACAGAAACAGCGGCTGGCGCGTGCTCGCGACCGCGCGCGACGGCGCCGCGCTCGACGCGCTCAACGAACTCG
The DNA here is from genome assembly GCF_014397655.1 of Paraburkholderia sp. UCT31. Classification (NCBI taxonomy): domain Bacteria; kingdom Pseudomonadati; phylum Pseudomonadota; class Betaproteobacteria; order Burkholderiales; family Burkholderiaceae; genus Paraburkholderia; species Paraburkholderia sp. UCT31. The sequence continues at coordinate 23,831 of NZ_VZQP01000015.1, forward strand.
GCGCCGAAACCTTCGCGCTCGACGTCACCGCGCCCGAAGACATCGCGGCGCTCGGCTGGAAGCTCGACGGCGAACGGCTCGATGCCGCGATCCTGGTGTCGGGCGTGTACGGCCCGCGCACCGAAGGCATCGAAACGATCACCGCCGAGGACTTCGATCACGTGATGCACACGAACGTGCGCGGGCCGATGCAGCTGCTGCCAATCCTGCTGCCGCTCGTCGAGGAAACGGACGGCGTGCTCGCGGTGATTTCGAGTCGCATGGGCAGCATCGCCGATGCAAGCGGCACGACCGGCTGGCTGTATCGCGCGAGCAAGGCGGCGCTGAACGCCGTGCTGAAGCTCGCGTCGCTCGACGCGCAGCGCGCGACCTGCGTGTCGCTGCATCCCGGCTGGGTGCGCACCGACATGGGCGGCGCGCAGGCCGCGCTCGATCCCGCGCGCAGCGTGGCGGGCATGCGCGAGGTGCTGGCGCAGGCGGCGGCATCGCGCGACGCGTTCCACGGCCGCTTCTTTCAGCACGACGGCACGCAGCTCGACTGGTAGACAACTACGTTGCATGGGACCGGAGACACGCTCATGGTGCTTGATCAGGATCACCTGATGGTGCGCGACGCGCTGCGCACCTTCGTGCGCGAAGAGATCACGCCGTACGCGGCGCAATGGGACCGCGAGCGCACCTTCCCGCGCGACGTGCACCGGCAGCTCGCCGAGCTCGGTGCTTATGGCGTGCTGGTGCCCGAAGCGTATGGCGGCGCCGGCATGGACGCGCTCGCGCTCGCGTTGATCCTCGAAGAAATCGCGGCCGGCGACGGCGGCACGTCGACCGCGATCTCGGTGAACAACTGCCCCGTGTGCAGCATCCTGCTCACTTATGGCAACGACGCGCAGAAGCGCGACTGGTTGACGCCGCTCGCGCGCGGCGAGATGCTCGGCGCGTTCTGCCTGACCGAGCCGCAAGCGGGCTCGGATGCGTCGGCGCTGCGCACCACCGCGACACGCGACGGCGACGCGTACGTGCTGAATGGCGTCAAACAGTTCATCACGAGCGGCAAGAACGGCGACGTCGCGATCGTGATGGCCGTCACCGACAAGGCCGCTGGCAAGCGCGGCATCAGCGCGTTCATCGTGCCCACCGGCACGCCGGGCTACGTGGTCGCACGAGTCGAAGACAAGCTCGGCCAGCATTCGTCGGATACCGCGCAAATCGTATTCGAGGCGTGTCGCGTGCCGGCCGCGAACCGGATCGGCGCGCAAGGCGAAGGCTACCGGATCGCGTTGTCGGGTCTCGAAGGCGGGCGCATTGGTATCGCCGCGCAAAGCGTCGGCATGGCACGCGCCGCGTTCGAGGCGGCGCTGACTTACGCAAAAGAACGCGAGAGCTTCGGCGAGCCGCTGTTCTCGCACCAGGCGGTGCAGTTCCGTCTTGCCGACATGGCGACCCAACTCGAAGCCGCGCGTCAATTGATCTGGCACGCGGCATCGCTGAAGGACGCGGGCCAGCCGTGTCTGACCGAAGCCGCGATGGCAAAGCTGTTCGCCTCCGAAGCGGCCGAGCGCATCTGCTCGGCCGCCTTGCAGACTCACGGCGGCTACGGTTATCTGAGCGACTTCCCGGTCGAGCGGATTTACCGCGACGTGCGCGTGTGCCAGATCTACGAAGGCACGAGCGACATCCAGAAGATCCTGATCGCTCGCGGGCTCAACTGAAATTTCAATGAACAAGCCATTATTGTCACTGCAAAGACCTGTCGACTGTCCGTGCGGCGGCGCCGCGCCCGACGCACGCGGGGGCACCGCGACCAAAGCCCCGCGTTTCGCGCAATGCTGCGGCCGCTATATCGACGGCGGCGAAGCGGCGCCGCGCGCGCTCGAACTGATGCGCTCGCGCTATAGCGCGTACGTGCTCGGTGCAACCGACTACCTGCGCGCGACGTGGGACCCCAGCACCTGCCCCGCCGATCTCGACGTCGATCCCACCGCGCCCGACGCGCCCCGTTGGCTCGGACTGCAGATCAAAGGCTTCGCCGAAAGCGATGCCGATCGCGCGACCGTCGAATTCATCGCCCGCTACAAAGTGGGGGGACGTGCTTATCGGTTGCATGAATCGAGTCGATTCGTGCGCGGCGATGATGGCCGCTGGCGTTATGTCGATGGCGCCGTCAATGAGTAAATGAAGAGCACGCGCCGATTAAGTAATCGCTGCATTACACGCCGAAGCTTTCTCGTGTCTTTCACTTGCCCTCGACAAACTTTATAAAGGCCTTTGCATAGGCCTTTTTTCGTTCCTTTCACGCGGGCTTCTTCGTTGGTCTCGCACCACAGCACTTACACGATATTTACTCGCCGCTTCCCGCCATATGTCCCCGGCCCTTGCCCGGCAAGGCTTTGAAGCCTCGTTCGCACATGCAGCAATTTTTTCGTCGCGGGTTCTCCTTGATTGCACAAAACAAAATTGTCGTGCCAGGATGAGTCCGTAGTTTCATGACGTCACATTGCGAGAGCGGGTCATACCGGCTCCGCAACATGCAAAGGAAGGCTGACCGGCCGCTGATCGAACGCGAGCCGCGCGGACTCCGACAGCATCAAGTGACGTTCATCCTCGACGCGTGGGGTCGCGTCGGCCGTTGGGTTCATCCCGTGCAATCTCAATTTGCGAGCGTGCGCTTCCCGCAACGCTCGCGAGTGAGTCTGTTTGTGTCGAAATCGCGAACGAAAGCTGAATGTCAGCCGCGTTTTGCGCAACCGGACAGCACGGAGTTCAGGACACGTCTTTAAAGCAGGTGCGTCAATGGTGTTGAGCAAGGTTCTGACGAAGTGTGCGGCGATCTGCGCCGCGGCCACGTGTGCTGTCACGATCGCGCATGCCGATCCGCTCGCCTACTCGTCCCTTTCCGCACACGACGCGACGCCGTCGAGCGACATCCAGGGACCGCTGTCGCGCGCCCGCGTGCCGCGCCTCGCGCTGGACGACGACGTCTACCTGCCCACCGCTCACCTGAACGAAAAGATCATCCGCGTGCCGGTCGACGCCACCGGCACGGTCACGCTTGAAACCACGATCTACAAGCCGGACGGGCCCGGCCCGTTCCCGATGATCGTCTTCAACCACGGCAAGATTCCGGGCGACCCGCGCACGCAGGAACGCAGCGACCCGCTGCCGTTCGCGCGCGAATTCGTGCGCCGCGGCTACGTGGTCGTCGCGCCGAACCGCCAGGGCTTCGGTCGCTCGGACGGCGTGTACGAGCAGGACGGCTGCGACGTCGAGCGCAACGGCCTTGGCCAGGCCGGCGACGTCGCAGCGACGATCGATTACATGTCGAAGCAACCTTATGTCGACGCGACGCACATCGCGGTGGCCGGCACCTCGCATGGCGGTCTTGCGACGATCGCATACGGCACCGAAGCGGCGCCCGGCGTGCGCGCGCTGATCAATTTCTCGGGCGGGCTGCGCCAGGACGCCTGCGAAGACTGGCAAGGCAATCTGACGCGCGCATTCGGCGCGTACGGCGAGAAGACTGCGGTGCCGTCGCTGTGGCTCTATGGCGATAACGATTCGGTGTGGAACGCGCCGCTCGTCGCGGGCATGTATGCCGCGTACGGCGCACATGGCGCCAGCGCGAAGATGGTCGACTTCGGCCACTACAAGAACGACGCGCATCGGCTGGTCGGCGACCGCGACGGCGTGCACGTATGGTGGCCGGCCGTCGAAGCGTTCCTCGCTCGCGCCGGTATGCCGACTGCCGTGCAGTATCACGTCGCCGATCCGGCCGCGCCGAAGGCAACCGGATTCGCCGCGCTCGACGCGGTCGACTCGGTGCCGTACCTCGACAACGAGGGCCGCAATGGCTATCGCAACTTCCTGCATCAGTATCCGAGCCGCGCGTTCGCGGTGTCGGATTCGGGCGCGTGGTCGTGGGCCGAGGGCGGCGACGATCCGATGTCGGTGGCGGTGAAGAATTGCCAGAAGCAGAGCTCCGCTCCGTGCCGGTTGTATGCGGTCGATAACGCGGTCGTGTGGGGCGATCAGAACTCGCAGACGGCGGATGCAAGCGATGCCGATGCCAATGGCCGGAAAGCGATCGCGAGCCGGGAGTGAAGTACGAATAGAGGCGTGAGTCGAGCCGTGAATCGCGCCTGATTCTGATGTGCCGCAAGCCCGCCGTATCGGCGGGCTTTTTCTTTTGCGCTCCGTTCCCCCGCAAAAAATACCTCGTCACCCCAATTCTGGCCAGTAACAGCCCATTACTTTGACGTCGCTATCTCCGTCGATTGGCGAGCTTCCCTCACGAAATCGAACGAGCTGCATCGAACGATGCTAAACCTCGACGCCAGCGCGAAAAACGAGCATTTCGCGGTTGATGCGCGCGACCAAATAAACCGCTAATCTCGACCCCGCGCACTCGCCGAGGCTTGCGTGCGTGGCAAAAAAGCACCCTGGAGTACCTCTTTGGAAAAGTCAGCAGTCCCCCCGGTCGCCCCTGAAGATTGGGTCGCCCGCAGCCTGCGCGCGGTGTGGCATCCGTGCACGCAGATGAAGCACCACGAACGTCTGCCGCTGATCCCCGTCGCGCGCGGTCAAGGCGCGTGGCTGTACGATCGCGCCGGTCATCGCTATCTCGACGCGATCAGTTCGTGGTGGGTCAATCTGTTCGGTCATGCGAACCCGCGCATCAACGCGGCGCTGAAAGATCAGCTCGATACGCTCGAACACGCGATGCTCGCCGGCTGCACGCACGAGCCCGCCGTCGAACTCGCGGAACGTCTGCACGCGTTGACCGGCAACACGCTCGGCCACGCGTTCTTCGCGTCGGATGGCGCGTCGGCGGTCGAGATCGCGCTGAAGATGAGCTTTCACAGCTGGCGCAACCGGGGCTACGCCGACAAGCAGGAATTCGTCTGCATCGCCAACAGCTACCACGGCGAGACGATCGGCGCGCTCGGCGTGACCGACGTCGCGCTGTTCAAGGACGCGTACGATCCGCTGATTCGTCACGCCCACGTCGTCGCCTCGCCCGATGCGCGGCTCGCGCAAGCGGGCGAAACCGCCGCCGACGTCGCGCGCCGCGCGCTCGACCATGTGCGCGCGCTGTTCGAGGCGCGCGCGAACCGCATCGCCGCACTGATCGTCGAGCCGCTCGTGCAATGCGCGGCCGGCATGGCGATGCACGACGCGTCGTACGTCGCCGGATTGCGCGCGTTGTGCGACCGGTACGGCGTGCATCTGATCGCCGACGAAATCGCAGTCGGCTGCGGCCGCACCGGCACGTTCTTCGCGTGCGAACAGGCGGGCGTGTGGCCGGACTTCCTGTGTCTGTCCAAAGGCATCAGCGGCGGCTATCTGCCGCTGTCGATCGTGCTGTCGCGCGACGAGATCTTCGCGGCCTTCTATCACGACGACACCGCGCGCGGCTTCCTGCACTCGCACTCGTACACCGGCAATCCGCTCGCGTGCCGCGCCGCGCTCGCGACGCTCGATCTGTTCACGAGCGACGACGTGCTCGCCGCCAACGCACGCAAATCGGCGACCCTCGCGGCCGCGCTCGCGCCGCTCGTCGAGCACGCGCAGGTGCGCAATCTGCGTCAGCGCGGCACGATCTTCGCGTTCGACGCAATGATCGACGATCCTCAGCAAGCCAAAACGTTCTCGCGCCGCTTCTTCGAAAACGCGCTGCAACGCGAGCTGTTGTTGCGCCCGATCGGCACCACCGTGTACCTGATGCCGCCGTACATCCTCGACGACGAAGAACTCGCGCTGCTCGCCACGCGCACGCGCGACACCTTCGACGCCACGCTCGCGGAGGCACGCTGATGCACCTGCTCGACACACTCGCCGAAGGCCTGAAGGAAATCGACGCGCGCGGCCTGCGCCGACGCCGGCGCACCGCCGACACACCATGCGCCGCGCACATGACGGTCGACGGCCGTGAAATCATCGGCTTCGCGAGCAACGACTATCTGGGTCTTGCCGCGCATCCGCAATTGATCGACGCGATCGCCGAGGGCGCGCGCCTGTATGGCGCGGGCAGCGGCGGCTCGCATCTGCTCGGCGGTCATTCGCGTGCGCATGCGCAACTCGAAGACGATCTCGCCGAATTTGCCGGCGGCTTTCTCGACGATGCCCGCGCGTTGTATTTCAGCACCGGCTATATGGCGAATCTCGCGACGCTGACCGCGCTCGCGGGCCGCGGCACGACGCTGTTCTCCGATGCGCTCAATCACGCTTCGCTGATCGACGGCGCGCGGCTGTCGCGCGCGGATGTGCAGATCTATCCGCACTGCGACGTGGATGCATTGAGCGCGATGCTCGAAGCGTCGGAGGCGGACGTCAAGGTGATCGTGTCCGACACGGTGTTCAGCATGGACGGCGACATCGCGCCGCTGCCGCGTTTGCTCGAACTCGCCGAGCGGCACGGCGCATGGCTGATCGTCGACGATGCGCACGGCTTCGGCGTGCTCGGTCCGCAAGGCCGTGGCGCGATTGCGCAGGCCGCGCTGCGCTCGCCGCATCTGATCTCGATCGGCACGCTCGGCAAGGCGCCGGGTGTCTCCGGCGCGTTCGTCGTCGCCCATGCGACCGTGATCGAATGGCTCGTGCAGCGCGCGCGTCCGTATATCTTCACGACCGCGTCGGTGCCGGCAGCCGCGCATGCGGTGTCGGCGAGTCTGCGCATCATCGGCGGCGTGGAGGGCGATGCGCGCCGCGCGCATCTCCAGCAACTGATCGAACGCACGCGCGCGATGCTGAAGGCGACGCCGTGGCTGCCCGTCGATTCGCATACGGCCGTGCAACCGCTGATCATCGGCGCGAACGATGCGACGCTCGACATCGCCGCGTCGCTCGATCGCGCGGGGCTGTGGGTGCCCGCGATCCGTCCGCCGACCGTGCCGACCGGCACGTCGCGTCTGCGCATCTCGCTGTCGGCCGCGCACTCGCACGCGGATCTCGACCGGCTCGAGGCCGGCCTGCAACAGGTCGGAGCGCGCGCGGCATGAGCAACATGATTAACGATGACGGCGCGCTGTCGCTGTTCGTCACCGGCACCGATACGGAAATCGGCAAGACCTTCGTGTCGTCGGCGCTATTGCGCGGCTTCGTGCGCGAAGGCCTGCAGGCAGCAGCGATGAAGCCGATCGCGGCGGGCGCGTTCGAAGTGAACGGCGTGCTGCACAACGAGGACGCGGATCAGCTCGATGCCGCGTCGAGCGTGCTGCTGTCGCCCGCCATGCGCACGCCGTATCTGCTGAAGGAACCGGCCGCGCCGCACATCGCGGCGGCGCTGGAAAACGTCTCGTTCGATCTCGAGCACATCGTCGCGTGCCATCGCGAGGCGTTGAAGCTCGCCGAGGTGGTCGTTGTCGAAGGTGTCGGCGGCTTTCGTGTGCCGTTGACCGCGACGCAGGACACCGCCGATCTCGCCGTCGCGCTGAAGCTGCCGGTGGTGCTGGTGGTCGGCATGCGGCTCGGCTGCATCAGCCACGCGCTGCTGACTGCCGAAGCGATTGCCGCGCGCGGTCTAACGCTCGCGGGCTGGGTCGCGAATCGCATCGACCCGGACATGACGTTTCCCGACGAAAACATCGCGTCGATTCGCGTGCATTTCGCGCAAGCGTACGACGCGCCGTTGCTCGGCGTCGTGCCGCATATCAGCCCGCCGTCGCCGGAGCTTGCAGCGCAACAGCTCGACATTCGACGGCTTCTGCAAACGCTGCGCCAATTGCGCGCGGCATAGCGCTGCCCCGCAGCGCCGAACCCAAATTCATCCGTTTACGAGGATCGATCACATGACACAACTGAATATCGCAGCGGGCACCGCCGAAGCGAGCGCCGCCAACAGCAATCCGACCGCAGCCGCTACTGAAGCGAAGCCGCTCGCGCGTTGGCGCGTCGCCGATATCGTCGCGTTGTACGAACTGCCGTTCAACGACCTGCTGTTTCGCGCGCAGCAAACGCATCGCGAGCATTTCGACGCCAATGCGGTGCAACTGTCGACGCTGCTGTCGATCAAGACCGGCGGCTGCGAAGAGGATTGCGCATACTGTCCGCAATCGGTGCATCACGACACGGGTCTCGTCGCCGACAAGCTGATGCCGGTCGACGAAGTGCTGGCCGCCGCGCAGGTCGCAAAGCAGAACGGCGCAACGCGCTTCTGCATGGGCGCCGCGTGGCGCAATCCGAAGGACCGCCACCTGGAGCCGATCAAGGACATGATCCGCGGCGTGAAGGCGATGGGCCTCGAAACCTGCGTGACGCTCGGCATGCTCGAAACGCACCAGGCACAGGCGCTGCGCGATGCGGGCCTCGACTACTACAACCACAATCTCGATACGTCGCCGGAGTTCTACGGCCAGATCATTTCGACGCGCACGTACCAGGATCGCCTCGACACGCTCGAACGCGTGCGCGACGCGGGCATCAACGTGTGCTGCGGCGGCATCGTCGGTATGGGCGAATCGCGCCGCGAACGCGCGGGGCTGATCGCGCAGCTCGCGAACATGGAGCCGTATCCGGAATCGGTGCCGATCAACAATCTGGTGCAGGTGCAAGGCACGCCGCTGACCGGGACCGAAGCGATCGATCCGTTCGAATTCGTGCGCACGATCGCGATTGCGCGCATCACGATGCCGCGCGCGATGGTGCGTCTGTCAGCCGGCCGCGAGCAGATGGATGAGTCGTTGCAGGCAATGTGCTTCCTCGCAGGCGCGAATTCGATTTTCTACGGCGATCAGTTGCTGACCACGAGCAACCCGCAGGCGGAAGCGGATCGCAAGCTGCTCGCGCGCCTGGGGATTCGCGCTGAGGCTGCGCAGCAGATGCCGGTCGAGCAGAGTGGGGGCGAGCATGGGTGTGCGCATGGGCATGGGGATCACGGCGTGGCGAATTGAGTCGCGGAACCGCTGAGCCGCATGCGCTGCGTGCGCGAACCAATGGTCTGCGTCGCCGCATAGTGGCGAAATTCACCCCGAAAGTCGGACGTTGATCCAATCTTCGGGGTGTTTTTCATGGCGAAGCTTTGATCACCAATTCTAGAAACCTAATCAATATACAACTTGCGTCAAATTAGGAATTGTCGCGATCGGTCGCGTGCATGAAAGCATGTGCGTGCCTCGCTGCGCAAGGAATCCAGGCAATCATTGTCCCGCTCGGTCGCGCATCGATGAACCAGGTTTTTGTGCTTTGGTTATCGGACAAACGAAGAAATGCGCGGGTACGCGCGAACTCGACGCCCACCACGGCATGCATCTCGAAGCGCACGTCCGTGCGCAAACGCGCGCGATTTGCGTCGAAAAAGTAGAATGAAGCCTGTTCATACCGGGAGGAGACCCGATGCCGCACGCGTCGTCCGATTGCCGTCGCGCGCTCCGGGTCCGTCCCGCTCATGCCCACATCGACGCCGACGCATTCCGGACCGCATGAAAATACTCTTCTACGCACCGCACACCGAAGCCGCCGCGTGGCTGCACGACTTTGCGCGCGCTCTGCCCGCCGCCGAGCTGCGCGAATGGAAGCCCGGCGATACCGGCCCAGCCGATTTCGCGGTGGTCTGGCGTCCGCCGCGCGAGATGCTGGCCGGACGCAATACGCTGCGCGCGATCTTCAATCTCGGCGCTGGCGTCGATGCGATTCTCGCGCTCGAACGCGCGCATCCGGGCACGTTGCCGCCCGAGGTGCCGTTGATTCGCCTCGAAGATACCGGCATGGGCGCGCAGATGGCCGAGTACGTGACGCATGCGGTGCTGCGCTATCTGCGCCGCTTCGACGAATATCAGGTGCTGCAAGGCGAGCGCCGCTGGAAAGTGCTCGAGCCGCATCCGCGCGCAACGTTCACGGTGGGTGTGCTCGGGCTCGGCGTGCTCGGCACGCAGGTCGCGCAAACGCTCGCTTCGTTCGGCCTGCCGGTGCGCGGCTTTACTCGCGGCGAGAAGCAGATCGATGGCATCGCGACGTTCGCCGGCGACGCGCAATTCGATAGCTTCCTCGACGGCGCGAAGGTGCTCGTCAATCTGCTGCCGCATACACCCGACACGGAAAGCGTGCTGAATGCGCGAGTCTTCGCGAAGCTCGCGCGCGGCGCATATCTGATCAACGTCGCGCGCGGCGCGCATCTCGTCGAAGCGGATCTGCTCGCTGCGCTCGCGAGCGGCCAGCTCGCCGCCGCGACGCTCGACGTGTTCCGCGAGGAACCGCTGCCCGCCGATCATCCTTTCTGGCGCGAGCCGCGTGTCACGATCACGCCGCACACGTCGGCGCTGACGTTGCGCGAGGACAGCGTCGCGCAGGTCGCGGACAAGATCGGCGCGATGATGCGCGGCGAGCAGGTGAGCGGCGCAGTGCAACTGGAACGTGGCTACTGAGTGAAACCCGCGCCCGCACGCGTCGCAGGCGTGCGGGCTGACTTGAATTGCAGCAACGCGGTAGCACCCATCCCGGATGGGACAGCGATCAAACCGCATCGGATCGGAGACACATCATGGCCTTACCGAAGCAAGTGAAAATCGTCGAAGTGGGTCCGCGCGACGGGCTGCAGAACGAGAAGGAATTCGTGCCGACCGCGACCAAGATCGAGCTGATCAACCGTCTGTCGGCGGCGGGCTTCCGCAACGTCGAGGCAGCGTCGTTCGTGTCGCCGAAATGGGTGCCGCAGATGGCCGACGGCGCCGACGTGATGGCCGGCATCGAGCGCCGCGACGGCACGATTTACTCGGTGCTGACGCCGAACCTGCGCGGTTTCGAAGGCGCGCTCGCCGCGCGCGCCGACGAGATCGTCATCTTCGGCGCGGCGAGCGAGGCGTTCTCGCAGAAGAACATCAACTGCAGCATCGCGGAGAGCATCGAGCGATTCGCGCCAGTCGCCGCGGCGGCGAAACAACATAAGCTGCGGATTCGCGGCAGCGTGTCGTGCGCGCTCGGCTGTCCGTACCAGGGCGAAGTGCCGGTCGCGTCGGTCGTCGACGTCGTCAAGCGCTTCGCGGCGCTCGGCTGCGACGAGATCGATATCGCCGACACGATCGGCGTCGGCACGCCGAAGCGCACCCGCGAAGTGTTCGAGGCCGTGACCGACGTGTTTCCGCGCGAGCATCTGTCGGGACACTTCCACGACACCTATGGCCAGGCGCTCGCGAACATCTACGCGGCGCTGCTCGAAGGCGTCGAGATTTTTCATGCATCGGTCGCGGGGCTCGGCGGTTGCCCGTATGCGAAGGGCGCGACCGGCAACGTCGCGACCGAAGACGTGCTGTATCTGATGAACGGCCTCGGCATCGAGACCGGTATCGACCTCGCGCAAGTGGTCGAAATCGGTGACTTCATTTCGAACGCGATCGGCCGGTCCAACGTGTCGCGCGCCGGCAAAGCGCTGCTCGCGAAGGCGCGCAGCGAAGCAAACACCTGCGTATAACCGCAGCATCCATTTTCATTCAGGGTCCCAAACAATGAACGACCTCGCGTCCTTCGACTCCGACGATCTCGCCGCGCTGCCCGACTCGGCACGCCGCGTCGCGCTGCTGCTGCGCGAACGCGGTCACGCAGGGCGAATCGTGATGCTGCCGGAAACCGGCAAGACTTCCGCCGAAGCGGCCGCCGGACTCGGCTGCTCGGTCGCGCAGATCGCGAAGTCGATCCTGTTCCGGCGCCGCGAAGACGACGCGCCGGTGCTCGTGATCGCGAGCGGCGCGAATCGTGTCGACGAAAAGAAAGTGGCCGAGCAGGTCGGCGAGATCGGCCGCGCGGACGCGAAGTTCGTGCGCGAAAAAACCGGCTATGCGATCGGTGGCGTGTGCCCGGTCGGTCACGCGACCGAGCCGGTCACGTTGATCGATGCGGATCTGCTCGAACTGGAGAGCCTGTGGGCGGCCGCCGGTCATCCGCACGCAGTGTTCAATCTGACCGCGCATGAGCTGATCTCGCTCACAGGCGCGCCGGTCGTCGATGTCGCGTTGCGCGAGCCGGCCTGAACACGATGGCGAGCGGCAACGATTACGACGACAGGGACGACGGCGGTTGCGTGCCGTCGCCGTGCATCAGCGTGTGCAGGATGGATGCATCGACCGGCTGGTGCGAAGGATGCCTGCGCACGATCGACGAAATCGCCGGCTGGTCGACGCTCGACAACGACGCGAAGCGCGCGGTGTGGGACGCGATCGAAGTGCGCCACGCGACGTTAATGGCGCTGCGCACGACATCGACGACGAAGGAGAAGCAATGAACGCCGCGCCGCGCATCGTGACGCCCGGTGAGACGTTCAGTTCGACGCTCGAGTTGTCGGTGGATTCGATCAAATCGTTCGCGACGCTCGTCGTCGATCTGAACCCGTTGCATCACGATGAAGCGTATGCCGCGCAAAGCCGCTTTGGAGGCTTGATCGCGTCGGGCACGCAACCCACCGCGTATTTCATGGCGCTGCTCGCCACGCATTTCTCTACTTACGCGCAACCGCTCGGCCTCGAATTCGATATCAAGCTGAAGAAGGCAGTGCAGGCGCACGACACGCTGACGATCACGTGGCGTGTGCGCGACGCTCACTGGAAGCCGAGCCTGAACGGCGATCTGACCTATCTCGAAGGTTCGGTGGTCAATCAGCGCGGCGAGCTGATGTTGACGGGTACCTCGACGATCCTCGTGATGCCGAAGCCCGACGCAGTCGCAAACGCGCACGCGAGCACGGCCACGCCATGATCGCGCTGCCCGCATCGATCCGGGTTTTCGAACGCGGCTGGCTGTCGTCGAACAACGTGCTGCTCATCGACGACACATGCGCCGCGCTGGTCGATACCGGCTATGCGACGCACGCATCGCAAACGGTCGCGCTGGTACGCAATGCGTTGCGCACGCGGCCGCTCGATCTGATCATCAACACGCATCTGCATTCGGATCACTGCGGCGGCAACGCGCTGCTGCAGGCTACGTGGTCGTGCCGCACGCTGATTCCGTCATCCGAAGCCGATGCCGTGCGCGGCTGGGACGAAACGCGCCTCAGCTTTCGCGCGACTGGTCAAACCTGCGAGCGCTTCGGCTTCACCGGCACGCTGGCACCCGGCGCACGTTTGCGGCTGGGCGCGCTCGACTGGCAGGTGCTCGGCGCGCCGGGCCACGATCCGCATTCGCTGATGCTCTATTGCGCGGACGAACGCTTGCTGATCAGCGCGGATGCGCTGTGGGAAAACGGCTTCGGCGTGATCTTTCCCGAACTCGAAGGCGAAAGCGGCTTCGCCGAGCAGCAAGCCGTGCTCGATCTGATCGCAACGCTCGACGTGCGCGTCGTCATCCCAGGCCACGGCGCGCCGTTCACGCAGGTCGAACCGGCGCTCGAACGCGCGATGTCGCGCGTCGCCTGGTTGCGCGCCGAGCCCGCGCGCAACGCAAAGAATGCGCTGAAAGTGCTGATCGTATTCAAGCTGCTCGAAGTCCGCGAGATGAGTGTGGACACGCTGCTGCGCATGCTCGACGACGCGGCCGTGATGCGCGCCGCCGCGTCGATGCTGAAGCCGCGCGGCGAATGGCCCGCGTTGCTGAAGGGAATGATCGAGGAGCTCGCGGCGAACGATGGACCGCTCGAAGTGGACGGCACACGCATTCTCGCGCGGCGTTGAACTGTGATGTGACCGGTTCGACCGGCGCGGTGGAAAAGCGCACCGGAACGCAAAACCGTGCTCCCAAAAAGAAAACCGCTCGACGAAGCGAGCGGCGGAACATCTGTTGGACGTGATCAGCGTCGCTGTCGATGATACGCGTGTGGGTTTTTGCATCGCATCGGTGATTTCCCTACAGAAATTTGACGCCACGTTTTACGAATGCATACATGATCTGTCATCAAACGGCGTTAGGCGCTTGAACGCTTGCGCGTTATTCCGGGATCCGTAGCAATATCCGATTGAATGTCGAATCGGCATCACGTGGACGATAAGCGCTTTCTCTGCGGCACGATCCGCCACCCGAGATTGACGCCCGCCGCCGCCAGCAGAATCAGCGCGGCGCCGAGTACCTGAATCCATGCGAGCGTCTGTCCGAACGCGAGCCGGTCGACGATGATCGCGACCACCGGATAGATGAACGACAACGCGCCCGTCATCGACGTCGGCAGCTTCTGGATCGCGCCATATAGCAGCACGTACATGAGCCCGGTATGGACGACGCCGAGCACGATCAGTTCGAGCCATTGCGCGCCGTTTGCCGGCAACGCGTCGAAGCGTACGAACGGCGCGAGCAACAGCACGCCGAGCGATACCTGGATCAGCGCGAGCAGATGCGGCGGCGTGCCCTTCAGCCGCTTCGTGATGATCGACGACACCGCGTACATCGCCGCCGCGCCGACCGCATACGCGACGCCGACCAGATACTGCCCCGGCACCGCGAGCACGGCCGGCTCGACCTTCACGACGAACACGAGCCCGACGAACGCGACCACGAGCCACGCGATCGTCGATGCGCTGATGCGCTCGCGAAACACCAGCGCGCCGAGTCCGACCAACATGAACGGCTGCGTGTTGTAGACGGCCGTCGCCATTGAGATCGACGCGCGTGAATACGCGGCGAACAGCAATACCCAATTCACGACGATCGCCGCGCCGCCGAGCAACGCGAGGCCGAGCATCTTCCACGAAAACAGCTCGCGGCGGAACAGGCCGAGTACGGCGCACACGAGCGCGAGCGTCGCGCCGCCGAAAATGCAGCGGAAAAACACCACGTTGAAGGGGCTTTGCTGCGACGACACGACAAGCCAGCCGATCGTGCCCGACATCAGCATCGCGACGCTCATCTGCGCCGCGCCACGGCGGATGTCGCTGGGCGAACTGCTCGAGGTCGTGACGGAAGCCTTGTTTGAAGCCATGATTCGATCCCGGATTGTGCCTGCATAACTGGCAGTGTAATTAATCCACCCGCGCGAATACATGGCTAGACTTAAGCGTTACCGCATTTTCACCTCATAAACGAAGGCCATCATGAGCAAACGCCTTGCATCGATCACGCCGGTCGCACTCGACGACACCGACCGCACACTGCTCGCCGCGCTCGCGCAGGACGCGCGCCAGCCGGTCAGCGAACTCGCGCGCGTCGTCGGCTTATCGGCGCCCAGCACGGCCGAACGCGTGCTGCGGCTCGAAGCGCAGGGCGTGATCGAGCGCTTCACCGTGCAGATCGATCCGCGCGCGCTCGGCTTCACGCTGCAGGCGGTAGTGCGCGTGAAGCCGCTGCCCGGGCAGCTGCATCTGGTGGAGGAAGTGATCCGGCGCATTCCGGAGTTCGTCGAATGCGACAAGGTGACCGGCGACGACTGTTTCATCTGTCGCCTGTACCTGCATTCGATCGAGCAGCTCGACGAGATCCTGTCGAAAGTGACCGAGCGCGCGGAGACCAGCACGGCGATCGTCAAGTCGACGCCGGTCGCGCGACGGCTGCCGCCGCTCGGCTAACGAAGGTCCATCGCAGGTCAAACGAAGGTCGCGCGAAGCAGCCCGGCGCTTATTGTTCGAGCGCCTCGAAAAACGACAGCATCTCGGCGACCAGTTCGTCCGGCGCTTCCTCGGGCAGATAGTGCCCGCACGATAGCGCGCGGCCGCTCACGTCGCGCGCGACATGCCGCCATTCGTCGAGCGCATCGAAGCATTTTTCGATCACGCCCTTGTCGCCCCACAGCACCCGCAGCGGACAGCCGATCTTGTTGCCGCGCTCGATATCGGCGCGATCATGTTCGAGGTCGATGCTCGCCGACGCGCGATAGTCCTCGCACATCGCGTGCACCGCACCCGGTTGCGCGAGCGCCGCCCGATACGCGTCGAGCGCGGCGGGATCGAACGGTGCGAGACCCGCGTGACGTCCGCCCATCACCGCGTCGACATAGGCGGCCGGATTTGCGCCGATCAACGTTTCGGGCAGCGGCTCGGGCTGGATCAGGAAGAACCAGTGGAAGTAGTGCGTTGCGAACGCGCGGTCGGTGGCTTCGTACATCGCGAGTGTCGGCGCGATATCGAGCAGCATCAAACGCTCGACCGCGTCGGCGTGATCGAGCGCCATCCGGTGCGCGACGCGCGCGCCGCGATCGTGCGCGCAGACGAGGAAGCGCTCGAAGCCGAAGTGGCGCATCACCGCGACCTGGTCGGCGGCCATCACGCGTTTCGAATACGGTGCGTGCGCGGCATCGCTCGGCGGTTTGCCCGACGCGCCATAGCCGCGCAGATCGGTTGCGATCACCGTGAAGTGCTGCGCGAGCGGCGCGGCGCAGCGTTCCCAGATCAGATGCGATTGCGGATGGCCGTGCAGCAGAAGCAGAGGCGGCCCGGCGCCGCCCTTCACTCCGAAAATGTCGACATCGCCCACGGCGACGCGAAAAGACGTGAAATTTTCGAAGGCCATGACGTCTCGATGATCGTTTGAGGTCCGTGCATTGTAGAAGGCCAACAGGTCCGTGCGAGGTGGGATATCCCACGCAGACATGGAACCTGAATACTCCTTCGAACCGTTCCAAACGGGCCTACCGCGCGCGGGTCGCCCACTTCGCCTATAATCGAACGACCGTTCTTAAATGTTTGGCGCGACTTCGGCATGCCGGTTTCGTTCGATTGCCACACGCATTCGCCGGTCAACACGCCGCAAGCCGTGTGCCGCTAAACTCATTCATCTATTTGCCGGGCGCACGTCGCACCGGTTGGCCCAACCTGGAGACTCGCACCATGGCATTGCCCGCCGTTCTGCAAAACCTCGCGCTACCCGTCGTCGCTTCGCCGATGTTCATCGTCAGCTATCCCGAACTCGTGCTGGCGCAGTGCAAGGCCGGTATCGTCGGCTCGTTCCCTGCCCTCAACGCGCGCCCGGCCGAGCTGCTCGACGAATGGCTGACGCAGATCCAGGCGCAACTCGCCGGGCACAAGGCCGCGAACCCGGATGCGGTGATCGGCCCGATCGCGGTCAATCAGATCGTTCATCAGTCGAATGCGCGGCTCGAGCACGACGTGCGCGTCTGCGTCGAGCACAAGGTGCCGATCTTCATCACCAGCCTGCGCGCGCCGGCACGCGAGATCGTCGATGCGGTGCATAGCTACGGCGGCATCGTGCTGCACGACGTGATCAATCTGCGTCATGCGCAGAAAGCGCTGGAAGCCGGCGTCGACGGGCTGATTCTGGTCGCATCGGGCGCGGGCGGCCACGCGGGCACCACCTCGCCGTTCGCGCTGGTCGGCGAGGTGCGGCGCATTTTCGACGGCCCGATCGTGCTGTCGGGCTCGATCGCGAACGGCGGCTCGATTCTCGCCGCGCAGGCGATGGGCGCGGACCTCGCGTACATGGGCACACGCTTCATCGCCACCAAAGAAGCGCACGCGGTCGACAGCTACAAGCAGGCGATCATCAACGCGAAGGCGTCGGACATCATCTACACGAACCTGTTCACCGGCGTGCACGGCAACTACATCCGCGAGAGCATTGCGAACGCGGGGCTCGATCCCGACGCGCTGCCCGAATCGGACAAGACCAAGATGAACTTCGGCGGCGACAAGGCGAAGGCGTGGAAGGACATCTGGGGCGCGGGCCAGGGCGTCGGCCTGATGGACGACGTGCCGGACGTCGCCGAACTCGTGCGGCGTCTGAAGAAGGAATACAACGACGCGAAGGCGCGGCTCGGCATCGCGCGCTGAGGTGAAGAACGGGGCGGGCCGGGCCGGGCCGCCCGCTCGCGGCCTACATATTCCGCCGATACTGCCCGCCTACCTCGAACAGCGCGTGGGTGATCTGCCCGAGCGAACACACGCGCACCACGTCCATCAGCACCGCGAACACGTTGCCGTCGTCGATCACCGCGCGCTTCAGGCGTTCGAGCGCCTCGGGCGCGGCGTCGCGGTGGCGCGCCTGGAAGTTGCGCAACCGCCGCAGCTGACTCTGCTTCTCCGCGTCGGTGGAACGCGCGAGCACCAGCGGCCGCGGCGCTTCATGCGGATGCGCGCTCAGGAACGTATTGACGCCAACGATCGGATACGAGCCGTCATGCTTGCGATGCTCGTATAGCATCGACTCGTCCTGAATCCGCCCGCGCTGATAGCCGGTTTCCATCGCGCCGAGCACGCCGCCGCGCTCTGTCAGCCGCTCGAATTCGGCTAGCACCGCTTCCTCGACCAGATCGGTCAATTCGTCGATCACGAAGCTGCCCTGATTCGGATTCTGGTTCTTCGCGAGCCCCCATTCGCGATTGATGATCAGCTGGATCGCAACTGCGCGGCGCACCGATTCCTCGGTCGGCGTCGTGATCGCTTCGTCGAACGCATTGGTGTGCAGCGAGTTGCAGTTGTCGTAGATCGCGATCAGCGCCTGCAGCGTCGTGCGGATGTCGTTGAAATCGATCTCCTGCGCGTGCAGGCTGCGGCCCGACGTCTGCACGTGATACTTGAGCTTCTGACTACGCTCGTTCGCGCCATAGCGCTCGCGCATCGCGACCGCCCAGATGCGTCGCGCGACGCGGCCGAGCACCGTGTACTCCGGGTCCATGCCGTTCGAGAAGAAGAACGACAGATTCGGCGCGAAGTCGTCGATCGACATGCCGCGTGCGAGATACGCCTCGACGTAGGTGAAGCCGTTCGCGAGCGTGTACGCGAGCTGCGAGATGGGGTTCGCGCCGGCCTCGGCGATGTGATAGCCGGAAATCGACACCGAATAGAAATTGCGCACGCCGTGTTCGACGAAATACGCCTGGATGTCGCCCATCACCTTCAGGCTGAATTCGGTCGAGAAGATGCAGGTGTTCTGCCCCTGGTCTTCTTTCAGGATGTCGGCCTGCACGGTGCCGCGCACGTTTTCGAGCGCGGCGCGGCGCGTTGCGGCGAGTTCGGCTTCGGTCAACGGGCGGCCTTGCTGTTGCTCGCCCAGCGCGATCCGCTGCTCGATCGCGACGTTGAAGAACATCGCGAGGATCGTCGGCGCGGGGCCGTTGATCGTCATCGAGACCGACGTATCCGGCGAGCACAGATCGAAGCCGTCATACAGCGTCTTCATGTCGTCGAGCGTCGCGACCGACACACCCGAATTGCCGACCTTGCCGTAGATGTCCGGGCGCTCGTGCGGCTCCTCACCGTAAAGCGTCACCGAGTCGAACGCGGTGGATAGCCGTTTGGCCGGCATGCCTTCCGACAGCAGCCTGAAGCGACGATTCGTGCGCTGCGGATCGCCCTCGCCCGCGAACATGCGCGTCGGGTCCTCGTTTTCGCGACGAAACGGAAACACGCCAGCGGTGAATGGGAAATAGCCGGGCAGATTGTCGAGCATCAGCCAGCGCAGGATCTCGCCGTGATCGACGAATTTCGGCAGCGACACTTTGCGGATTTCGGAGCCGGACAGCGTCGTGACCGTCAGCGCGGTGCGGATTTCGCGCTCGCGGATGCGCACCACATGTTCGTCGCCCGCATAGGCGGCCACCGTTTGCGGCCACGCGTCGAGCAGCTTGCGTTCGCGCTCGCCGAGCGCGGCGCCGCGTTGGTCGATCAGCGCATCGAGCGACGAGGCGTCGCTGCCCGCCTCGCCGAGCATGCGGCGCGTCTCGACGATCTGCCAGCGTTCCCGCGCGATTTGCGCCTGCGCGTCGGCCCGCGCTCGATAGCCGCGTACCGTCTGCGCGATATCGGCCAGATAGCGCACGCGCGCGGGCGGCACGATCGCGTGCAGGTTGCTCGAAAAGCGCAGGCCTTCGGTCGCGCCGAGCCGTGCGCCGCCCTCGCGCAGGCCATGCGTGCGCAGCGCATTAGCGATGCGCCGGTACAGCGCGGTCACGCCGTCGTCGTTGAAGCGCGACGCGATCGTGCCGAACACCGGCATCGCGTCGGGCGATGTCGCGAAGTCCCCGCGATTGCGCTGCACCTGCTTCGCGACGTCGCGCAGCGCATCCTGCGCACCCTTGCGATCGAACTTGTTGATCGCGACGAAGCTCGCGAAGTCGAGCATGTCGATCTTCTCGAGCTGGCTCGCGGCGCCGAACTCCGGCGTCATCACGTACAGCGATTCGTCGACGAACGGCACGATCGCCGCATCGCCCTGACCGATCCCCGACGTCTCGACGACGATCAGATCGAAGCCCGCCACCTTGCACAGCATCAGCGCGGCGGGTAGCGAATCGGAGAGTTCGGTCGATGCCTCGCGCGTCGCCATCGAGCGCATATAGATGCGGGCGCCGCCGCCCCAATCGCCGATCGCATTCATGCGGATGCGGTCGCCGAGCAGCGCGCCGCCGGATTTTCGGCGCGACGGATCGATCGCGAGCACGGCGATGTTCAGCGTGTCGCCGTAGTCGAGCCGGAAGCGGTGGATCAGCTCGTCGGTCAGCGACGACTTGCCCGCGCCGCCGGTGCCGGTGATGCCGAGCACCGGGATGCGTGGCGCTTGGGCGAGCGTCGCTAGCTGGTCGCGCGCCGCGGCGTCGGCGCTGTTCGTTTCGAACGCGCTGATCAGTTGCGCGAGGCGGCGGAAGATCGGCGCGGCGGGATCGGCGGGGTGCGAGCCAGCAGCAGTGCCAGCGTGCGGGGCATGGGCCTCACCGCAACGCGGCAACGGCCGCCCGGCCAGCTCGGCGAGCCATTCGCGCACCGGCGTCGGCCGCGCCGCGTCGGCCGCGCGCGCCCCTTCGACGCAGCGCGCGATCATGTCGTCGATCATGCCTTGCAGACCGAGCCGCTGACCGTCGTGCGGCGAGTAGATTTTTTCGACGCCGTCGCGTTCGAGCGCGGCAATTTCCTCGGGGACGATCACGCCGCCGCCGCCGCCGAACACCTTGATGCGCTCGCCGCCGCTTGCACGCAGCAAATCCACCAGGTAGCGGAAGTATTCGTTGTGGCCGCCCTGATAGCTCGACACGGCGACGCCGTCGGCGTCCTCGTTGAGCGCGGCGGTCGCGACTTCGGCGACGGAGCGGTTGTGGCCGAGGTGGATCACCTCGACGCCGCTTGCCTGCAGGATGCGCCGCATGATGTTGATCGACGCGTCGTGGCCGTCGAACAACGCGGCGGCGGTGACGAAGCGCAGGCGCCGGCCCGCGGGCAGCTCGTGGCTGTCGGCACGCTGCGGCGTGGACAGATCGGTCATGTCTCCCCCAGATCATTTAACTGATGGGTGTTCACAATCAGTATATAGAAACGGGGTAACACGGCGCCGGGGCGCGGGGCGGGCGATTGGCGACGTATGCTCGGTGCTTCGCGAAACGCTATCGCACCGCCAACGCCTTGATCTCGTCGAGCGACGGCCACAGCGATTCGTTTGCGAACCGCGCCGCCAGAAAATCGACGAACGAGCGCACCTTGGCCGATAGATGCCGTCGGCTCGTGTAGACGACGTGGATCGGCAGCTCCCGCGGCGGTACCTGGTCGACGAGCAGCGGCACGAGCCGCCCTTCGGCGAGATCGCTGCCGATCACCTCGGTACCGAGCATCGCGATGCCCGCGCCATGCAGCACGACCACGCGCTGGGCCTCGAGCTGATTGACGATCAGGTTGCCCGACAGGCGCACACGCGAGCCCGCGTCGCCGGTCGCGACTTCGAGCGCCGATACGCCCGCGTACTGCAGATAGTTGTGGCGCGCGAGATCGTCGACGCTCTTCGGCGTGCCATGCTTGCGCAGATAGGCGGGCGATGCGCACAGCACCAGATGCGCGGTCGCGATCTGCCGCGCGATCAGCGACGATGACTTGAGCCCGCCCGGCGACGCGCGGATCGCGACATCGAAGCCCTCGTCGATCAGCTCGACGACGCGGTCGGACAGTGTCATATCGACGGTGACCTGCGGATACTGCGCGGCGTAGTCCGCGACCGCGGCCATCACGTGATTCAGGCCGAACGCCGACAGCGACGACACCCGCAGCCGCCCGTGCGGCACGACGCTTGCCGCGCCGACCGCCTGGCCGGCTTCGTCGAGCTCGGTGAGCGCCTGACTCAGCCGCTCGTAGTACTCGCGGCCTGCCTCGGTCGGCGCGACGCGACGCGTGGTGCGGTTCAGGAGCCGCGCGCCGAGCTGCTGCTCCAGACGCATCACATGCTTGCTCGCCATCGCCGCCGACATCTCCATCTTCTCCGCCGCGCCGACGAAACTGCCGGCTTCGACCACGTGGCGAAACACTTTCATGCTGACGAGGGTGTCCATCTCAGTCGCTCGCTTCAGGAATCAATCGACGTCATTTTGCCGGGTTTATCAAAAGGACGGCAGCAAACGCTCGTATTCGACGGCACCCGAAAACGACAAAGCCCGCGTTCCGGGCGGAACGCGGGCTTTGCGGTGACACCGTGGGCCGAGCTCAGAACTTCGCGCGCAACCCCGCGCCATATGTATTGCCGCTCGACTGACCGGTGATGTGGTCATACAGGTACGCGGCATAGACATCGGTGCGCTTGGATAGCGGATAGTCGTAGCCGACCGCCGCCGTCTGGCGCGTCTGGTTCGAACCGCCGCCGTTACGCGAATACGCATACGACGCCATCACCGTGCCCGGCCCGAACGGCACCGTGACGCCGCCCTGTCCCGTGTTGACGTGCCAGCTCGTGACCTGCTGGTAGTTGTACGTGTACATGTACTGGCCGTACAGCTTGACGAACTTCAGGTCGTACGACACGCCCGCCTGCGCGACGCTCTGGCTGCGTAGACCCGGCACGCCCGACGTTTCGAAGCTGCCGAGGTCGCCCGGCACGTTGTTGAAGTTCACGTACTGGTACACCGCGGTCGCCGCGAACGGCCCGTGGAAGTACAGCACCTGGCCGCTCCACTTCTTCGCGCCGTTCTGGGTCGTGTTGCCGAGCGCGTACATCGCCGTCGCCGACAGACCGCTGAAGTTCGGCGTCGCATACGACACCGCGTTGTTCCAGCCGGAGTCGCCGGTCACGCCCTGGTCGGTCGTGTAGGTCGGGAAGGTGCCGAGGCCGAGGTACGTGTGATAGACCATCGGCGAGAACACGTACGAATCGACGAACGGGTTGAACAGGATCGTCGACACGAACAGCGGCGTCGTCAGGCGGCCGGCGGTCACCGTGCCGTACGGCGATTCGATGCCGACGTACGCATTGCGCGAGAACGTCGTGTCGCCGGTGAAGCGGCCGTACTCGCCGGTTTGCGCGCGGAAGAAGCCTTCGATCGTGAAGATCGCCTTGTAGCCGTTGCCCAGATCCTCGGTCCCCTTGAAGCCCCAGTACGACGTCGACATACCACCGCCCGACACGACCACCGCGGTCTGGCCGCCCGGAAACTTCTGCGAGCCGACCCATTCGTCGACCTGGCCGTAGAGCTGCACGCTCGATTGCGCGAACGCCGACGACGCGCCCGCCAGCGCGGCGACGCATGCGGTGGCCTTGAGAGTAGTCTTCAGCGCGCTGCTGAGGCTTGTGTTCATGGGTTCTCCAATCTTTGTCAAAAGGGTGTGGCTGTGCGAAAGGGGGCGCTCGCGCGAAACGTCGTTGTTATCCGTTCGATCGTCGAGTCAATCTGGGCGGGTCCCATCTTTGCGGACCATTTTTATAAACAAAAATATCGCTGCTTATTGCGGGTATATCGGTCTGATTAGTTTGGTCGGTTATCGGCCTGATACGACGCTTCAGAGCGGACTGGCGCCGACTCCTGGACGCAATGCGGCATGCGGCGAACGGCGCGCCACGGCGTGCGTGAACGCCTTAAATGACGGGCCGATGACGCGACGCGGCAGAATGCCAGGATTTGACGCTGACCGGTACTTCGATGCCGGGTGTTTTCAAAAAAGTGTGGCGTCGAAACGTCAGATTCGGGGCTACAGCGCGGAGGAAGGCGCGCGAAGCCGCGCGCGGGATCGCGGGAAGGACCTGGAAGACGGGTTTCGGGACTGCGGTGGGGGCGGTGCGGTGGTTTGCGAAATCGCGCTCAGCTAATTCCGGTACGGTGAACCGCCCGGCTGACGCGGATCGTCGGCTGGGCGTTGCAGCGGGCGCGCTGCGCCACGCTCTTCGTTGTAGCGGGCGACGTCGGCGCGGATCGAGCCGTTGCGCATCGGCATATTGGACGGGGGATGCGGCACCGGACGCGACTCCGCGCTGACCGGCGTGATCGCGCCCGCATAGCCGGACGGATCGCCGACACGGCGCATGCCGGACTTGTAGCTGCCGAAGCCATAACCGAAATTGGCGTCCGCGATATTCGGGTTGCCGCGCTGCGCGCGTGCGTCACGAGAAGCCATCGCATTGCGCGAGCCGCGCGGAGCAGGTGCGCCGCCCGCACCGGCATAACGGCCGTCGCCACGCATCTCCATGCGCGGCGCGCGCCCGGCAGTGTCGCGCGAATAAGCGCCGCCCGCGGCGGCACCGCCGCCATGCGGCCCACCCGGCTCCTTCGCATAGGCGAACGAGCACAGCACGGCGATGACCGCGCCCCACGCCCAGTGCCTCGTTCTCGACAACCCGTCCACCTGTGACTCTCACGCCCGAAGACTTGCCTGAAATCCACCGTTCGAGCTGCGATGGACCTGTTGCGGGAGGAGAAAAGCGCCGCGTTCCTGTCGCGGCGCAGGGCATCCCTGCGGCCTTTGAACGAGTAATTTATGGTCGGGGGCAGAGGGTGTCGAGCCAAAAAGTGTTAGGTCTCGTCGGTGGATGTAACACCCTGTTACTGCGGCGTTTTTTCGCGCCGGAGCCCTTGTGCGCACGCGCCTCGGCGGCTTGCTGGCCGGCGTTTTCGCCGGGTCCGCGCGGGCGCCGTTTGTTGCAAATAAACGCCGCTTGCAACGTCAATGGTTAAACGGTTTGTCGCGAGAAAGCGCCTCGTCAATACTGAAACCTGGCGCGTCGCACGAATGGGCTCGGCCTGATTGGGGAGTCAATGCGCAAACTTCATTAATCGATTCGGCAAATGAATTTGCGTTTTCAATCGGCTTTCGACAACAATAGCCGCTTTCCATTGGCATGGACCACGCCTGACAGACCCGTCCCATGCTTACACCGCGTCATTGAATCGAGATTGCGACATGGCCCGCCCGAAATTCCTGCCCGATAACTTCACCCTGTGCCTCGTCGGCACCGTGATCCTCGCCAGCTTCCTGCCCGTTCATGGACAGGCCGCCGTGGGGTTCAACTGGGTGACGAACATCGCGGTCGGCCTGCTGTTCTTCCTGCACGGCGCCAAGCTGTCACGCGAGGCGATCATTGCGGGCGCGACGCACTGGCGCCTTCACCTCGTGGTGCTGCTGAGCACGTTCGCGCTGTTTCCGCTGCTCGGCCTCGCGCTTAAACCGGTCCTTTCGCCGCTGGTCACGCCGTCGCTCTACGCCGGCGTCCTCTTCCTCTGCACGCTGCCGTCGACGGTCCAGTCGTCGATCGCGTTCACGTCCATTGCCAAGGGCAACGTGCCGGCCGCGGTATGCAGCGCGTCCGCCTCGAGCCTGCTCGGCATCTTCGTCACTCCAGCACTCGTCAGCGTCATCGTGACGAGTCAGGCCGCGAGCGGCGGTGCGTCGCCGTGGCATACGATCGGCAACATCGTGCTGCAACTGCTCGTGCCGTTCGTTGCCGGCCAGCTGCTGCGCCCGCTGATCGGCAAGTGGATCGAGAAGAATCGCGGCGTGCTGAAGTTCGTCGACCAGGGCTCGATCCTGCTCGTCGTCTACGGCGCGTTCAGCGAGGCCGTCACCGAAGGTCTCTGGCACACGATTCCGCTGTCGGCGCTCGGCGGCCTCGTCGTGGTGAGCGCCGTGCTGCTCGCGCTCGCGCTGGCCGTGACGATCTTCGCGAGCAAGCGGCTCGGCTTCAGCCGCGCGGACCAGATCACGATCATCTTCTGCGGCTCGAAGAAGAGCCTCGCCGCCGGCGTGCCGATGGCCAAGGTGATCTTCGCGTCGCATGCGGTCGGCGCCGTGGTGCTGCCGCTGATGCTGTTCCACCAGATCCAGCTGATGGTCTGCGCCGCGCTCGCGCAACGCTGGGGCGCCCGCGACCTCAGCGGCGAGAGCGATGCCGCCGCGCGGCGACCCGCCGCCGCCGTCGCGCGCCGTTGAAAACACACGCAATGCAAACAGGACATTCATAAGCGCCCTCCCTGAGCGTCGTTTTGATCGTGTGAAGCAAGCCGCCTTCGGGCGGCTTTTCTTTTGGCTCTTCACTGGCCTTTGTCGTTATTTCACGCGCAAACGCTCTCGCTGTCGCCTCGGCCGGATGGCATAGGACGATTCTCGAACCGTCTCGAAAACGGCGGGCCGCCTGCTGTTTAGGCATTTTTACTAAACAACCTAATTTCCAACAAGTCCATAAAATACGGGTATTTACTGGTGTCATGCTGGCGTTTTGCGGGCGGCTTTAGCTGCGTTTTACTATACAATCGCCCGACCTGAACCCGTGCTGCCTCGCCTCGCGCGGCAGCTTCATTCGATGGCCACAACCATCCGCGACGTCGCCCGCGCCGCCAGCGTTTCGATCGGCACCGTGTCGCGCGCGCTCAAAAATCAGCCGGGCCTTTCCGATGCCACGCGCGAACGCGTCGTCGAAGCGGCGCGCCAGCTCGGCTACGACTCGGCGCAGTTGCGTCCGCGCATCCGCCGGCTAACTTTCCTGCTGCATCGTCAGCACAACAACTTCGCCGCGAGCCCGTTCTTCTCGCACGTGCTGCACGGTGTCGAAGACGCGTGCCGCGAGCGCGGCATCGTGCCGTCGGTGCTGACCGCCGGGCCGACCGAGGACGTGATTCACCAGATGCGCCTGCACGCGCCCGACGCCGTCGCGATCGCCGGCTTCGTCGAGCCCGAAACGCTCGCCACGCTGGTCGCGATGCAACGCCCGCTGGTGCTGATCGATCTATGGTCGCCCGGCTTGCGCTCGGTCAATCTCGACAACGCCGGCGGCGCCACGCTCGCAATGCGCCATCTGTTCGCGCAGCAGCGCAAGCGCGTCGCGTTCATCGGCGGCTCGCTCGCGCACTTCAGCATCGCCGAGCGCGCGCTCGGCTATCGGCGCGCGTTCTTCGAAGCGGGGCTGCTGTTCGATCCGTCACTCGAAGTGAACATCGGCGCCGGGCTCGATCCCGACACCGGCGCCGCGCGCGCGATGCAGCGCCTGCTCGACGCGCCGGGCCCGCGCCCCGACGCCGTATTCGCGTTCAACGACGCCGCCGCGCTCGCCGCGCTGCGCGTGTGCCTCGCGCGCGGGCTCAGCGTGCCCGACGACATCGCGATCATCGGTTTCGACGACATCCCCGCCGCCGCCCACGCTACCCCGCCGCTATCGACGATCGCGGTCGACAAGGAAGCGCTCGGCCGGCGCGGCGTCGAACTGCTGCTCGAAGACTCGCCCGCCGAACTCGAAGTCCGCTTGCCCGTTCAACTCGTTGCCCGTGCCAGTACTTTGGTGAAAACGCCATGACGCTAACCGATCCGCTTCAACTTTCCACCGACGCGGCGAAGGCGCCGCCGGTCGCCGGCTTCCGCAAGTGCGAGTTTCTGCTCGCGCACATCGAAGACACGCTGCGCTTCTACGCGCCGAACGTGCTCGACCCGAGCGGCGGCTTCTACCACTTCTTGCGCGACGACGGTTCGATCTACAACCGCACCACGCGCCACCTGGTCAGCAGTTGCCGCTACGTGTTCAACTACGCGATGGCGTACCGGCAGTTCGGCGACCCGAAGCACCTCGAATACACGCGCCACGGCCTGCGCTTTCTGCGCGACGCGCACTGGGACTCGCAGCACGAGGGCTACGACTGGGAAATCGAATGGCGCGACGGCAAACAGCGCACGCTCGACGCGACGCGCCACTGCTACGGCCTCGCGTTCGTGCTGCTCGCGTACTCGCACGCGGCGATGGCCGGCATCGAGGAAGCGAAGCCGATGATCGGCGCGACCTTCGAGCTGATGGAGCACCGCTTCTGGGACGCCGCCGCCGGCCTCTATGCCGACGACGCGTCGGCCGACTGGCGTGTCAGCACGTATCGCGGGCAGAACGCGAACATGCATACCACCGAGGCGCTGCTCGCCGCGCACGAAGCGACCGGTCATCTGGTGTATCTCGATCGCGCCGAGCGCGTGGCGTCGAATATCACGCTGCGCCAGGCGAAGCTGTCGCAAGGACTCGTGTGGGAGCACTTTCACGCGGACTGGTCGGTCGACTGGCACTACAACGAAGAGGACAGCTCGAACATCTTCCGTCCGTGGGGCTTCCAGCCCGGTCATCAGACCGAATGGGCGAAGCTGCTGCTGATTCTCGAACGCTTCCGTCCGCTGCCGTGGCTGCTGCCGCGCGCGATCGAACTGTTCGACGCCGCGATGACGCACGCGTGGGACGAAGACCACGGCGGCCTCTACTACGGCTTCGGCCCCGACGGCACCGTGTGCGATCACGACAAGTACTTCTGGGTGCAGGCCGAAACGTTCGCGACCGCCGCGCTGCTCGGCAAGCGCACCGGCAACGAGCGCTTCTGGGACTGGTACGACGAGATCTGGCGCTATAGCTGGACGCACTTCGTCGACCATAAGTACGGCGCGTGGTATCGCATCCTCACCTGCGACAACCGCAAGTACAGCGACGAAAAGAGCCCGGCCGGCAAGACCGACTATCACACGATGGGCGCGTGCTACGAAGTGCTCGCCCATGCGCTCGGCGAAAACGCTGCGGCTGAATCAGCCGCTCCCGCCGCAGCGGCTTCCGCGGAGAAAGCACAATGAGCGCGACGACCAACCTCCCCGTTTTCGTATCCGCCGGCGACATCCTGACCGATCTCGTGCGCACCGGCGCATCGCACTGGCTGTCGCGTCCGGGCGGCGCGGGCTGGAACGCCGCGCGCTGCGTCGCGCGGCTCGGCCTGCCGACCGCGTGCGCGGGCTCGCTCGGCGTCGATAACTTTTCCGACGAGCTGTGGGTCGCGAGCGTCGCGGCCGGCCTCGACATGCGCTTCCTGCAGCGCGTCGAGCGCCCGCCGCTGCTCGCGATCGTGCATCAGACGCATCCGCCCGCGTACTTCTTCATGGGCGAGAACGGCGCCGACCTCGCGTTCGAGCCGGCGAAGCTGCCCGCCGGTTGGATGAACGCGGTGAAGTGGGCGCACTTCGGCTGCATCAGCCTCGTGCGTCAGCCGCTCGGCGACACACTGGCGAAGCTCGCCGCCCAGTTGCGTTCGCACGGCGTGAAGATCAGCTTCGATCCGAACTATCGCAACCTGATGGAGCACGGCTACGAGCCGACGCTGCGCAAGATGGCCGCGCTCGCGGATCTGATCAAGGTATCGGACGAAGACCTGCGCATGATCTTCAAGACCAGCGACGAAGCCGCCGCGCTCGCGCAATTGCGCGCGATGAATCCCGCCGCCAGCGTGCTTGTCACGCGCGGCCCCGAAGCGGCGATGCTGCTCGACGGCGCCGCGGTGATCGAGGCGAAGCCGCCGCGCGTCGAAGTGGTCGATACGGTCGGCGCGGGCGATGCGTCGATCGGCGGTCTGCTGTTCAGCCTGATGAGCGCGCCGCAACGCGGGTGGCCCGAGCATCTCGCGTTCGCGCTCGCGGCCGGCGCGGCGGCTTGCGGCCACGCCGGCGCGCATGCACCGACGCTCGACGAGGTGGTCGCGCTGCTATAAAACGCGGCGCTGTAATTCTGCTGCCCTGGGGCGCGCGTAGCGTAACGGATGTCGAGCACGTCGCGCGGCGCGAAGCTGCCCCGGGCGGGAACCGATCCCGCCACGCCGTGCTAGGATGAAAACATCGAAACCTTTGCGAAAAGGAGCGAGGCCATGGAGGACGTCACCTACACCAAAGGGCTCTACACGGCCACCGCGTCGATAAGAGAAGTCGCACATGACGCCTGGCAAGGTGTCGTCACCCTCGCGCGCGACGAAGGCGAACCGAGCGCCGATCAGGAAACCACGCTCTACGAAGTCGACTCGACGTCGTCGACGCCGGGAGAAGCGCTCGAAGAAGCCAAAGCGCTCGCACATCGTATCCTCGGGGAAATCGAACTGTAGGCCGAACCAGGGGGCAGCGCGCCGCGCGTCCTCGCGCATCGGCGCGTCGCTGCCGGATCGGCCGGCTGGAGGCGATCATGGCTGAACAGCTGTTCCAATACGGCGTGTATTCGATCCACGTTCGTCCGATTGAACTCAGTGGCGCGCGCTGGGACGCGGAATACGAAATCCGTCATCGCGAGAAGGCCGTCAAGGCGTGGACCACGGTCGGCGGCGACGCGGGTTATGCCGAGCAGGCCGAAGCGGTGGAAAGTGCGCATCGGCAGGCGGTCGACGATATCGAGCATGGCGCGGGAATTCCGAAGCCGCGCGTGTTTCCGTGACGGCGGTTGGGTGCGTGTGGTGCGCGGCTGCGCCCGACCCGCTCGCCGCGCATGATGCGACCTGACCCAGCCTGAAATCCGGGACGCGCCCGGAAGCATTTCAACGACGGCATCGCGCAACCTCGCACCCTGGCGATACATCGCGCCGCGCCGCCTTCGCACCGCGCGGAAACTCACGCAGCGCGCACAACGCGCCATGCTACGCTGTGCACGTCTTCATCCCCACGAGCGCGTGATGGCAAGCGAACCGTCAGACCGTTTTTCCACGCTCGGCGACACCGACACCGACGCGAGCGCACCGAGGCGCCGCGCGCGCGGCAGTCGCGAAATGCGTCTCGACGATCGCGTGGTGATCGCGCACGGCATGCCGACGCCGCTGTGGCAAGACCTGTATCACCGCGCGCTCGGCGTGCGCTGGCCGGGGTTCTTCGTGTCGCTCGCGCTGCTGTTCCTGCTGCTCAACACCGTGTTCGCCATGCTCTACATGCTCGGCGACGCTCCGATCGCGAATCAGTTTCCGAAGGGCTTCGCCGGCGCGTTCTTCTTTAGCGTCGAAACCCTCGCGACGGTCGGCTACGGCGACATGCATCCGCAAACCGTCTACGCGCACTGGATCGCGACGCTCGAAATCTTCATCGGCATGTCGAGCATCGCGTTGGCGACCGGGCTGATCTTCGCGCGCTTTTCGCGGCCGCACGCGAAGATCATGTTCGCGCGCTACGCGGTGATCCGGCCGATCGACGGCCGCATGACGTTGATGGTGCGCTCGGCCAACGCGCGTCAGAACGTGATCGCCGAGGCACGCGCGCGGCTGCGCATCATGCGTCTGGAGACCTCGATCGAAGGCTTTACGCTGCGCAAGCTCTACGACCTCGCGCTGGTGCGCGACCAGCACCCGGTCTTCAAGCTGGGCTGGACGCTGATGCACATCATCGACGAAGCGAGTCCGCTGTTCGGCGAAAACGCCGAATCGTTGAAAGGCCGCGACGTGTCGCTGCTGCTCACGCTCGAAGGCATCGACGAATCGACGTCGCAAACCATGCAGGCGCGCCACATGTGGGCCTGCGACCAGATCGTCTGGCAGTACCGGTTCGTCGACATCATGAGTGAGCGCGACGGCGTGAGCCACATCGACTACGCGCACTTCGACGAAATCGTGCCGCTCGATGCGGCACCGCTCCAACCGGACATCGCGGCGAACACGGCGCAATAGCAATAGCCATCGTCCCATTCGCCGCCTCACGACACCCCAGGGCATACCCGAAGCGCGCCGCCGCGTGGCAAATCCGGCTCAAAAGCGGGCCGAAACGCGCGACTCGTCGCGCCCATTCGCGCACGGCCGATTAAAGAAGAAATAATTCACTCTCACGAGCGCTAAAAAATAGAGTCTCTTTCGCTGCGCGGCATCCGTGACCCCACCGCCCGCGCGCGAAGCCAGAACATTGGAGACTCCCCCATGACCGCTCGCCTGCCCATCGACGGCACGCCCGCACTCGCCGACTACAAGCTTTCCGACAATCTCACCGCGACGCGCGGCCGGATCTTTCTGACCGGCACGCAGGCGCTCGTGCGCCTCGCGCTGATGCAGCGAGCGCTCGACAAGACCCGCAATCTGAACACGGCCGGTTTCATCAGCGGCTATCGCGGCTCGCCGCTCGGCATGGTCGATCAGCAGTTGTGGAAGGCGAAAAAACTGCTCGCCGCGAGCGACATCCGCTTTTTGCCCGCGATCAACGAAGAACTCGGCGGCACCGCCGTGCTCGGCACGCAGCGCGTCGAAGCCGATCCCGAGCGCACCGTCGAGGGCGTATTCGCGATGTGGTACGGCAAAGGCCCGGGCGTCGACCGCGCGGGCGATGCCTTGAAGCACGGCAACGCGTACGGCTCGTCGCCGCACGGCGGCGTGCTGGTGGTCGCGGGCGACGATCACGGCTGCGTGTCGTCGTCGATGCCGCATCAGAGCGACTTCGCGTTGATCGGCTGGCACATGCCGGTCGTGAATCCGTCGAACATCGCGGACATGCTCGAATTCGGCCTGTATGGCTGGGCGTTATCGCGCTTCTCCGGCGCGTGGGTCGGCTACAAGGCCATTTCGGAGACCGTCGAATCGGGCTCGACCGTCGATCTCGACGCGCTGCAAACCGAATGGACACCGCCACCGGAATTCGAAGCACCAGCCGGCGGTCTGCACAACCGCTGGCCCGATCTGCCGAGCCTGACGATCGAAGCGCGTCTGCACGCGAAGCTCGACGCGGTGCGCCAGTTTGCGCGCATGAACAGCATCGACAAATGGATCGCGCCGAGCCCGCACGCCAATGTCGGCATCGTCACCTGCGGCAAGGCGCATCTCGATCTGATGGAAGCGCTGCGCCGGCTCGATCTGACGGTCGCCGATCTCGACGCGGCCGGCGTGCGCATCTACAAGGTCGGGCTGTCGTTTCCGCTGGAGATGACGCGCATCGACGCGTTCGTGTCGGGTCTGTCCGAATTGCTCGTGATCGAAGAGAAAGGCCCCGTCATCGAGCAACAGATCAAGGACTATCTGTACAACCGCACACAAGGCACACGGCCGGTCGTGGTCGGCAAGCACGCCGAAGATGGCACGTTGCTGCTGTCGTCGCTCGGCGAATTGCGGCCGTCGCGCATTCTCCCGGTGTTCGCGAACTGGCTCGCGAAGCACAAGCCGGCGCTCGATCGCCGTGAACGCGTCGTCGATCTGGTCGCGCCGCAGATCCTGTCGAACGCGGCGGACAGCGTGAAGCGCACGCCGTACTTCTGCTCCGGCTGCCCGCACAACACGTCGACGAAAGTGCCGGACGGCTCGATCGCGCAGGCGGGCATCGGCTGTCATTTCATGGCGTCGTGGATGGAACGCGACACGACCGGGCTGATTCAGATGGGCGGCGAAGGCGTCGACTGGGCCGCGCATTCGATGTTCACGAAAACCCGCCACGTATTCCAGAATCTCGGCGACGGCACCTACTTTCACTCCGGCATTCTCGCGATCCGCCAGGCGGTCGCCGCGAACGCGACGATCACCTACAAGATCCTCTACAACGACGCGGTCGCGATGACGGGCGGCCAGCCAGTCGACGGCAGCATCTCGGTGCCGCAGATCGCGCGGCAGGTCGAAGCCGAGGGCGTGTCGCGCTTCGTCGTGGTCAGCGACGAGCCGGAGAAATACGACGGCCATCACGGCCAGTTTCCGCAGGGCACGACGTTTCACCATCGCAGCGAGATGGACGCGGTGCAGCGCCAGTTGCGCGACATCGACGGCGTGACCGTGCTGATCTACGACCAGACCTGTGCGGCCGAAAAACGCCGGCGCCGCAAGAAGGGCGAATTCCCCGACCCGAACAAACGGCTCTTCATCAACGAGGAAGTCTGCGAAGGCTGCGGCGACTGCGGCGTGCAGTCGAACTGTTTGTCGGTGGAACCGGTGGAAACCGCGCTCGGTCGCAAGCGCCGCATCGATCAGTCGTCGTGCAACAAGGACTACTCGTGCGTGAACGGCTTTTGCCCGAGCTTCGTCACCATCGAAGGCGGTACGCTGAAAAAAGCCGCGGGCGACGCGTTCGATCCGCAGGCGCTCGCCACGCACGTCGACGCGTTGCCGATTCCCGCGACGCAACTCGATGCCGCGCCGTACGACATCCTCATCACGGGTGTCGGCGGTACCGGCGTCGTGACGGTCGGCGCCTTGATCAGCATGGCCGCGCACCTCGAAGGCAAGAGCGCGTCGGTGCTCGACTTCATGGGCTTCGCGCAGAAGGGCGGCGCGGTGCTGTCGTTCGTGCGCTTTGCCGCCCGCGACGAATGGCTGAACCAGGTCCGCATCGACACGCAGCAGGCCGACGTGCTGCTCGCCTGTGACATGGTGGTCGGCGCGAGTGCCGATGCACTGCAGACGGTGCGACATGGCCGCACGCGCATCGTCGTCAACACGCATGCGATTCCGAACGCGAGCTTCGTGCAGAACCCGGATGCGACGCTGCATGCCGACGCCCTGATCGACAAGATGCGTCACGCGGCCGGGGAAGAGCGTATGTCGACGTGCGACGCGCAAGCGCTCGCAACGCGTTTTCTCGGCGATACGATCGGCGCGAACATTCTGATGCTCGGTTTCGCGTGGCAGCTCGGTCTCGTGCCGGTGTCGTTCGCCGCGATGATGCGCGCGATCGAACTGAACAACGTCGCCGTGCAGATGAACCAGCTCGCGTTCTCGATCGGGCGCATGGCCGCGGCTGATCCCGCCGCGCTCGAATCGCTGTGGCAGTCGCGTCATGCATCGAAGCCGAGCGTGCGGGTCGATACGCTCGACGAGCTGATCGCCCATCGCGAAGCACGGCTGCTCGCGTATGGCGGCGCGGCTTATGTGAAGCGGTATCGCTCGCTCGTCGATGCGGCACGGCGCGCGGAAACCGCCGTCGATGCGGCGAGCGAGCGCGTGACGCGCGCGGTCGCGACCACGTTCTACCGGCTGCTGGCGGTGAAGGATGAATACGAAGTTGCGCGTCTGCATACGGATGCCGCGTTCCGCGATGCGCTCGAAGCGCAGTTCGAGGGCGTCGCCGGCAAGGACTTCACGATCCGCTTCAACCTCGCGCCGCCGACGCTCACGCGCACGCAGCCCGGCGCCGCGCCGACGAAGAAAACCTATGGTCAGTGGATGTGGCCCGTGCTCGGCCTGCTCGCGAAATGGCGCGGTCTGCGCGGCTCTGCGCTCGATCCGTTCGGCCGCACGCTCGAGCGCAAGATGGAGCGCGAGCTCGCGGGCGATTACGAAGCCACGCTGCAACGTGCGCTAGCGAAACTCGACGCGAGCCATGTCGACGACGTCGCGAAACTCGCTGAACTGCATGCGCGCGTGCGCGGGTATGGGCACGTGAAGCTGGCAAATCTGGCGGGGGTCAAGCGTGGTGAGCATGACCTCGCCGCGCGCCTCGGCATCGATGCGGCGACGGGTGTCGCGGTGAAGAAGTCGCTCGAGGAGATGAAGGGCGCCGGGCAGTTGCGCGGCATTCCGGTGGTGGTCGCGAAGTAAGTGGTTCGTTGCGCTGCTCACCGTTGCATTGCGTCGAGCAGCGCCCTCACCTGCATCACCTTCGCCGGATCGACTGGCGCGAGC
This sequence comes from Paraburkholderia sp. UCT31, assembly GCF_014397655.1. NCBI lineage: Bacteria > Pseudomonadati > Pseudomonadota > Betaproteobacteria > Burkholderiales > Burkholderiaceae > Paraburkholderia > Paraburkholderia sp. UCT31. The sequence goes on from NZ_VZQP01000015.1 coordinate 59,187, forward strand.
CCGTTGCCGTTCACGCGCACGCCGGAGCCGAAATGCACGGCCTCGACGTGCGTTTTGCTCACGAACTCCGCGACCGCATCGACCGTCAAGCCGGCACCGGCGAGCACCGTGCAATGCGAGCCGGCAGCCTGCCGCAGCAATTCGCCGATCGTCGCTTGCGCCCGCAGCACCGACGGCTGTCCGCCCGACGTCAGCACATTCGTCACCGCCTCGAAACCGAGCAATACGTCGAGCGCTTCGCGCAGATCGCGCGCCTCGTCGAACGCGCGATGGAACGTGATCGCGAGTCCATCGGCAGCTTCGCACGCGCGCGCGAGACCTTCGCGGTCGATCGCCCGCTGCGCATCGAGCATGCCGATCACGATGCCGTTCGCGCCGGCCGCCTTGACGGCCCGGATGTCGCGCAGCATCACCGCGTAGTCGTCGGCATCGTAGACGAACGCGCGGCTATGCGGCCGCACGATCACGTTCACGGGGACACCGGCTGCCCGGACGCCGACCGCTGAAACCACCGCCTCGATCAACCCCACACTCGGCGTCAGTCCGCCCTCGCCCATCGCGGTCACGAGTTCGAGACGGTCGGCACCGGCCTGCGCGGCAGCGCGCGCATCGGCGACGGTCGTGGCAATCACTTCGAGCAGCACGGACATGAGCGCAACCTGGTGTCGTTGAAAACGACATCATGTCAGATGCGCGCGTCGCGTTCGTCTTCGACCCAGTCGATATCGCCGCACAGCACGCAGGTCTCGCTGCCGACGCGCGTTGCCACCGACAGCGTCACGCACGGCAACGCCTCGTTGATCGACAGATACGGCCGCGTCACGTGCACCCGCTCCGGCGCATTGATCGCGACGCTGAAGTACGGCCGACGCAACCAGTTCGCGCCCTGCGCGTCGGCGAGCGGCAGAAAGCGCGTTTCGTGCGCCGCGCGATCGGCGCGCAGCACGACGTTGCGGCCGGCCTGGCGCCCCTTCGCGTCGAGCAGAAAACAGCGCGCCACGTGATCGAGCGCGAGGAAATTCCAGCACACCTCGTCGAGCGGCTCACCGGCGGCGAGACGCTCCGCGGCGCGCTCGAACGCGCGCAGATACGGCGCGAGCCGACTCGCGCTGCGCCGCTCGCGTGCCTCGGCCTGCTCACGATAACGCTCGGTGACATCACCGATGCAAACCGCCGCGTGGATCGGATCGGCAACACCCGGATTCGGCCGGCCAAAGAAAAAGCCCTGCACGAAGTCGGCATTGCAGGCGAGCGCCATCTGCGCTTCGTGCTCGGTTTCGATGCCCTCGATCAGCACGAGCTTGCCCGCTTCATGCAGCATCGCCACGAGCCCCGGCAGGATCGTCGCCATGTCGGCGCGATGCGCGGCATGCGACAGCATGACGCGGTCGAGCTTCACGATGTCGGGATTCAGTTGCCAGATCCGCTCGATGTTCGAATGGCCGGCGCCGAAATCATCGAGCGCGATCAGGAAGCCGCGCTCGCGAAACTCGCGCACCGCGTCGGCGAGTCGATCGAGATCTTCGGCGCTCTGCTCGAGCACTTCGAGCACGACGCGCCGCGGCGACAGATCGAGCCGCCGCAGATTGGCGAGCAAAGCGGCCGCGAGATACGGGTCGGTCAGCACGCCCGGGTGCACGTTCAGAAACAACCATTCGCGCTCGGCGCCGAGCACCTTGAAGTTCTCCAGATGCAGCGTCTGCGCCAGCCGGTCGATCTGCAGCGCGTCGCCGAGGCGCGCGGCCTCGCCGAACACATCGAGCGGCGACACCGGGCGATCGAGCGCGTCGTGCGCGCGCAGCAAGCCCTCATAGCCGACCGCGCGCAGGTGCGACAGACTGAAAATCGGCTGGAACACGCTGGTAAGCGTCAGTTCGCCGTGCTGCACCGAATAGCGTTGAAGGCCCGAGCTCACCTCGACCTCGAAGCCGTGCGGCATGCTCGCCGCCCTTTCCTGTTGCGCAATCGTCATGCAATCCTCTCACGCGAGAGCCGGCCGGTCCGAACGCGACCGGCAACGAGTTCTCAAAATGTGCGTCATCGTTACCGGTTAAGCAAGGTCCATGCGCACGCTGGCGCACACTGCGCTGTAACTCGGCCGAAACATTGCACCGGCGACAGCGCTCGTGCGCCGCCCGCGGGCGTCGCGCGCACCGTTTCGGTGCACCGATTCGCAGGCCGCGTCGCGGCGAAGCTCGCGGCAACTGCGCGCGCCGCCGGGCTACACTCGACCCTGCGCATCGCGCCCTCTCTCGGGACACCCCCTTCATCCCCCGAAACACACGATGGAAATTGTCTTTACCGTCCTGATCCTGCTACTCGCCGTCGCCGCGTCCGGCATGCTGACCCGCGCGCTGCCGTTCAAGCTGCCGCTGCCGCTCGTGCAGATCGCGATCGGCGCGATGCTCGCGTGGCCGCGCCTTGAATTGCACGTCGCGTTCGATCCGGAAATCTTCATGCTGCTGTTCATTCCGCCGCTGCTGTTCGCGGACGGCTGGCGCATCCCGAAGCGCGAGTTCTTCATGGCGCGCCGCGCGATCCTGATGCTCGCGCTAGGCCTCGTGTTCATGACGGTGCTGGTGGTCGGTCACTTCGTGCACGTGCTGGTGCCGCAGATCTCGCTGCCGGTCGCATTCGCGCTCGCCGCCGTGTTGTCGCCGACCGACGCGGTCGCGCTGTCCGGCATCGCCGGCAAGGGCAAGATTCCGGTGCAACTGATGCATATCCTTGAAGGCGAGGCGCTGATGAACGACGCGTCAGGCCTCGTCGCGCTGAAGTTCGCGATCGCCGCCGCGCTGACCGGCGCGTTCTCGCTGCGTGAAGCGTCGGTGAGCTTCGTGATCATCGCGGTGGGCGGCCTCGCGGTCGGCGCGGCGGTGAGCGCGGTGTTCAGCTTCGTGTCCGCGCGCTTCCTGAATCTCACCGAAGAAGGCGATCCCGCGCCGGGCGTCGTGATGACCCTGCTGATCCCGTTCGCCGCCTATCTGACCGCCGAGCGCTTCGAGTTGTCGGGCGTTCTCGCCGCGGTCTCCGCCGGCATGATGATGAACTACGCGAGCATCACGGAAAAATGGCAGGTCGCCTCGCGCGTGCGGGCCTCGAGCACGTGGACGATGATCGAGTTCGTGTTCAACGGCATGGTGTTCATCATGCTCGGCCTGCAGTTTCCGCACATCCTCGGCCGCGCGCTGCTCGTCGCGCACGAAACCAACGACGCGCAGGTCGCGCTGCTGATCGGCTATATCGTTGCGGTGGCGCTCGCGCTGTACGCGATGCGCTTCGCGTGGGTGTGGCTGCTGCGCTGGTTCGCGAGCCGCGGCGCGACGAAGCACGGCGTCGCGAACGCAGTGCCCGGGTTGCGCATGGTGTCGGTGACGACGGTGGCCGGCGTGCGCGGCGCGGTGACGCTCGCGGGCGTGCTGTCGCTGCCGGAGGTGCTGCCGAACGGCACGCCGCTGCCGGGACGCGATCTCGCGATCTTCATCGCGTCGGGGGTGATCCTGCTGTCGCTGCTGGTGGCGGTGGCCGCGTTGCCGCTGCTGCTGCGCGGCTGGCGGCGCGGCAAGGACCCGCATGCCGCCGAGGAAGCACTCGCGCGTACGCTCGCCGCGCAGTCGGCGATTCGCGCGGTCGATCATCTGCACGACACGGAATGCGCGGACCTCGAGGAATCGGCTCAGGCGTATGCGACCGATGTAACCGCACGGGTGATGGACCTGTACCGCCGCCGCCTCGCGACGCTCGACGACGAACAGGCGCCACGCGAACTCGCGCGCCGCGCCGACGCGCTCGAATTCCGCATGAAGCTCGCGGCGATGCGCGCCGAGCGCAAGACGCTGCTCGACCTGCGCGACACCCAGCGCATCAACGACGAGACGCTGTACAAGCTGATGCGCGAGGTGGATCTGTCGGAGACGGCGCTGACCGCGCGCAAAAGGTAGGAATTGGCTGCCGCATCGGCATCGGCACCGGCGCTTGACATGCCAGTGCCGATAAAAGACGCTCAGGCCACCGGCCCTTGCGTCGGCTTTCTTCTCAGCAGCGCGTACAGGATGATCGCGCCGAACGTCGCGGTGCCGATGCCGCCGAGCCCGAAGCTGCCGAGCTTCAGCGAGAAGTCGCCGGCGCCGAGCACGAGCGTGACGGCCGCGACGATCAGATTGCGGTTGTCGGAGAAGTCGACCTTGTTGACGACCCAGATGCGCGCGCCCGTCACCGCGATCAACCCGAATACGACGATCGACACACCGCCCAGCACCGGTCCCGGAATCGTCTGGATCACCGCGCCGAACTTCGGCGAGAAGCCGAGCACGAGGGCGATCAACGCGGCGATCACGAACACCAGCGTCGAATAGATCTTCGTGACCGCCATCACGCCGATGTTCTCCGCGTACGTGGTCACGCCGGTACCGCCCGCGAAGCCGGACACGATCGTCGCGAGCGCATCGCCGAGAAACGCGCGGCCGATATAGCGGTCGAGGTTCTGGCCCGTCATCGCGCTGACGGCCTTGATGTGGCCGAGGTTTTCGGCGACGAGGATCACCGCGATCGGCGCGAGCAGCGTCATCGCGTGCGGGTCGAACACCGGCGACTTGAAGTGCGGCATGCCGAACCACGCGGCGTTCGCGACGATCGAGAAATCGATCGGCTTGCCCATGCCGAGGCCGTTCGTGACGATCGCGTAAATGACGTAGGCGAGCAGCAGGCCGACCAGGATCAGCAGACGCTGGAGCATGCCGCGCGTGAACACCGCGACCGCGCCGACGCACAGCACCGTGACGAGCGCCATCCACGACTCGAAATTGCTGCCGCTCACGCCATGCACGGCGATCGGCGCGAGGTTCAGACCGATCACGCAGACGATCGCGCCGGTCACGACCGGCGGCATCAGCGTTTCGATCCAGCCCGTGCCGACCGCCGCCACGATCAGGCCGATCACCCCGTACGCGACGCCACACGCGATGATGCCGCCCAACGCGACCGCAATATTCGGGTTCGCGCCGTGTCCGCCGTAGCCGGTCACCGCGATCACGAGGCCGATGAACGCAAAGCTCGAACCGAGATAGCTCGGCACGCGCCCGCCGACGAGCACGAAGAACAGCAGCGTGCCGATCCCCGACATGAAGATGGCCAGGTTCGGATCGAAGCCCATCAGCAGCGGCGCGAGCACGGTCGAGCCGAACATCGCGACGACGTGCTGGACGCCCATCGCGAACATCTGCGGCCACCCGAGCCGTTCGTCGATGCCGACGATGCCGCCCTCGGCGGCGGCAGGCTGGCGGCGCCAGCGGGGGAAATAGGATGCGGCCATCGCGGGGATTCTCCTCTGGGTCGGCGTGGTGTGTGCCGATCACACGCTTTGGCGTGGGTCCGGCAAAAGTTACGCGCGAGTTTACGGAGAGCAATAAGGGCTGGCAAGCGGGCCGACAAGTGGCTCGGGAAACGAGCCCTGGAAGCGGGTCAATTCGCGCGGCGCGGGTCGATGTCCGGCGTCACCGCGGCGCCGTCCCGCGAGGAGTGGACCGTCGGCGCGCCGTACAGCATCACCCGATTGCGGCCGGCATCCTTCGCGCGATACAGCGCTTCGTCGGCGGCGTCGACGAGCGCGCGGCTCGTCGCGAGCGCCGCGCCCTGCGCGGTCGCAGCGCCTGCGCTCACCGTCAGCACGTGATGCGTGCTGGCCACATGGCGGCATTGCAGCGCCTGCACCGCCGCGCGGATCTGCTCGGCGATCCGCTGCGCGCCCGTCGCGTCGGTGTCCGGCAGCAGCACCGCGAACTCCTCGCCGCCGAAGCGCGCGGCCGTATCGCCCGGACGTCGCGCGTTCTGCGCGATACAGCGCGCGACGCCGATCAGCGCTTCGTCGCCGGCCGAATGGCCGTAAAGGTCGTTGAAGCCCTTGAAGTTGTCGACATCGATCAGTAGCAGCGACAGCGGCCGGCCGGTGCGCTGCGCGCGTCGCCATTCGTCGTTCGCGTGCTGCTCGAAGGTGCGGCGGTTGTTCAGGCCGGTCAGCCCGTCCGTGCGCGCCAGTTCGCGCAACTCTTCCTCGGCCGCGCGGCGCAGACGCAACTGGCGTGAGAACAGGATCGCGAGCGCGATGATCGTCACGTCGAGCGCGCCGATCAGCATGCCGATGATCCACGCGCGCCGCCGCCACTCGACGTAGATGTCGCGCGTCGAGAGCGCGACGTCGAGGACCAGCGGAAAGCCGTCGATATGGCGAAACGCATACCAGCGCTCGACGCGATCGATAGCCGCCGTGCCGAAGAAGTCGCCGCTCGGCCCCTTGATGAAGCGCGAGAAGTTGGCCGTGCCGGTCAGGTTGATGCCGATCGTTTTCGAATCGTAAGGACGGCGCATCAACATCGTGCCGTCGCTGAGCATCAATGCCATCGAGCCGCTCGGCCCGAGCTTCATGCCGTCGAACAGGCGATGGAAATACGTGAGGCGCAGCGTGCCGACCACCACGCCGCCGAAGCTGCCGTCCGGCCTCGCGATGCGCCGGCTCAGCGCGATGCGCAGGTCATCGTCGGTGCCGCTCGGGCTGAACGGATGGCTGATGTACAGGCCGACATCGGGTGAAGCGCGCTGCGCCTTGAAGTAGTCGCGGTCCGCATGGTTACTTGCGCGCGGCGGCCACGCGCGTGAATCGAAGCGCACGTTGCCGTTCTCGTCGAGCACGAATACCGAGCCCATGTCCTTTGCGCTGATCGAGCCGTCGAACAGCACCATCTGGCGGATCTCCGGCGGCAGATCGAGCACGCCCGGCTGCTTCAGTCCGTCGATCGCCGCGCGCAGCGACAGGTCGTAGATCTCGAGATTGCGCGACACGTCGCGCTGGACCAGCAGGGATATGTTGGCGACGGAGTCCTGCGCGCGCCGCAACGCATCTTCGCGCATCTGTGCGAGCAGCGACACGGCGATCGCGAGGATCGCGCCAGCCAGCAAGACACTGATCGCAATCACGTTGTTCGGTCGGCGCGTCACCATGCGTTTTTGGTTCTGACATGCGCTGAACGTCGCGCGTGAAGAAGCGGCCGCGTCTCGGCAATCACCGTCAAAAACGCGACCTACGAAAACGTTAGCGTAGCAGACATGGCGTACAGGCAAACGTTTGTGTAGCCGGGTTTTTTGCCCGCATGCACCAGAACGGCACGCCAGAAGTTCCGTCCGGCGGGGGGTTTGCGCCCGATCGCCAGATTATCCAGGCGCCGTCCAATTATTCGGATAGCAAATGCGAATTGGCTGGATAGTTGGCCTCGCCACTTGAGTATTCAATCGAGCCTGTCACGTTCAAACGATTGAACACAAGGAGAGCGACACATCATGAGCGAGAAGCGCAGCGCCTCGGAATGGCGCGAATTCGTCAGCGGCTGTCTGGACTTCCGCCCCGCGGAAGGCGTGTACCGGATTGCCCGCGAAATGTTCACGGAGCCCGAGCTGTTCTCGCTCGAGATGGAGCACATCTTCGAGAAGGCCTGGATCTATGCGTGCCACGAAAGCGAGATCCCCAACAAGAACGATTTCCTGACGATGCGCGCGGGGCGCCAGCCGCTGATCATCTCGCGCGACGGCGCCGGCAACCTGAACGCGATGATCAATGCGTGCCAGCACCGCGGTGCGACGCTCACGCGTATGACCAAGGGCAACCAGTCGACCTTCACGTGCCCGTTCCATGCATGGTGCTACAAGAACGACGGCCGCCTCGTGAAGGTGAAGGCGCCGGGCGAATACTGCGACGACTTCGACAAGTCGGTGCGCGGCCTGAAGAAAGCGCGCATCGCGAGCTACAAGGGCTTCGTGTTCGTGAGCCTCGACGTCGACGGCATCGACACGCTCGAAGACTATCTCGGCGACGCGCGCATCTTCTTCGACATGATGGTCGCGCAGTCGCCGACCGGCGAGCTCGAAGTGCTGCCCGGCAAGTCGACCTACACGTTCGACGGCAACTGGAAGCTGCAGAACGAGAACGGTCTCGACGGCTATCACGTGAGCACCGTGCACTACAACTACGTGGCGACCGTGCAGCACCGCATCGAGGCGAATGCGAAGAAAGGGGATAACCCAGGCGGCACGCTCGACTACAGCAAGCTCGGCGCCGGCGACAGCGAAACCGACGACGGCTGGTTCGCGTTCAGGAATGGCCACAGCGTCCTGTTCAGCGACATGCCGAATCCGCAAGTGCGTCCCGGCTACGAGAGCGTGATGCCGCGGCTCGTCGAAGCCTATGGCCAGGACAAGGCCGAATGGATGATGCACCGGCTGCGCAATCTGAATGTCTACCCGAGTCTGTTCTTCATGGACCAGATCAGTTCGCAGCTGCGCATCGTGCGGCCGGTCGCGTGGAACAAGACCGAGGTCATCAGCCAGTGCATCGGCGTGAAGGGCGAGTCGGCGACGGATCGCGAGAACCGCATCCGTCAGTTCGAAGACTTCTTCAACGTGTCCGGCATGGGCACGCCCGACGATCTCGTCGAGTTCCGCGAGCAGCAGCGCGGCTTCCAGGCGCGCCTCGAACGCTGGAGCGACATCTCGCGCGGGCATCACAAGTGGGCTCGCGGCGCGACCGCGAACACCACGCTGCTCGGCATCGAGCCGAATCTGACCGGCACCGAGCTGACCCACGAAGGGCTTTACGTGAACCAGCACGGCACCTGGCGCGACACGATCCTCAAGGGTCTCGACAAATCCATCGAATCGCAGGGAGAGCAGGCATGAGCCAACTCCAACACTCCGTCGAGCAGTTTCTGTATCTGAAGGCCGATCTGTGCGACAAACAGCAATGGGACGAATATGTCGACCTGTTCGATCCGCAGAGCGTGTTCCATGTGCCGCAGTGGGATTCCGAGCACGTGTACACGACCGATCCGAAGCAGGGCATGTCGCTGATTTACTACTCGGACCGCGCCGGTCTCGAAGACCGCGTGTTCCGGCTGCGCACCGGCAAGTCGGCCGCGTCGACGCCGCTGCCGCGCACGATGCATCAGATCAGCAACGTGCGACTGAGCGAGCGCGAAGATTCGAGCGTCGAAGCGAACGTGAACTGGTCGACGCTGTACACGCGTCACGGCTCGACCGACTACTTCTACGGCCGCGCGGTGTACGACCTGCAAGCGTCGGGCGATAGCTGGAAGATCAAGCGCAAGCACGTGCTGCTGCTGAACGACCACATCAACGCGGTGCTGGATTTCTACCATCTGTGAGCCGGGAGCACGACGATGAAACATAAGGTCGCGTTGAGCTTTGCCGATGGCAAAACCGCGTTCTTCGATGTGAGCCCGAACGAGCTGCTGCTCGACGCGGCGCTGAAGAACGGCGTGAACATTCCGCTCGACTGCCGCGAAGGCGTGTGCGGCACCTGCCTGGGGCGCTGCGAATCGGGCGACTACACGCTCGATTACGTCGACGAGGAAACGCTCAGCGAAGAGGACCTCGCGCAGCGCAAGATCCTCTCGTGCCAGACGCGCGTGAAGTCGGATGCGTCGTTCTATTTCGACTTCGACTCGACGCTGTGCGAAGGCGCCGGCACGAGCACCGTGTGCGCGAGCGTGGTCGGCGTCGAGCTGGTCTCGGCGACGACCGCGATTCTGCGAGTCGATGCGAGCGCGCATGAGCGTCAGCTCGATTTTCTGCCGGGCCAGTATGCGCGCGTGAAGGTGCCCGGCACCGAAGAATGGCGTTCGTACTCGTTCGCGAATCATCCGAACGCGCGCAATGAGTTGCAATTCCTGATCCGTCTGCTGCCCGACGGCATGATGAGCAACTATCTGCGCGAACGTTGCAAAGCCGGTGATACGGTCGAGTTCGAGGCGCCGCTCGGCGCGTTCTATCTGCGCCAGGTCGAGCGTCCGCTCGTGATGGTGGCGGGCGGCACGGGACTCTCCGCGTTCCTCGGCATGCTCGACGACATTTCGGCGAAACGCAATGTCGCGCATCCGGTGCATCTGTACTACGGCGTCACGAATGCAGCCGATCTGTGCGAGACCGGGCGCATCAACGGCTACAAGGCGAGCATCGAAGGATTCGCGGTCGAGACCGTCGTGATGAATCCGGCGCCGGAATGGTCGGGCAAGACCGGGCTGATTCCCGAGCATTTCGACCGCTCGTTCCTCGAATCGAATGGCTTCGACATGTACGTGTGCGGACCGCCGCCGATGGTCGAAGCGATCAAGACCTGGCTCACCGAACAGGGTATTCAGGACTACCGGCTGTTTTACGAGAAGTTCGGCGAAAGCAGCGCGCGATAGGACGTTCTAACGCCGCGCCGCGCGCTTCAGCGTCTCGGACGGCGACTCGCCGAACAACGCCTTGTACTCGGTCGAGAAACGGCCGAGATGCGACATCCCCCAGCCCAACGCCACCGACGAGATATTGCGCACCGAGCGGTCGTCGAGAATATCGCGCCGCGCCGATTCGAGCCGGTAGCGTTTCAGATACGCGATCGGCGCGCAGCCAAAATATTGACGGAAGCCGTCGAACAGCTTGAAGCGCGACACACCCGACGCGCGCTCGATGTCTTCGAGCGTGATCGGCTCGCGCGCGTTGTCGTGAATGAACTGACGCGCGCGGGTCAGATAATGCGGCGGAGTCGGCGCGGTCGCGTTGGCCAACTGTTCCGAATAGTTATGCGGCTGCGACAGCAGCAGTCCCTTCAGCAACGTCAGTTCGAATTCGCTGGACATGTAAAGCTGCCCCAGCGATGGTCCCGAGCGCTCCATCTCGCCGGCCAGGAACTTGACCATGCGCCACCACGATGCCTGATCGCCGGCGGCTGCATCCATGTCGGGCTGGAACACGAGCGGCGCTTCGACGGGGCGTTGCAGCATCGTCTGCAGCACCTGTTGGAGCGCGGAGCGCGGAATCGCGACGTGCAGCTTGCGGCAATTGCCGGTGATCGCGAGATCCTGCGATTCCTGCGGACTGACGATCAGACCGCAATCCTGATCTGACAACCACCTCTTGCCGTGTGCTGCGAGCTCCTGCTGACCGACCATCGGCAGGCTCACGCTGTAGCAGTTCAGCGGACTGCTCTCGCTCACCGCGACCGTCACGTCGGTGCCGTATTCGACGTAGCCTATCGTCGTCGCCATCGAACGAAGTACGGTGCCGGACTGGTGGAAGCGCAAGCGCTCTGGATGACTGACCTGGAGGCCGTGGGGGCCGCAGATGGACGCCATCCAGTTGCGTGCGCCGTCTAGGTCGCTTAAGGCGGCGCGGAGATCGCGGTTGTTGGGGTCCGGTGTTGACATACGTGGAGACGAGCTATTGAGGTGCGTGCCCCCGAGGGCAGACAGTCCATCAAGGCGCAAACGGGGACATGATGGGTTTGGCTAAGCCTACCTCAACCGTGACCGCTCCGGGTGGATGAATAAAACATTGTCCTCCGGTAAAGCACCGCTGTGCTGGCATGGAGAATCGCTGCCAAATGGAAAAGAGACCGAAATTCAAACGAAAGGCGATGCAATCATCACGCATTTTAAATATGCGCAGAACCGTGCAAGCTTCTAATTTTTCGGTCATTGCGTTGTCTGTTGCGCAGAAGGGCAGCGCGGTGGCCGGCCGGCCCTAGGTCGTCAACACGACGCAGCGCATCAGCGACAGATCGACGAAGATCGCGGACATCACAGCGATCATCGAGGCGTTGCGTTTCAGACCAACATTCTCGCGCTGAACGCGGTCGTCGAAACGGCGTGCGCCCGCGAGCAGGGACGCCGCTTCGCGGTGGTCGCGAGCGAGGTGCGCAGCCTCGCGCAACGCTCGTCGAGCGCCGCCAGGAGATCAAGGACCCGATCGCGACGTCGGTCGACCGGATCCGCGACGGCTCGGCGCTCGCTGGCGAAGCGGGGAGGACGATGAACGAGGTCATGCACGCCGTCGCACGCGCGACCGTCATCATGGCGGAGATGGCGGCGGCATTGAGCAGGTCAATCTCGCGATCACGCAGATGGGCAACGTCACGCAACAGAATGCGGCGCTGGTCGAACAGGCGGCGGCATCGCGCGCGATGGAGAATCAGGGGCAGCAGTTGAGCGAAGGGTGGCGTTCTTTCAGGTGGCGGGCGGGGATGCGGGGGCGGTGAGTGTGGGTTCTGGTTTTGCTGCTTCGGCTAGGGCTACGGCTACGGCTACGGCGGTGCCGGCTTTGGTTCAGGTTGTGCGCAAGCCGACGCCGCGGCGTGAGGTGGCGACGCAAGTTCAGCGGACATCGCGCGCGACGGTTGCTGCTGCGCCGGTGGCTGAGGTGGCCGGTGCGACCGCCGCGTCGAGTGTGGCAAGCGCTGTGGTCGGCACTGCGGAAGGCGGGTGGGATAAGTTCTGATCGGAGCTTTTTGGCGGCGCGTCGTACGGTTAACGCGTGCATCGAGGTCAATAACGAACGATGCGCGTTTGCCGACGCAGAAAAACAAAAACCGGCGCGAGGCCGGTTTTTGTTTTGAGGAATCTGTCGGGGGAGGACTATCGAACAAGCACGCCAGCTTGCCAAGCTGGCGCCGTAAGGCGTATGGGTTCGAATCCCATCTAAAGCCGGCAGATTAAACTCTGCGGGCTTTTTTCATTTCGACTGCCATGCCGCAATAACTCGCAGCCCTTATAACGTAACTGCGGGCACTGGGGCGGTGGCATGCGATCCGAGCGCAGTCTTGCCCGAAATCGCCTCGCGCAGTCGACACACTCGGGACCGAAGTGCGGCGGTAGTGCACGCATGCTCACGCGCCAGTTCGCTATAGGGAACGCCCGAAGCAACACCCCTGAGAAGCTCCCAGTCCGGCTCGCGCAACATCGCGGCAAGGCGCGCGAGCTCTTTCCGCGCGTGAACTGCGTCGTCCAACGATGAGGCAATGGAACGAGAATCCTCTTCGTCGTCTACGCTGTTCGGTGCAACGCTCCAAAACCCGGTCGTAGCCGCATGAGCACGGCGAAGGAGCACCACGCGGTGACGACCTTGACGTGCTGCGGATGCGGCGACTCGCAGAAAATCGGTTTCGTCGACCGCCCCAGGCAAAAAATCGGGCTGCAAAATCACATTAAGTGCTTCTTCAAGGCTCGACGCCTGAACCGAGCAGTCAGTGGAAGAAAGCTTACGCTGGAGACGCTCATACGCCTCCCATGAGGGCGGGATATACGCCATGGTCGAACCCCTTCTGTGCAAACAGTGTTGTCTGCGGTTGGGTTGAGGAAACACGCTGCCTATTCCGATTAGCGTTCTTACCGGGGGACACTTTGCCCCCGGTAAGCATTCAAACCAGTCAAGATCGGCGTTTAGAAACTATAGTGAGATTTAGTGCTTTTGAAAAGTGTCGCCGGATGGTTCAACCAACGAGTTGAATCCGATACGTCTCCGACCATTCTTTTCGCATTTGATCGAAGACGCGCTTTGCGTCCTCGTCACGGCCGAGCACTCCTTGTGCGCGCGCGAGCGAGAGCAGAAGTAGCTCCAAGGCGACCAGCGGACCTTCATCGATATGCATCGGCTCAGTCCCGGGCACCGTTTCGTCCTCCCCCGCCGGTTTTGTCGCCAAGTCGCGCAACGGGTTGTAAAGCTTCTCGAAAAACGGATGCGCAGTGTTGATGGTAAGGATAATCCGTCCGAACTTGTGATCGATATGATAGAAGGGCCAATACTCGTCATGCCTAAAAGCGATCAAGTATTTTGAGGACTTGACGCGTTCAAATGCTTGCTCGTCAGTTTCGCCATCACGCCGCAGCGTTACGGCTAGGCCCATGAGATTTGCATTGAGTTGTGCCTGTTCCTCGTCGGTGAGTTCAGTATCGACAGGTTTTGTGTGAAGATAATCGACTTCGTTTGCCCGTCGTTCACTTGCCGACGCCTTCGCCGGGTCCATCCGACTTGCCTTTTCCCCCTGAAAGCGCTTGATTTCATCGTTTAGCTTAGTGATGTCCCCTCCGACCTCATCTCGAATGGCGTCAAGGACGTAGTCCTTCATGCGCACACCTTGTTTATTGGAGGCAACGCCGAACGCTTCGTCCAAGACCCCCGGGAAGTCGATCTGGACCCGATACCAGTTCGTAACGCTGTGCCGCGTCGTCAGCTTGGGCAAACCGCCTGCAAATACCTCTCGGTCGTTGCGAAGAATCGATACCGTAAGCCCATCGAAGATACGAAGATCATTCCTCTGGACCTTTCTCTCCAAGTCGGACCATTCCTCGATCGGGAGCCGAAAGATTTTCACCAAGGCCTGAGCCGTCCGCGAGGGGTCCTTTTCGCTAATCGGAATGTCGACGGGGCGAGCAAGAACCAGACGACTAAGGGCGGGAACACCCTCAACCATCCGGGCGTGCCGGGCGTTCGGCATCGAGTAAGTTGGATCAAATGCTTCGACGCGGCGATTGTTCACGAACAGGCGCAGGCCGGACGAAATCGCGCGGCGATAAATGCGACTCATCTCGGCAACGGCATGCTCGGAGAGCGTTCTGGCTGTTCGCGAGGAGAGTCGGTCGCACGAGGGCATGTAGACAATAGTTCCACGCGGTCCGAGGTGCTCTGCTAGGTCCCCCGCGTCATCCGCCAAGAGTTCCTGCTCGTTGCGGTTCGACGGCCAAACCATTGGCGTAGAGAAAATCTCGGCCAGCTCGCCGGGAAGTTCTGTGTTCAACGTCGGGTCGGGCACGTACACGGCATTGGACCTATCCTTGCCGACCGCCTCGACGTCTAGCATCATGCTGTAGATTGCGCCGGTCTCCTGCCACGAATACAGCTCCATGACTGGGCTCATGCTTAACGCCGCTGTTTTCATTCCCATACCGAACCGGCCGATTCCGTTTCGGTCGTTGTAATTCATGGAGCCGCCGAACGAAGTTGCCACCTTGAGGACGTTGGGTTCCATTCCGCGACCATTGTCGTAGACGGCAGCGTCAATTGTGTAGTCGCCCTTCTTGCCCAATTGGCGATAGTAAATCCGCACCTCGGTTGCGCCAGCTTCGATCGCGTTGTCGACATGCTCGCAAATCGCCGACGTTGTGTGGTTGTAGCCGACGTCCCGCAACGAGGCGATCAGCGTCTGCGCAAAAAACAACGGCACGGCGGCGTTTTCTTTCAGGATGCGGTTCAACACTGTTCGCCCACCGCGGGGCGAATCGGGGGACCAGTTGACAACGCTCTCAGCAACGTCGGTTGCGATTTCGGGATTTTGCATTTTCGACTCCATGGTTTGTTGCGCCAGTGTTGGCGCGGGAGGTGAAAGCAGAGGCTTTCAATAATAAGGACCCGGCAGCGACCGCTTGTTGCATCTTTTTTTTGTGAGAGTTCGGTGATCTGCTCAATGTCTCAAGCAGCCCCGTCGAATAAGTCGATTGACAGCTCATGCAGCGGTAAAAAATCGTCCGTTTTTTGCCACTCGGAACGCGGGTTGGCGGGCGGTAAGACAGTCCTTCTAAACGAATTGATTTCCTGGCATCCTGGCTTCCACGTTTATTTACCGGGAGCAGTCGGTGTGTAGCACGTTCCTTTACGCACGCGTGTCCACAGCGGAGCAAACCACTGACAACCAATTGCTAGAAGTTCGCCGCGCCGGGTTTGCGGTTTTGCCGCGCCACACGATCACGGAAACCATATCGGGCAGCGTACCCGTCGCCGAGCGGCCCGGTTTCTCGAAGCTGTTGGATCGGCTAGATGAGGGTGATACGCTCGTCGTTACCAAGCTCGACCGGCGGGGACGGAACACGACCGTCGTACTGGGAACCGTCGAGAAGTTGGCCGCACAGGGCGTGCATGTGCATTGCCTAGCCCTCAAAGAAACCGACTTGACGAATGCGGCCGGGAAGCTGCATATGACTGTGCTCGCCGCGGTTTCGCAGTTCGAGCGGGATTTGCTCATCGAGCGAACACACGCAGGACTTGCGCGCGCCAAATCCCAAGGAACGAGGCTCGGCCGTAAAGATGCACTCACAACAGAGCAGAAGGCCGAAATTCGGACCAAGCTGGCCGAAGGAGCTTCGGCCCGTGGACTTGCGAAGGAATATGCCGTTTCGCATTCAACGATATTGAAGGCCGCGCGGCGTTGCTAGTTCTGCCAATGCATCGGCGCGAGCAGCGCTGCCGTGTTAAGACCTTGGCGCGACGTGCAGATGGACTCTCGTGGTCCGTTCGGGTTCAAGGTGGGGGAGGCAAGACCACTGACTTTATTTGGTCGGCCGCCAACGTCGGGGACAGAGCGAGGAAGCTTCTGACTTACCATCCTCCGGCGAAGGGCAGTCCAGTTGTTTGGCCCGTTCCCCCAGCGATTGGTCCATAATCTTTCCTTTCGGATTGGAAAAATGTTCGCCGTTCGTGGATGCGATCGCTTACTCGCCACCGCGACGTTTGCTGCGGATCGACGATACCCCAAACTCTCCACCGTTGAAACGGTAACCGCCGTAGGCAAGAGTAGCGCCGCCACGCGGTAAACAAGATTCTGAAGCTCATATGACTTGCGTGACTTCTAAGCGGATAATCAATATATCGATATGAGCAATACCTTCAAGTTGGAAAATAATTTCGATGTATCTTTTACTGCGCTGCTTGCGACGCGTGAGAAACAAATTCAGCAAAATTACCGCCCGATAATTGGCGTTCACAAGTGGTTTGCGCGACGCCCGGGAACCGTATTTCGAAACTTGCTTCTTGCTGAGTTTAATGGGGAGGAGCCCATTGAGGTCGAATACTGGAAAGCGCACTCCTTTCAAGGTGTCATCGCCGATCCCTTTATGGGTGGAGGAACTCCGATTTACGAGGCGAATCGCCTTGGGTTTAGTGTAATTGGCACGGACATCAATCCAATGGCATTCTGGATCGTTCGCCAGTCGCTTGCCGATTTTGACGAAAAAATGTTCCGCGACGCCTTGAGTTCGGTAGTAAGTGATGTTGAAGGTGAGATACAGGATTTTTACACTACGAGATGTACAGAGTGCAGCCGAGAAGCACCCGTGAAATATTTCATCTGGGTGAAGAGGCAGGAGTGCCCCTCTTGTGGAGAGCCTAACGATCTGTTCCCCGGACATCTTCTGGCAGAGGACGTCCGCCATCCCCATAATGTTCTCGTATGTGATTGCTGTGGTGCGCTCAACGGGTTCGAGCGGACGCCCACTAAAGACAACCCTGGCATCTGTCGCGAATGCAGGTCCGAGATTTCGGTCGAGGGGAATGCGAAGCGAAACAAGGTTTCATGTAGGCGCTGTTCGACTCAATTTGCGTATCCGCCTAAAAACGCCAACGTGCCACCGCAACATCGCATGTGGGCGATTGAATACTACTGCGACTGTGGCTCAGAAACACGGAAAGGGCGATTCTTTAAGTCACCAGACCAAGACGACTTGAACAGGTATCAACGTTCGGCTGAGTTGCTTGCCTGTCGATCGAGTGACCTTCCTATCCCGCGCGATGATATTCCGCATGGAGACGAGACAAAGCGTCTTCATCGATGGGGATACGGGAAATTTCGAGAGATGTTTAATGACAGACAACTACTGAGCCTAGGAATTCTCTTGCAACGAATCACGCACGTGAAACACGTCGCGACGCGCCATGCATTACTAACAGTGTTCTCAGATTTTATTCGTTACCAGAACATGTTGTGTCGATACGATACATATGCGTTGAAATGCCAAGACATATTCAGCGTTCACGGATTTCCGGTCGGGTTGGTGCAGTGCGAGAACAACGTTATTGGGATACCCAAGGTGGGTTCAGGGGCCTTTGTTCATTTTGCCGAGAAATTTATCCGGGCAAAGTTATATTGCAAGAATCCTTTTGAGACTCGCGTGGAGAACGGGAAAAAGCGTTTGGTCCCGATAGTTGGAGAAACGATAGCTGCGTCGTTCACGGAAGACACTCCGTCCCCAACCGGGCGTGAGGCACGTATTGCTGCGATGCCTGCCACGGAGATACGGTTGCCTCCGCAGTCGTTGGATGGCGTCTTCACAGACCCCCCATACTTCGACAACGTTCAATATGCTGAGTTGATGGATTTTTGCTACGCGTGGCTTCGTCAAGCGCTCGGGGACGAGCTTGAATGTTTCTGGCCTTCAACGACGCGAGCTCATGCTGAGTTAACCGGAAATGAGACAATGGGGCGCGGGCTCGCTCATTTCACTGAAGGTCTTTCGAAAGTATTTTGCCACTACGCGTCCGCGTTAAAACCCAATGCACCGTTTGTGTTTACCTACCATCATAACGATCCGCTGGCCTATCTTCCGCTTATTGTAGCAATGCTGGACGCAGGTCTAAATTGCACCGCTGCACTGCCTGCACCTGCCGAGATGGCGGCATCTTTACATATTGCGAGATCAAACTCGTCCGTCTTGGACACCGTATTCGTTTGTCGGGCGGTCGAGTCAGTGGTGGCGAGTTCGCTACGCGGTTGTTTGGCTAAAGATGTCGAGGGATTGCAAAATGCCGGGCTGTCTTTGACAGCTGGCGATCTTCGATGCTTGATCGCAGGACATGTCGCTCGGTTGGCGGTGAATGAACTTGTGCAGTCGTGGAACAAGCAAGAGTCACTGCAAGAAAAAACGCGGCTGGCGACAAACGCGATCAGTAGGCTTTCGGCGCATAATCCTGCGGCCGACCTGATCGCAGAGATATTGTCTCAAGCTACTTCTACAACATGACAGAAATCACACGCCCGTACGAGCTAAATGCAACAGAATTGGACAAGCACCTGGACGCTATGGTTAGCGCAACGTTCGCTGATATATCGTCGGAGTTCCTAATCTTACCAAAGGGTACTGGCTTTCTCCCCTACACCGACTTTAGGCAAGCGTTTGAGGTGTTGAAGCGACAAACGCGAGTTTTTGAGATGTTCGATCTAGAGTCTGTTTCTCGGGCAGTTGACGAAAATAGCAGAGTTTTCGGAGTGATTCGTTCGATTCTCGGCATGTCCCCACCGGAATGGGCAGAGTTGGCTAATGCGGAATCCGATATCGAAATAAGCCAGACTGCAGCTAGGCAATTGGATCGTGAATGTCGGCTCGACTCCGGTGCAGTGCGCAACGCACGGGAAAGGTATGCCAGCCGTGTGAGTACAGCGGAGGCTCGCCGTCGCGAGCCTCCGCCGCAATCGAAATTTATCGAACGCGTTGATGCGCTTTTGGCCGTAGCGATTAGGTACATTTCGGAGGGAGCACCTGAAGCGGGCGATGCCGTCGTGCATCGACTCGATAAATTCGATACAACGCAAGGGCTTGAGTCCGTGGAATATGCTGCACGCGAGAATGTTCCATACGCTGCCGTGTTGTATGAACGCTACCTTGGACGACCGTTTGCGACACACCGCGATGCCGTGTCGGAGCTGGTAGGCGAGGTGATGGAGAATGCCGTCGAAGAGGTTTTGCGTGGTGCAGGCGTAACGTACCGCAAGACAAAACGTGCAGAGCGAATCCCCGGTTTCGGGCAAGCACCGGACTTTTGTATTCCCGATGACGTTGATCCAGTAGTTGTAATTGAAGCAAAAATCACAAGCGACGACGGGACTGCGCGTGACAAGGTCGCACGCATCAAGGTGCTCGCTAATCAACGAGATGAACGTATCCGGAGAGGTGGCGCGCCTTACGAAGTGGTCGCGTGTATTGATGGTCGAGGTTTTCGCCAGCGTCGAGCGGATATGGGGCAAATGCTGACCGAACTGAACGGTAAGGTATTTACTACCGCTACCCTAGAACACTTGTTGACCCATACGCGAATAAGAGAATTCGTGGCAATCCCGCGTCCTGGTGACGAGGCCGTTTAGCCTGCGGAGCTGAATCGATTGAGCAATTCGCGCCAACAAGGACATGGCTTCTCTCACTAGCTGCTCGAACCCGCGAACGCAGATTGCGCAGCGAGCTAAGCCGGGGTAGGACCGCGTGTGGCAAACGCGAATCAGCCCGAAGGTCGCTGCGACGAAGAGGCGATGTTGGTGGCAACACTTTCGTCGACTGCTGAATTGCCCCCAATCCTGCCCCTGGATGTCAACGGAAGAGAACTCGGACGTCGACGCAATAAAAAACCCCGTAAGCCTTGATCTTACGGGGTTTCTTAGACTTTCTTGAACTACTTTGGATCGGTATTTGGTGGAGAGGAGGAGGATCGAACTCCCGACCTTCGCATTGCGAACGCGACGCTCTCCCAGCTGAGCTACCCCCCCAACAAAAATAATTCTAGCACAGCCATTTTCCCTTTTGCCAAGCCTCCAGCCCCGGGAAAACCTCATCTGGACGGCGCGCCCGCGAGCACCCAGTCGACCACCGCGCGGATATCCGCATCGCTCATCGATTGATGGGCCGGCATTGGAATCATGCCCCATACGCCGGAGCCGCCGTCCTTCACCTTGCGCGCGAGTTTGGCCGGCGCCTGCGCGTCGCCCTTGTACTTCGTGGCGATTTGCTGGAACGACGGACCAACCAGTTTGCGATCGACCGCGTGACAGCCCATGCACGCATTCGCGGCGGCGACCTGCTGGCCGCGCGGCGCCTCGGCCGCGCGAGCACCCGACGTCATCGTGCCGGCGAGCGCGCCCACCACCAACGCGAACACGACACCCCCACGCGTCATACCGCGCATCAAGGCACCGCCTTCGGATTACCCGGTCGCACCGACGTCGACGAGTTGACAGGCGCAGGCGCCTGCTGATCGAGCGGCCGCGCGCTCACCGACGAATCGGGAATCGCGCCGACCGTCGGCTCGCTGACCTCGGGCTGCGAGGCGGCCACCGGCGCCGTCGCACCGGCGGCCGCAGCAGCTTCGGCTTCCTGCGGCTGGATGTACTGGAACACCTTGACCACCTGCACGACCCCCGGCACGCGGCTCGTGACGTCGGCGCCGATATTGCCCTCATTCATCGTGACGAGGCCCATCAGATAGACGTTGCCGCGCTCGGCCACGACCTTGAAGTTGTTCGCCGAAATGTTCTTCTCGGCGATCAGAGCGGTCTTCACGCGCGTTTCGAGGTAGGTGTCGTTGGTGCGCGACGAGAACGAGCTCGCCGGCGCGATCGCCAGTTCATTGACGATCGTATTCACGTTGTTCATGTTCCGCACGATGCTCTCGGCACGCTGCTTCGACGCCTCGCCCGCGACCTCGCCGGTCAGCAGCACGCGGCGGTTGAACACCGTGACGTTGACGTGCGCGGAGTCCGGCAGATTCTGGCTGATCTGCGACAGCGCCTTCACCTGAATCTCGCGATCCTCGGTCTGCGCGCCGAGCGTGCGGCGGTCGGTTGCCATCAGCGCGCCGCCGCCCGCCGCGGCCCCGACAGCGAGAAAGCAGCCTTGCAGCGTGGCCGACAGGCCCGCCGCGAACCCGACCACGAGCACGGTTCTCACCAGTGTCTTCTTGATGCGGAAAACGCTCATCAACTAGCTCTCCTTCGAAATCAGTCTCAGTCTTCGCCGAGCAACATGGCATCGATGCCGTCGCACAGGCAATGGATGGTCAGCAGGTGCACTTCCTGGATGCGCGCCGTGCGGTCGGACGGCACGCACACGTGGATGTCGGTGTCACTCAGCACCTCCTGCGCGCGTCCGCCGCCCTTGCCGGTCAGCGCAACGACGATCATTTCGCGCTCATGCGCGGCTTCGATCGCGGCCAGCACGTTCGCGGAATTGCCGGATGTGGTGATCGCGAGCAACACGTCGCCGGGCTGACCGAGCGCCCAGACCTGTTTCGCGTAGATCTGTTCGAACGAATAGTCATTGGCGATCGCGGTGAGCACGGAGGTGTCGGTGCTGAGCGCAATGGCCGGCAGACCTGGCCGCTCACGCTCGAAGCGGCCGATCAGCTCGGCCGCGAAATGCTGCGCGTCGGCGGCCGAACCGCCGTTGCCGCACGCGAGGATGCGATTGCCGTTGGCGAGCGCGGCGAACATCGTGTCGATCGCGGCGGCGATCGGCATCGACAGGGTTTCGAGGGCTTCGAGTTTGACTGCCGCGCTGTCGCGGAAGTGTTGTTGGATGCGTTCGACTGACATCGAGTCTCTATCTTGTACCGCGAATGGACCGCACTGCGCGGCCGTGTTGTGAAGTCATACTGCCAGGCTGTGGCCGCCGATGAGTTCGCGCGGCACGCGAGCGCAAGTTTATCGCACTCACGCGCGTTGTCTGCGCTGTCGGTCAGACTTCGTCGGCGCGAAACGCATCGCGCAACCACACGAGCCTGCCGCTCTCGAACGCGACGACGTCGAAACGGCACGCGGGTTCGTCGCGCGGGCCGCGGTTCGTCGTGGCGCGCGTCGCGAGATAGTGCCGCGCCGCTCGCACGATGCGCTGTCTCTTCTGCCAACCGATGCTCGCAGCCGCACCGCCATAATGCCGCTGCGCACGCGCGCGAACTTCGACGAACACCAGCGCGCCGTCACGATCACTCATCACGAGGTCGATCTCGCCGCCCCGACAGGTGACGTTGCGCGCCACGAAGCGCAGACGCTGGCGCTGCAAAAATTCTCGCGCGCGTGCTTCGAAAGCCGCGCCGACGGATTTGGACTGGTGAGCGCAGGAAAAGTTGTGGGCGGTTTTTGGACCGGCGTTTATGGGCATCTTTTGCGCAGTGTTCGGCGCGGCCTGCTCGCGCAAGCCCACATGGCACAATGTCGGCCTCGTTCCGTCTGTTTGTGTCTTCCGTGTCATGACTCCTCTCTCCGAACTCGCGCAAGGGCAGCAGTACCCCGCCGCCGCGCTGTATGTGGTGGCCACGCCGATCGGCAACATCGCCGACATCACGCTGCGCGCGCTGCACGTGCTCGGACTCGCGGATCGCATCGCCGCCGAGGACACCCGCAACACCGGACAGCTGCTCGCGCGCTACGGCATCTCGAAGCCGCTCGTCGCCGTGCATCAGCACAACGAGCGCACCGCCGCGCAGCGCGTGATCGAGTATCTGCAGGCCGGCGAGCGCGTGGCCTACGTGTCCGACGCGGGCACGCCGGGCATCTCGGACCCCGGCGCCAAGCTCGTCGATGCCGTGCGCGAGGCCGGCTTCGTGGTGGTCCCGCTGCCCGGCGCGAGTGCGCTCGCCACCGCGCTCAGCGCGACCGGCGACTGGGTCGCGACGTTCTCGTTCCTCGGCTTCCTCCCGCCGAAGCCGAAGGCGCGCGCCGCCGCCTTGCAAGCGCTCGCGCAACATCCTCACGCGATGGTGTTCTACGAAGCGCCGCACCGGATCGTCGAGACGGTGCAGGCGCTCGCCGATGCGTTCGGCGGCACACGCCGTCTGCTGATCGCGCGGGAACTGACGAAGTTACACGAAGCCCTGCACCAGGGCACCCTGGCCGAAGGGCCAACGTGGCTCGCTGCCGACGCGAACCGGCAGCGTGGCGAATTCGTGTTGGTGGTCGAAGGTGCGGCGCCCGAAGCGGCCGGCGAGCACGATCACGACGCGCTACTCGGCATCCTGCTGGAAGAATTGACGGTGAGCAGCGCGGCCAAGGTCGCGGCGGCGCTCACGGGCGCATCGCGCAACGTGTTGTACGCGCGCGCGCTGGCGCTGAAGGAAGACAAGCCCGAAACGTGAGAGTCGAGCCCGGCGGGTAAAAGGCTGACGGCAACAGAAAAGGGCCGCATGTCGCGGCCCTTCGATTTTCTGCAGACGGTTGGTTCAGCCGACGCGGCATCATCGCCACGTAACGTCACATCACTTGTTCGAATCCGAGTTCGACGCGAGCGTCTCGTTCAGCTCGGCGCGCGCTTCCTGCTGCGTGAGCCCTTCGATCTTGACCCGCGCGGTGCCGGTGTGGCGCATGTCGAGCATGGCGGCGGCCGCCATCGACAGGTCGATCACGCGGCCGCGGGCGTACGGGCCGCGGTCGTTGATCCGTACGATCACCGAGCGCGAATTGGCCGGATTGGTCACGCGCACGTACGAGCCGAGCGGCAGGGTGCGATGCGCGGCCGTCAGGGCATGCATGTCGTAACGCTCGCCGTTGGCGGTGCGGCGGCCGTGGAAGAAGCGTCCGTACCACGACGCGCGTCCGATCTGATGGAAGTCCGCGACGTCGACGCCGTCGTCGGTGAGCGGCTGCGCGTCAGCCAGCGGCGACGCGGGCGCGTTCGACGCGCTCGGGCTCGAGGCCGGCGCGCTACCGAACGATTGCGGTCCGAAAGAGCTCAGGTGCATGTTCTTTGTACTTGGCGGCGTGTCGTTCGCGGACGTATCGCGCGCGCCCGGAGGCGTGGCACAGCCGGCCAGTACAAAAAAGGCAAAAAGAGTCCCTAGACCACGGGTTAGCCGAGTTTTCATAAGACGTGCAATCACATTGTCGAGCCGCGTCACCCGCAAACTGCTGGGTAGGTTGCTTGCGGCTCCGGCGGTAGGGACGACAACGCGCCGCGCGAAAAAGCGCAGTACGTCAAAGCCCGGATACGGCTCACTCAGCCGCTACCGCACGGTTAATTTTCACGTCTGGCGCAACCTGTCCCCGGCAGCCTGACCAGACCCCACATGCCGCCAACTGAACGTGGCAATGACACGTTCTTGCGCGCGCAACTCAGCGCGCAGGAACGGCGGCGTAGGCCCCACCCAGCGTCACGGAGATTAATTCCGTAGCAGGCGCGCGGCGCCTGGCTGGGCAAGACGTGTGCATCGAACGCATCGATACTGGATGGCCGTCGGCATTCCGACAGCCCTTACTTGAACGGCGAGCGGCATTCCCTTTTTGTGGGAACGCATCGCCTTGTGGCAGCACAATTCCTAGTGCATGGAGTCCATTATACCCAAAACTTTTTTTTGGGATGGCGGGCTGCTCAAAAACTTGATCAATCTTCACATTTATCGCAAAAATGGACATACGAAAGACTGAGACGGGCCGTGAGCCGGCCCCGTCGCATGGGCGGCGGAGGCTGTCGCGAGGCCCGGTACAATCAATGTTTTTCCAGCGCGTCGTCCAGCCATGAAAGTCACCCTGATCCCCGTCACGCCGTTCCAGCAGAACTGCTCGCTACTCGTTTGCGAGGCCACCGGGCGCGCTGCCGTCGTCGATCCGGGCGGCGACCTCGACACGATCCAGCGCGAGATCGCGCGGCAGAACGTGACCGTCGACAAGGTCTTGCTGACCCACGGCCACATCGATCATTGCGCCGGCGCGAAGACACTCGCCAGCCACCACGGCGTACCGATCGAAGGTCCGCATCCCGACGAGCGCTTCTGGCTCGACAAGTTGCCGGACCAGAGCACGCGCTTCGGCTTTCCGGCCGCCGACGCCTTCGAGCCGGACCGCTGGCTACAAGACGGCGACACCGTGCAATTCGGCGACGAAACCCTCGAGGTCTACCACTGCCCCGGCCACACGCCGGGCCACGTGGTCTTCTTCAGCCGCGCGCACCGGCTTGCACTAGTCGGTGACGTGCTGTTCGCCGGCTCGATCGGCCGCACGGATTTCCCGCGTGGCAATCATGCGGACCTGATCCGCTCGATCCGCGACAAACTCTGGCCGCTCGGCGACGACGTCACGTTCGTGCCCGGCCACGGCCCGACCTCGACGTTCGGCGCCGAGCGCCGCACGAATCCCTACGTCGCCGACGGAGTGGGCGCATGAGCAGCGAAATCTATGTCAGTACCGACGTCGAAGCGGACGGCCCGATCCCCGGCCCGCATTCGATGCTGAGCTTCGCATCCGCCGCATACACCGAAGACAAGCAGCTGATCGCGACGTTCTCGGCGAATCTCGAACTGCTCGAAGGTGCAGCGCCGCATCCGGTTCAGGAAGCGTGGTGGAAGACCCAGCCGGAAGCATGGGCGGCCTGCCGCCAGGACTTGCAGAAACCCGAAGCCGCCCTGACCGCCTATGTCGAATGGGTCGAGGCGCTGCCCGGCAAGCCGGTGTTCGTCGCGATGCCGGCCGGCTTCGACTTCACCTATATGTTCTGGTACATGATGCGCTTCGTCGGCCGCTGCCCGTTTTCGTGGTCGGCGCTCGACATCAAGACGCTCGCGTTCGCGATGACCGGCCTGCCGTACCGCAAGAACATCAAGCCGCGCTTTCCGAAGCACTGGTTCGACGAGCATCCGCACACGCACGTCGCGCTCGACGACGCGATCGAGCAGGGTGCCCTCTTTTGCAACATGCTGAAGGACTTGCGCGCGCGTCAGCCCGAGCTGCCGGGGGACGGCAAGGATGATGGGGACGGCTCAGGGCAAAACGCCGCTCCCGACCCGGTAAATTAGGCAATCTCGCTCGCGAGAGCCGTTTTACATTGCGTTTCGTTTTCGCGCCCTCTACCATGCGTTGATACGGCGACGCTAACGGAGGCGCAGTTGACACTCGATACGTTCTCACAGAAGATCCTGCGCCTACTGCAGCTCGACGCACGTCGTTCCGTGCAGGAAATCTCCGACCAGGTCGGGCTGTCGAGCACGCCGTGCTGGCGGCGCATCAAGGACATGGAACAGTCGGGCGTGATCCAGCGCTACACGGCGCTGCTCGATCGCGAAAAACTCGGCTTGCATGTGTGCGCGCTCGCGCATATCCATCTGACGCGCCACACCGAAGGCGGCGTCGAGCAGTTCGAGCGGGAAATCGCCACCTGCCCCGAAGTGACCGAGTGCTACAGCACGACCGGTGAATCCGATTACATCCTGAAGATCGTCGCGCCGGACATCAAGGCGTACGACAGCTTCCTGCACGAACGCATTTTCAAGATTCCAGCCGTCGCGCAGGTGCGGACGAGCGTCGTGCTGCGCGAAATCAAGTTCGATACGCAGTTGCCGTTGTGACGGATGCCGCCGCTGCGGGCGGCATGAAGGTTCGCGGCATCGGGTGTCCGAAACTCATCGGACTCAGGCGACGTTGTGAGGCTCCGTGGCGATTGACCGACCGCCGGGGGCGACGCCAGTCTTGAGTTCCGCCGCCGGACCGCCTTGCGCGGCCGAGATATCCCGTTGCAGCAGCACGTCTAGCTTGCGCGCGCCGAGACGACGCTTGAGCGCCTCCAGATCGACGCGCCCAAGCGACTGCGCCTCGCTTTCCAGCAGACGCGCGGCCTCGGGGCCGTCCGCAGCGCGCCCTTCAACGGACGCCGCCGCCGGTAACACCACCTCCACGTCGAGCCCGGTGCTCAGGTAGTGCAGATTTATCCCAGCGGCCTGCAAGCCCCAGGCCGCCAGCGCCGCGTCGACCTCGGCGGTCACGCGCTCCCGCGGCGGCAGATCGACCGGTGGATGCGCGAGCGCATCGTTTTCCGGATCGACGTGGATCAGCGCGTCGAGCACGCGCTTGTCGGTCAGCACACGCAGCCGCGCCGACTCCGCGATGTAATGCCCTTCCGATACCGAAATCATCGGATCGACCAGAATGTGCGCGTCGACGAGCGCGAAATCGCCCATCTTGCGCGTACGCATTTCGTGCACGTCACGCACGCCCGGGGTGGACATCAGCAATGCGCGCATGTCGGCCGCGGCGGTTTCGTCGAGCGCGCGGTCCGACAGATCCTGCAGCGCGTCCCAACCGAAGGTCCAGCCCATGCGCGCGACCATAAAACCGACGATGGCCGCTGCGATCGGGTCGAGCAACCGCAAGCCGGCGAGACTGCCGATCACGCCGATTCCCACCACCAGCGACGACGCCGCGTCCGAGCGCGCGTGCCATGCGTTCGCGATCAGCATCGCGGAACGCACGCGCTTCGCCTCGCGCAGCATGTAGCGAAACAGCGCTTCCTTGCAGACCAGCACGAGCGCCGCGACCGCGAGCGCGCTCATGTGGACGGCAGGAATATTTTGCATGTCGGCGAGCCGCGTACCGGCGCGCCACAACATGCCGACGCCGACCGAGATCAGCAGCGCGCCGAGAAATAACGACGCCACCGTCTCATAACGGCTATGCCCGTAATTGTGATCCGCGTCGGGCTTGGCCCCGCTGTGCCGATTGGCAATCAGCACGACAAAATCGGAAATAAGATCGGCAAGGGAATGGATACCGTCGGCAACTAGCGCCTGCGAGTGCGCGATCGTGCCGATGGCGATTTGCAGCGTCATCAACACGCTATTGAGCGCAATACTCGCAAAAGTACTTTTGCGCGCAACGCGTTGTTTCTCGGTGGTTTGGGCGATCGCGGCGGACTGCATGCTGAAGTGGCGGAAAGGTCAATTATCGTTATTGTAGCCGCCGCGAATCGCGCGCGCAGGGAAAAGCGGAAAAAACCTTTTTAAATCAATCGCTTATCTAAACGAAAAGCATTCGCGTTCCAGTTGCCTGAAGCGCATGCGACAAAAAACTCGGCGCCGCAAATGACGAAAACCGCGCCCTGAACGGTGCGCGGCTTTTTCAGATTCTGCAACAGGCTATAAACGCGGTGGATTGCCGCTATTCGTACTACGTGCGGCCAACCCTCACTGCCCGCCTGATCGTGATTACTTCTGGATCAGAAACTTTTCGCGATCAAGACCCGCAATCCAGCGCGGCGGCTTGCCGCGACCGGACCACGTGCTGCCGCTTTCCGGATCGCGATATTTAGGCGCGACGCCTGCGCGCGGCCGGCTCGCTTTAGCGCCTTTCGGTGCGCGGCCGCCGCCGAGTTCGCTCAGCGAAATGCCGTAATCCGCCATCTTCTGCTTGATTTCATTCAAGACTTCCGCGTATTCGCGCGACTTCGCTTCTTCAATCTGCTTTTCGAGCTTCTCGCGCTGTGCGAGCAGTTCCTTGTAAGAAGACATAGGTTCCCTTGTGGTATGGATAAATGACCGCCGGTCTTTTGCCGACTCGCCTTTGAAGGTTTCATGCCTCGGAATTTGACGGCGAGATTAACACAAAATAGAAAGGCTGGATAAGTAACCGGGAAAAATTAATTCAAATTCGTTTCAAAAAGTTTCCTGCGCTGCTTTTGGGTCGGACTACGGCCTTTCAAATCCTGATTTCGCATGTCGCTGAAAAAGTCCACTCATCTGCATATTTACACGATTTAACTATCAGGAAATGAGACTTGAGCGGTCCATTGCACATCGAACATTTCACGGCATGAAAGCTTTGACTTGGATAAGCCGCGCACTATTGAGACAAAGACCAGACCCGTTCGTCGCGACTGGCGCATGCGCGTTTTCTCGATAAACGATAAATACTTAATCCGCATGCCGCTCGATGCAGACTTCGAGCGCGGCGTGCAATGTCCCGGTATCGGACCGGGCGCCATCGAATGCGAAACGGTGGCGCACGCCGTTGCGTTTCAGATCGGCGCCATAACGGTCGACACCCAGCAATTCGACGCCGCCCGCGCCACTCAGCCGGTGACCGAATTCCGCGATCAGCGCGTCCTCCTCGCTGACTGCAAGCGGCGGCAGCGGATCGAGTTCGGCGCCACCGAGCCAGCCCATCGCGCCAAAGCCGCCGATGTAGCGCAGCCGCTGGACCTCCATGATCCAGAACGTGAAATCGCCCAGCATCAGGTAGCGCTCCGCGTCCGGGTGATAGCGCAGGTAGCGCCGCGCCAGTTCCGGGCTCGAGCCGACCGGCTCGAAGCGGCCAAGCAGCGTGACGCGCTGGCCGCCCAGCACGTCGCCGTCGGGTGCGTCGACGGCCAGAAAACCGGCGCGCGGATCGGTGTGCAGGTTGTGCGTGTGCTCCGCGAGCCGGCTCACGAGGATCGTCGGACGATGCCGCGCGTCCGGCGCGAACGGCAGCACCGACGGATACGGAAAGCCCTCGGGCTGGCGAGCATGCGTGGCGAGCGTGCCGACCGTGGCCGTGTGCAGCAGATGCAGCGGAGCGTGAGCCGGAATGTTCAACTGAGCGTTCCTCGGTGAATCAGGAATGAACGGAAAGCGGTGAGCGGCAGAACAGCCGCCGCGCACGGCAATGCAAAAACCAACTGCGGTGTGCCATGGCATGACAGCCGGCAATACCGCCAGGTTGCATCCCCAGCCTATCAATCGTATGCGCCCGATCCCACGGCTCCAAGCATTCGCCACCACGCTTCGATAGAATCGAAGATCCGCTTTCAATGCGCTTTCTCGCGCACTTCGCCTCGAGACCTCCGTGCCCGATCACCAATCCTCCGAATTCGCCGTCCTGCCCGCCGCGCATCGCAATCTGTCCGTCACCGCACGGCAACGCGCACGCATTGCCACGATGGCGGTATTTTTCATCGCCGGCATGATGTACGCGTCGTGGGGCGTGCACGTGCCGACGGTGCGCGACCGCTTCCATCTGAATCCGGCGATGCTGTCGTTCGCGTTGTTCGCGGTGGCGGGCGGATCGATCGGCGCGATGGTGACCAATGCGTCGTGGATCGCGCGGGTCGGCACGCGCCGCGCCTGCCTGACCGGCGGCCTCGCGATGGCCGCCTGCGCCGCGCTGATCCTCGTCGTGCCGGCGTATTGGATCCTGCTGATCGTGCTGGCCGTCTTCGGCGCCGGCATGGCCACGCTCGACGTCGCGATGAACGCCGAAGCGAGCGCCGTCGAAAAGGCGCTCGGCAAGCCGATCATGTCGTCGCTGCATGGGATGTTCAGCCTTGGCGGCATGTTCGGCGCGGCGGTGGGCGGGGCGCTGCTGTCGCGCGGCATGGCGCCGGCTGTGCATCTCGCGCTCGCCGCGGCGGCCAGCGCGCTCGTGCTGGTGCTCGCGTGCCCGTCGGTGCTGCCGCACGTGCCGCACGCCGAGCATCCCGATGCCGCGACGCCGCGCGCGAGCCGCTGGCGCTCGCCGGCGTTGTGGGCGCTCGGCACGATGGCGCTCGTCGCGCTGATCGCCGAAGGCGCGATGTACGACTGGGCCACGGTCTATATGCGCGATGTCGTGCTCTCGACGCCCGCGCTCGCCAGCGCCGCCTACGCGGCGTTTTCCGGCGGCATGGCGGCAGCGCGTTTTGCCGGCGACGCGGTGCGCGCCCGCTTCGGCGCGCCGCAACTCGTGATGATCAGTGCGGCGCTCGCCTGCGCCGGGATGGTCGACGCGCTGCTGCTGCCGAATCCGGTGGCCGCGCTCGCCGGCTTTGCGCTGATCGGCCTGGGCCTCGCGAACATGATGCCGGTGCTGTTCGCGGCGGCCGCGAGCGTGAAGGGCATCCACGCGGCCGAGGGGCTCGCGCACGTCGCGGGGCTGGCCTATTTCGGGTTGCTGCTCGGACCGGTGATCATCGGTGCGGTCGCGCAGGTGACCAATCTGACGATCGGGCTGTCGGTCGTCGCCGTGTGCGCCGCGATGATCGCGCTCGTCGGGCCGAAGGTGCTGCGGCGTTTGAAGATCTGACGCAAACGCAACGCCAAAAAGAAGAGGCACGCAAGCCTGACGGCCCACGTGCCTCTTTAGCAGTAAATCGAAGTGCGGCCCGACGCCGCCTTCGACCACACCGAATTTACATCTTCACGACGTCGAGCAGCGTCTTCTTGCCTTGCTTGTAGTTGTAGAGCGAGATCACGCCGTGCTGCAGGTCGCCCTTCGAGTCGAACGTCGTTTCGCCGATCACGCCCTTGTAGTCGGTCGTCGGCATCGCTGCCAGGATCTTCGCCGGATCGGTCGAGTTAGCGCGCTTCATCGCGTCGACGATGATGTACACCGCGTCATACGTGAACGGCGCGTAAATCTGGATCGGCTGGCCGAAGCGCTTCTCGTACTTCGTTTCGAACGCCTTGCCGCCCGCCATCTTTTCGAGCGCCATGCCGGCTTCCGAGCAGACGATGTTGTCGGTTGCGTCGCCGGCCAGGTCCGACAGCTTGTCGGTACACACGCCGTCACCTGCCAGCACCTTCGCGCGCAGGCCGAGCTGCTTCGCCTGCTTGGCGAACGGGCCGCCGGTCGCGTCCATGCCGCCGTACATGATCGCGTCGGGATTTTCACCCTTGATCTTCGTCAGAATCGCGCGGAAGTCGACGGCCTTGTCGTTCGTCGCGTCGTGCGACACGACGTTCATACCGAGCGACTTCGCCGTCTTCTCGAATTCGTTCGCGAGACCCTGGCCGTAAGCGGTCGAGTCGTCGACGATCGCGACGCTCTTCACCTTCATGCCCTTCGCCGCGTAGTTCGCGAGTGCCGGGCCTTGCTGCGCGTCGGTCGCGACGACGCGGTAGGTCGTCTTGAAGCCTTGCTGCGTGTAGGCCGGGTTCGTTGCCGACGGCGAGATCTGCACGATGCCCGCATCGCTATAGATCTTCGATGCCGGGATCGAGGTGCCCGAGTTCAGGTGGCCGACCACGGCGACGACCTTGTCGTCGACGAGCTTCTGCGCAACCTGCGTGGCCGTGCGGGGGTCGGCCGCGTCGTCCTGCGCGTCGAGTTGCAGCGTGATCTTCTGGCCGCCGATCGTCAGACCCTTCGCGTTGATTTCCTCAATGGCGAGGCGCGCGCCGTTTTCGTTGTCCTTACCCAGGTGAGCGATACCGCCAGTCAACGGCGCGACGTGACCGATCTTCACGACCGTGTCGGCCGCGGCCGATGTTGCCAACGTCGCGAACAGCACCGCCGCAGCGCTGATCGGCAACAGCTTTTGAATCTTGATGTTCATGTAAGTCTCCAGTTTCGGTCAAAACAACGTAATCGCCCTGTGCCCCGCTTCCCCTACACGTGTCGCTCAGTCCCGTGGACGACCACGCCGGTTGCATCGTTCATGCACTTGGCCAGTACGTTTACCGGACTGTTTGTGACAGTTGGCAAACCGTACTTGCGCGCAAGTGTAGGCCATCAAATTAATTTGCGGGAATTTTTTGAGAAAGTGGGAACAACACTAATAGCGCAGTTCCCGGGCGAACCGCTCGTGGCTTGGGCGAGCGGGCCGGAAAACCCCAGCCCATGCGGGTTTCCGCTAATTGGTAAGTTTCTCCGCGGGCGCGGATTTAGCCATTTTCCGGCTTCTGTCACATATGATTCGAAGGGTTTTTCAACTCAAAAATGTGGCGTGCCGCACAGGATTGTGAGTGCGGTAAAAAACTTAAATCAGCCTTAAATCGGCCATGCAATCAACGCAAGAACGCGGCGATTCGCACGGAGGCCGCCTGCCATTCCTGCTCGAGCTGCGCCATCAGTTCGATCGCGCCGATTGCTTCGTCGCGCGTGTGGCCAAGCGGCGCACCCTGCCCCGCCCACAACGACAGGTAATCGCCGTTCTGCGCACGCGCCGCGTTTTGCCGCAGCTCCTGCGTCAACGCGTTTTGCACCGGATACGGCGCGATGCTGTCCGCCGATTCGCGCAAACGTTGTATCAACGGATTGCGGATGCCGCGCGCGTGGCGGCCCGTGATCGCGCGCGTCACCGTGGTCGAGGTATCTGCCATGCCGCGCACGCGGGTTTTCCATACCTCGGGGATCGCGCTCTCGCGGGTGGTCAGAAACGCGGTGCCCATCACCGCGGCTTGCGCGCCCAGCGCGAGTGCCGCGACGATGCCACGACCGTCCATGATGCCGCCGGCCGCGAGCACCGGCAGCCCGGTCGCGTCGACCAGTTGCGGCACGAGCGCCATCGTGCCGACCAGCGCATCTTCGAAGGCGCCGATGAACGTGCCGCGATGCGCGCCCGCCTCCGCGCCTTGCGCGGCGACGGCATCGGCGCCCGCATCGCGCCACGCGATGCCTTCTTCAACATGCGTCGCAGTCCCAACTACATAGCTGCCGCTCGCGTGCAAACGCTCGACGTCGTCCGCTGCTAGCAGTCCGAACGTAAAGCCGGCGACCGGCACCCGCAATTCGATCAGCGTTTCCAGTTGCGCGCGAAAGTCAGGCGCATAGCGTGCGAGCGGCTGTCCCGGCGGCAAGCCGAGATCGGCTCGCAGCGGATCGATTGCGTCGAGCGCGCGGCGCACGGTGGCTTCATCGGGCGAGACCGGATCGAGCACGAACAGATTCACGCCGAACGGGCGATCGGTCAGCGCGCGAATCGCCGCGACCTCGCTCGCGATCTTCTCGGCTGCGAGCGCCGCCCCCGCGAGAAAACCAAGTCCGCCCGCATTGGATACCGCCGCGACGAGCGCCGGCGTCGTCGCGCCGCCGGCCATCGGCGCCTGCACGACGGGTACCCGCATCTGGAAGTGCTCGGCGAACGGCGTCACGAAACCGCCTTCATTCATGTTCGTTTCCTTCCGGCGCAAAGCCGTCGATGTGCTGATTCATGCGCTCGCCAACATGTTCGCGAGATGCGCTGACACGCGCGAGCCATCACGCGCTGACTGTACCGAGACGCGCCATCGCGGAGAAATGAATTATCGAGATCGTTTCAATCGCCTGACGAGAATCGAAGCACGCCGCAGCACCCGCGAGGCCTCGTCCCGCCTCGCTGCAAGGCGGTTCTTTTGATGGCAAACTAAGCGCCCGTTGCAGGGCCTCGTGGCCTTGAGCGTTTCGTACACACCGACCTCGCGCGGCGGTCGCGCGAGTCAATGGAGAACAGCATGAGCACGACTTCCCGATGGATCGACATCCCCGCCGGCAACGACAGTTTCGGCGGCTACCTCGCGCTGCCGAAGGGCGGCAAGGGACCGGCCGTCATCATCATTCAGGAAATCTTCGGCGTGAACGGCCATATCCGCTCGGTCGCGGATCAGTACGCGCAGGACGGCTATGTCGCGCTCGCCCCGGACGTGTTCTGGCGCGTGCAGCCGCGCGTCGAATTGACGTATGACGGCAAGGATCGCGAAAAGGGCATCGAGCTGATGCAGAAAACCAAGGTCGACGACGCGGTCGACGACCTCGGCGCCGCTGCGGCCGCCTTGCGCGCGCTGCCGGAAGTGACCGGCAAGATCGCCGCGATCGGCTACTGCTTCGGCGGCCGTCTCGCCTATCTGGCCGCGGCGGCCGGTTCGGTCGACGCCGCTGTCGCCTACTACGGCGGCGGCATCCATAACCATCTCGACAAAGCCGCGAACATCAAGGTGCCGATGCAGTTCCACTACGGCGAGCTCGACGCGCATATTCTGCCGTCGGACATCGGCCAGATTCAGGAGCGCTTCGCGGGTCGCGCCGACGTGCAATTCAACATCTACCCGAACGCCGATCACGGTTTCAACTGCTCGGAGCGTGCGTCGTACAACCAGCACGCGTCGGCATTGGCGCATGGCCGCACGCTGACGTTCCTCGGCGAGCGGATGTAATCCGCGGTTCCGGCATTCAGTCGGCCCTGCCGCGTTGCGCATGTGATCGCACGCTCGCGCATTTGAAGTGCGCACTCGAATTCACATGAGTCACGTCGGCGCTCAACTCGGGTACTCTGTGCAAGACGGCGTGTCGGCCGACACGCCGTCTTTTCACATGTGCGACGCCCGAGCGGGGCAACGCGATGCCGAGCGAAACGCCCCAGTCGCGCGTGCATGGCCGGCCACGAATTCGACGCAGCATGCCAACCGACCGCGAGGGCTCAACCAACGTGCAATCAGACTATCTCGCTCATGACGCCATCGGCCTCGCCGAACTCGTGCGCACGCGCCAGGTCAGCGCGCGCGAATTGATCGACGTCGCGATCTCGCGCACCGAGGCCGTCAATCCCGCGATCAACGCGATCGTTCTGAAGGACTACGTTGCGGCCCGCCAACGTGCGTCGCACGAAGACGCGAATCGCGCGAATCCCGTCGACGGCACAAACGGAACGGACAACTCCGCCGCCCACGCCGCGCTCGCCGGCGTGCCGTTCCTGATCAAGGATCTCGGCGCGCCCGTTGCGGGACTGCCCATGGCAATGGGCAGCCGACACTACCGCCACTTCATTCCGACTCAGGATGCGCCGGTCGTCGCGCTCGCGAAAGCGGCGGGTTTGAATATCTTCGCGAAGACCAGCACGTCCGAACTCGGCCAGATGCCTTATACGGAGCCCGAACTATTTGGCGCGTGCCGTAATCCGTGGAATATCGATCACACGCCGGGCGGTTCGAGCGGCGGCGCGGCGGCGGCGGTCGCTGCCGGCATCGTACCGCTCGCGCATGCGTCGGACGGCGGCGGCTCGATCCGGATTCCGGCGTCGTGCTGCGGACTGTTCGGCCTGAAACCCTCGCGCGGTCGCGTGCCGCGCGCGGCGCAGGCCGGCGTCGGCGAACTCGGCATCGATCACGCCGTGTCGCGCAGCGTGCGCGACAGCGCGTTGCTGCTCGATCTGCTGGCCGGCAACGCCGAGCGGCCGAGCGGCGCGCCCGGCACCTTTCTCGGCGCGACGCGCGAGCCGTGCAAACCGCTGACGATCGCCTACGTGACCGAGCCGATGCTCGCGCCGTCGTTATCGGCCGATGCACGCGCCGCGCTCGACGACGCCGCGCAACTCGCGAGCTCACTCGGTCATCGTCTGGAGCCGGTGTCGCTCGGCGTCGATTTCGCGGCGGTCCGTCATGCGTTCCTGACGCTGTGGTCGGTGACCGCCGAGGACCTCGTGCTAAACGCGGAGCGCATCACCGGCCACAAGCCAACGCGCGGCGAGTTCGAAATTTCGACATGGGCGATGGCGCACGTCGGCCGCAAGCTTGGCGAGCAGGGCTTGCCGGCCGCGCTCGACGAACAGCGCCGCATCACCGCGCGTCTGACCGACCTGCTGAACCGCTACGACGTGCTGTTGTGCGCGACGCTCGCGTCCGCGCCGATCAAGATCGGCGAGATGCGACCAAGCTCGGTCGAGCGCATGCAGATGCGCGCGATCACCACGATGCCGCTAGAACGATTGATGAAGAAACTGCTGTTCGAAGCGTCGAACAAGGCGTTCGCGTGGGCCGGATGCACGGAGCTGTTCAACCTGAGCGGCCAGCCGGCGATGTCAGTGCCTTTGTACTGGAATGCGCGCGGGCTGCCGATCGGCGTGCAGTTCGCGGCGCGTATCGGCGGCGAGGCGACTCTGTTCAGACTCGCCGCGCAACTCGAGGCGGCACGGCCGTGGTTCGACAGGCGGCCACCATTGATGAATGCGCGCCGCTAAAAGTCCAGCGGTCCACTGCAATGAAGCTTTGAAAAACCGGCCCGGCATGCGCCGCGGGATTGCGGCGCATCCCGTGCGCGCTTGCAAGCACCTCAAGCGCAGGCTTGATCAGGCCTTCTTGTTATAGGCGCTGCACCATCCCGTGGCCGCGACCTGCTTGCCCGCGAACATCGGGCAGAGGCCGTAGGCATCGCCCGCCTTGCCCTGGAAGAAGCTGCAGTTGCTGCATTGCTCGCCAGGCGTGTATTTGGCGAATTTCGCCTTGTCGACCTTGCTCGCGTCCGCCTTGTAGCCAAGCGCCTGCGCGGTCGGATCGGTTTCGGAGACTTTCGGCGCGTCGGCGAACGCCTGGCGCGACAGCGCGAACGTCGATGCCACACCGATGCTGGTGATCAAAAACGTACGACGGGAAGATCTCATGGGGAACGCACTCCATTTATATGGGAATCAACGCCGTTCTGATGACAGCGTTCGCCAAGCATAGCAACGTAGCCGTCGCCCGTGATATTCCAAATGCTAAAGATAAGCGGATCGGTACGGTCCAAACGCAGCCTCAAGGCCGCCCGCTCAGCTCGCAGACCCGCTGCGCAATCGCAAGCGATGCCGTCAACCCCGGCGACTCGATGCCGAACAGATTGACGAGCCCGCGCACGCCATGCGCGGCCGCCCCCTGGATCACGAAGTCCGCGGCGGGCTCGCCCGGGCCGGACAACTTCGGACGAATACCGGCGTACGCCGGCTGCAACGCGCCATCGGGCAAGGCCGGCCAGTACGCGCGAATCGCCGCATAAAACGACTCCGCGCGACGCGGATCGACGTCGTAATTGATCGCATCGACCCATTCGACGTCGGGGCCGAAGCGCACCTGGCCGCCCAGGTCGAGCGTCAGATGCACGCCGAGGCCGGCTTCGTTCGGCATCGGATAGATCAGGCGGCTGAACGGCGCGCGCCCCGAGATGCTGAAGTAATTGCCGCGCGCGAAGTAGAGCGGCGGCACGTGGCGCGAGTCGAGTCCGCGAATCTTGCGCGCGAGTGCGTTCGCATGCAGACCCGCGCTGTTGATCACGCAGGCAGCGCTGATCGTGGTGGGCGCCGCACCGCCGACCGCGATGGTGAAACGGCCGTTGTGAGCCTCGATCGCCTCGACCGGCGCATGGAACGCGTACACGGCGCCGTCGCGCTCGGCGTCGCCTTGCAGCGCGAGCATGTACTGATGACTATCGACGATCCCCGTCTGCGGCGAAAACACTGCCTCCACGCATTCGAGCGCCGGTTCGAGCGCCTGCGCCTGATCGCCGGTGACGCGCATCAGGTCGAGCACGCCGTTGTCGCGCCCTTTGGCCATGATGCTTTCGAGCTGCGGAATCTGGTTGCGCGACGTGGCGACGAGCAGCTTGCCGCAGCGCGAATGCGGCACGTTGCGCTCGGCGCAATAGTCATACAGCATTTCGCGGCCGCGCACGCACAGCGTGGCCTTCAGCGATCCGCGCGGGTAGTAGATGCCCGCGTGAATCACTTCGCTGTTGCGTGAACTCGTGCCCACGCCGATGGCGTCGGCGGCCTCCAGCACGATCACCTCGCGCCCGCGCGCCGCCAGCGCGCGCGCCGTCGCGAGGCCGATCACGCCGGCGCCGATCACTACACATTCAATCTGATCCATATCCGTTGACGCGGCGCATTGGGCCGCGCGCTGCCTCGTTCAGCCGATGGAAGGAAGACAGGTACGGCACCTCGCCGCCGCGTTCCGTTTGTTGTCGAACGCATCTGTCCGCTGGTCTGCTTATGTCTTTTTATCACCGCCAGGGAAAATTGTACGACTCGGTACAGACAGGAGTGACAAACGTTCGTGCGCGCCGACCAGACGATGGCGGTGCAAGCTGGCTCGATTCTGCGCTCCACATCGAAAATAGCAATAATTGCCGCGGTATTCACCACGCAGGCTGTCCGAATTTGTCGAGACAGCTCCCCAAATTCCAGAGAAGCGGGGTTTGGGTGCAAAAAACCGACCGAAAACCTCAAAATCCGATCGGTTTTCGCCGGTTTCCGTAATCGAGGCGGATATCGGCGGGCTCGATCTGGTCGCGTCCCGCGATGCGCGCCGCGCCGAAGCCGTTCAGGATCGCGCGGCGCATCTCGCGCGGCGACGCCCGCTTGAGCGCATCGAGGGTCGCTTCGCCAAGCGTCCCCGGAAAGCGCAGGCCCCAGTTGTGCGCGCCGCGGATCTCGTCGTAGATCGACTGCGCGATGCGTCGCGCGCCGGCGTGGTCCGGCGGCGAGATCTCGTAGACGTTCATGCGGTTCAGGATCGGCTCGGGGATCGCGCGTTCGTCGTTGGCGGTCGCGATCCAGATCACGTTGCCCGCGTTGATCGGTATCTCGGCGAACTCGTCGATGAAGCTCTGGGCGGTGTCGTGTTCGAGTAGCGCGTACAGCGCGCCGAGCGGATCGTATTGCGAATCGCCGCTCGCCTTGTCGATTTCGTCGACGGCGATCACCGGGTTCGCGTAGCTGCCGTTCACGAGTGCATCGAACACCTTGCCCGGCTTCGCGTTCTTCCATTGCGACGACGCGCCCGACAGAATCCAGCCCGCCGTCAGCGAACTCATCGCGACGTATTGGTACGCGGTGCCGAGCAGGCGCGCGAGCTGCTTCGCGAAATGCGTCTTGCCGATGCCGGGCTCGCCGAGCAACAGGATCGGCATCAGTTCGAGCCGGTCCTCGGTTTCGAGGCACAGCGCGACCTGCTTGCGGATGTCGTCGAGCGGTGCGGAGAAATTGGGCAGCGCGCTGATCAGATCGTCGATCGACGGCATCCGGTTCGGCTTCACGCAGAATCGCAGATTGCCGGTTTTCAGCATCTTTTCGTAGGTCGCGCGCAGCGCCTCGTTCGCGCCCTCGCCGAGACCGTTCAGCGCGCTTTCGACCTCGTCGAGGTCATACACCCGGCTGAACGAGGCCACGGCGATTTCCTGTTTGACCATTGCTGTCGTCATCGCTCACCCCGTTTGGCTGATTCTGCAGCGGCGGCGCCTTGTGAGCGCCGGTTCGAGTCCAGTGTAGCGAGGACACAAACGCGTGCAAGCCAGCAGTCATGTGGCTCTGCTGCTAACGATCGCTGGCATCCCATCCTTATCTGGAATGGAGTGTTGCTGAACCGGCCCTCGTCGACCGTGTCAGAAATCGTTGCGGCCATCGGGGGTAAGATGGCTCTCTAATTGCTACGAGGCACCCACGCAAGCGATGCGTGAGCGGAGATCCTTTTTATGTGGAAAACCAGTATCGTGGCCATGCTGCTTGGCGCTTCGTTGCTCGCCCACGCGCAACAACAGCCAGCGCAGCAGGTCGTGCAATGGCAGTTGCAGGTGGTGAAAGATGGCCAGCAGATCGATTCGTTCGACGGCACCACCACCGTCGGCCAGGCGCGCACGGATACGCATCACCAGGTCGTGCAACACGAGGTCGGCTGCAAGGACCAGCCGGCCGGCAGCATCGATCTGTCACGCACGATCACGGTGTCGCCGCTGCGCGTCGATCCCGAGGGCGTGATGTTTTCGATCGACACACAGGAAACGCTCGAGGACGACAATGCGGCGCGCACCGACATCGGCTGCAAGCTGCCGCCGCAGCCGCGCCAGGTGAGCGCGAGCCACCCGGGTCTCGTGGTGCCGCCGGATCAATGGGCGAGCTGGACGATCGTCGATCACAATCCGAACCTCGTGTACCGCGTGCATGCGAACGTCGTGAGCAACGGTGCGAACGGCAACGGCACGAACGGCGGCATGAGCGGCAATGGCGCCGCGACCGGCAGCAGCAATCCGAACTGACAGGAACCGCGCGCCTTACCGACGCGCTCAAACAGAACACGTGGATAACGCGGCATGCGAAACCCAGAAGAACTGATCCGCGAGAATCTCGCGCCGAACGATTTCGTCGCGGTGAGCTGGAACCTGCACAAGGGCCGCACACCGCTCGGTTTTCAGGCCTGGCAGGCGATGCAGCGCTGGGTTCAATCGACCCACGCGGACGCATACTTCCTGCAGGAAGCGATGGCGCGGCGTATGCCGTCGCCGGTATTGGCGAGCAGTTTCGGCACGCCGATGGGCGATCCACTGACCGACGTATGGCACTGTCAGGCAACCGAAATCGCGCGCGCGCTCGAACTCGAAGTCGCGCTCGGCCCGAACGTGTTCAAGCCGTCATGGCGGCACGGCAATGCGATCCTGTCGCCGCATCCGCTCGATCTCGGCGGCCGCTGGGACATCTCCGCGCACCGCTTCGAAAAGCGCGGCCTGCTGGTCGCGCGTGCGACGTTCGGCGGACGACTCGTCACGTTGCTCTGTGCGCATCTCGCGCTGACGCGTCCGGCGCGGTTGCGGCAGATGGACTGGATCGCGCACTGGATCGCGAAGGAA
This sequence comes from Paraburkholderia sp. UCT31, assembly GCF_014397655.1. Lineage (NCBI taxonomy): Bacteria > Pseudomonadati > Pseudomonadota > Betaproteobacteria > Burkholderiales > Burkholderiaceae > Paraburkholderia > Paraburkholderia sp. UCT31. The sequence continues at coordinate 100,369 of NZ_VZQP01000015.1, forward strand.
GCCCCCGACGGTCCGCTCGTGCTGGCCGGCGATTTCAACGATTGGCGCAACGACTCGGTGCCGCTCTTTCGCGAGCATGGCTTGCAGGAAGTCGCGACGCTGCTCGGCGAACCGGCGCGCACGTTCCCGGCGTTCTCGCCGGCGCTGTCGCTCGACAAGATGTTCGTGCGCGACATGCAGCCGGTCGAATGGATCCAGCCGACGCAGGAGACCGCGTGGCTGTCCGATCATTTACCGTATATGGCGAAGTTGCGGCTGGAGTGAGCGCTTCTGCTGGTTGAGCTTTCGCCAACGGAAAGCGCGTCCCCCTCACTCGCGATGCGGCGTCCAGCTCAACGCCGCTTCGATCTCCTCCCCCGGCTGCAATACGCAGCCACCGACGTGCTCTTGTGTACCAACCGCGTTGAAGCAATCGGTCGTATTCGTGACCGGTTCCACGCATAGGTGCGGATCGTTGGCCGGCGCGAACACGACCAGGTGATCGAACGGCGCGTCGGCACGCATCGTCAGATTGCGGCGCTCGTCAGGCCACGAGATCGTCGCCACGCGCGACCAGTTTGAAAAGTTGTTGTCGAGATCGAACGCATCGGGCGACATGCCCGCGCGCAATGCGTCGACGGCCGGATGCGGGCCAAGATGCGTCGGCAGCACGTCGGTGTCCGCGTGCCACATCGCCTGCACGTCGGCGTGGATGCGCGTCGACGCGGTGCGCGGATAGTACGGATGATGGCCCATGCCGAACGGCATCGGCCGGCCGGCGAGATTCCGCGCGGACATCGTGATGTGGAGCGCGCCACCGCGCAACTCGATACGCTGCCGCGCGCGATAGCGAAACGGCCAGTCGCCAGTCACGCTCGCATCCGGTTCGTGCTCGAAGTGCAAGTCCACCGCGCTTTCGCTGCGCGCGCCGACGCGCCACGGATGCCGCCACGCGTTGCCATGCAGCGCGTGGGCGAAACGCGGGTCGTTGCCGGCGAGATCGATCGTCGCGCCGTCGAACGCGAAGCGCGCATCGCGAATCCGGTTGCAGTATGGGAACAGCGGAAAGCTCGCCATGCGCAGCGGATCGCGCGCTTCGAACGCTTCCGGCAGCGCCGGCCGCAGCCAGTGCAACGGACCTTCCGGCGTGACTTCGTAGAACGCCGCGAGCGCGCCGCCAACGTCCGGCGCGAGCACCGCTCGCAACGCACCGGCCGACAACGTGACGAGGCGCGCCGCGATCACGGGATCGTCGAGCCATGAGCGTTGAGTCGCCGAACGGGTCACGGCATGTGCCTCGCGCGGCCGGGCAGGATTCAGGGAAACGTCGCGCATGGTCAGACGAGGCGAAACCGCGAGCGGAAAGCGGCATCAACGTGCATTCATATCTCCTTTGACGTGCCGCGCACCCCGCGGCCGGCGGACCACCTCAGTCCGCCCCGAGCGAGGATCGCACGACACCGCACCATTGGTCAATATTATTAGTAATAACTTCGTTCAAACAGGGCCGGTAGCGGACCGTAAGCTCCATCCCCACATGGCGGGTTAGCGCGCGTTGCTGCGCGCATATTATTAGTGGTACCGTCAGCAGCATGATGCCGCTGGCATTCCCTCGCTTCAGCGCCGCCTCGGCGCGGCCCGCACAATGAAAAAATCGACTCAACGCCGTCCCACCATGACCGACATCGCCAAGCTCACCGGCGTGTCGCAATCCACCGTTTCGCTCGTGCTCAACAACGCGGCCGGCGCGAAATTCTCCGATGCGACCCGCAACAAGGTGCTGAAGGCCGCGCACGACCTCGGCTACCGGCTGTCGCTGCGCGCGCCCGTAGCGGCATCGAGCGACGAGCGCAACCTGATCGTCTATCTGGCCGACGAAATCTCGACGAGCCCGCACCCGGTCGTCAACATCGACGGCGCGCGCGACGCCGCGTACGCGAGCGGCAAGATGCTCGCGGTCTACTCGACGCACGGCAACGCCGACATCGAAAAACAGGTACTCGACACGGTCCTCACCAATCCGCACGTGTTCGGTGTGATCTACGCGACCGTCTACACGCGCAAGGTAGCGCCGCCGACCGCGCTGTCGCAGGTGCCGACCGTGCTGCTGAACTGCTACACCGGCGACAGCACGTTCTCGTCCGTGGTGCCGGCCGAAGTCGCGGGCGGCCATCTGGCGACCGAGTACCTGCTGCAGGCCGGCCACCGGCGCATCGGCTACATCAACGGCGAGCCGTGGCAGGACGCCGCGAAAGACCGCCTGAAGGGCTATCGCACCGCGCTCGCGACCGCCGATCTGCCTTTCGCGGCCGAACTGGTGCGCGACGGCGACTGGAGCCCCGGCCTCGGCTTCGAGCTGACGCTGTCGCTGATGCGCGAGGCCAATCCGCCCACTGCGATCTTCTGCGCCAACGACCTGACCGCGATCGGCGCGATCGAGGCGCTCAAGCAGCTCGGCCTGCGCGTGCCCGAGGACGTGTCGGTGCTCGGCTACGACGACCAGGAAATCGCGCGCCACACGCATCCGCCGCTGTCGACGGTGGTGCTGCCCAACTACGAACTCGGCCGCTGGGCCGTCGAAACGCTGCTGCAGGAAGAGCACAACCGCGCGGCCGGCGCGCCGGTGCGCCATCGCACGGTCAAGCTCGACGGACCGCTGGTGGAACGCACCTCGGTCAGGGCAATTACCGAGGAAAAACCGGCGACAGTTAATATTATTAGTGATTGACCGATAATAATTTTGAGTGGAATAATCGGCACGTCGGGTCGGGAAGACAGCGCGCCGGTGGGCCATCGCCAATCGCGCGCTCGCCGGCGAACCAACGTCGGCCCCCCGGCTGGACAGAGGCAATCCCGAGCAGCACGAAAAGCAAATAAACCGTCACCGGTTACTGGAGGAAGACGTGGCGTCGCTCAATACGCAGTCGCGCATGCACGCGCGCAAGCAGCAGATTCGTCTGCTGGCAGCTTCGCTGCTGGCTCTGGCAATCGGTGTCGGCGCGGCGGCCGCGCACGCGGACGACGCATTGCCGAAGTTGCCGACCAAGACCCCGTTGAAGGTCGGCTTCGCGCAGACCGAAAGCAACAACCCATGGCGTCTCGCGGAAACCAGGAGCTTCAAGGACATCGCCGCGAAATGCGGCTGGCAGATCGTGATGACCGACGCCAACGGCTCCAACTCCAAACAGGTCTCCGACATTCAAAGCATGATCGCCCAGCACGTCGATCTGCTGGTGTTCCCGCCGCGTGAAGAGAAGCCGCTCGCGCCGGTCGTGCTGCAGGCGAAGAAGGCCGGCATTCCGGTGATCCTCGTCGACCGCGACGTCGACCAATCGGTGGCGAAGGCTGGCCGCGACTACATCACGTTCATCGGCTCGGACTTCATCGATCAGGGTCACCGCGCCGCCGACTGGCTCGTCAAGGCGACGGGCGGCAAGGCGAAGATCATCGAGCTCGAAGGCACGACGGGTGCGTCGGCCGCGAACGATCGCAAGAAGGGTTTCGATGAAGTCATCGCGAAGCACCCCGGCATGACGATCATCGCGTCGCAAAGCGGCGACTTTGCGCGCGACACCGGCCGCAAGGTGATGGAAACACTGTTGCAGGCGCATCCCGACGTGACCGCCGTGTACGCGCACAACGACGAAATGGCGCTCGGCGCGATTGCCGCGATCAAGGCGGCCGGCAAGCAGCCGGGCAAGGACATTCAGATCGTCACGATCGACGGCACCAAGGGCGGCATGGACGCGATCGCGGCCGGCGAACTCGGCGCGAGCGTGCAGTCGAGCCCGTTCTTCGGCCCGCTCGCCTGCGACGTCGCGCAGCGCTATGCGAAGGGTGAAAAGATCCCCACCTGGATCAAGGTGTCCGACCGCTTCTACGACAAGGAAAACGTGCAGCAGAACATGCAGTACGGCTACTGATCGCAATTATCGGGAAGCGCCCCGGGCGCATCATTTTCCCGGGGACTCCCTTCCGCGTTGTAGCAGGGCATCCGCATCAGGAGAACGCCCGTGACGGAATCTGGCAAAGAGACGCCACACTCCCCCTTACCCGTTCGCCGCTGCTCGAGATGCAGGACATCGGCATCAGCTTCGGCGGCGTGCCCGCGTTGCGCGGCGCGAACCTGAGCCTCGCCGCGGGCGAAGTGCACGCGCTGATCGGCCAGAACGGCGCCGGCAAATCGACACTGATCAAGATCCTGACCGGCGCCTATCGGCGCGGCTCGGGCAGCGTGAGATTCGAAGGCCGCGAGGTCGATTTCCGCACGCCCAAGCAGGCGCGCGAAGCGGGCATCAGCACGATCTACCAGGAGATCAACCTGGTGCCGTTCCGCTCGGTAGCGGAAAACATCTTTCTCGGCCGCGAGCCGCGCCGCTTCGGTCTGATCGACTGGCGAACGGTGCAGCAGCGCGCGGCCGCGCTGCTCGATTCGTTCGGTTTGCAGATCGACGTGAAAAAGCCGGTCGGTCGTTACTCGACCGCGATCCAGCAAATGGTGGCGCTTGCGCGCGCGGTGTCGTCGGACGCGAAGATGGTGATCATGGACGAATCGACGTCGTCGCTCGACGAGCGCGAAGTCGAACTGCTGTTCACCGTCGTGCGCAAGCTGCGCGACGACGGCCGCGCGGTGATTTTCGTCTCGCACCGGCTCGACGAGCTGTACGCGCTGTGCGATCGCGTGACCGTCATGCGCGACGGCCAGACGGTCGTGCAAAGCACGATGGCCGAGATGGACAAGCTGCAGCTCGTCACGACGATGCTCGGCCGCTCGCTCGCCGCCGTCGTGCAAGACGACACGGCCGCGCGCGAAGCGAATCTCGCGAGGCGCGGCAAGCAGGTGATCGGCGCGACGCAGCTCGGCGCGCCGCCGAAGGTCAACGGCGTGTCGCTCGGCGTGCACGCTGGCGAGGCGGTCGGCCTGGCCGGACTGCTCGGCTCGGGCCGCACCGAAACGATGCGGCTGATGTTCGGCGCCGATCCGCTGGCACAAGGCGCGCTGTCGATCGGCGGCGAGAAAGTCGCGCTGAAGTCGCCGCAGGACGCGATCGCGCGCGGCCTCGCGTACCTGACCGAAGACCGCAAGGGCGAAGGCATCGTCCCCGAGCTGTCGGTGCGCGACAACCTGACACTCGTCTGTCTGCGCACGCTCGCGAAAAACGGCATCGTCGACGTGAAGAAGCAGCAGGCGATCGTCGATCGCTTCATCGCGTCGCTCGGCATCAAGCTGCGATCGGCCGATCAGCCGATCCGCGAGCTATCGGGCGGCAACCAGCAGAAAGTGCTGCTCGCGCGCTGGCTCGCGGCCGAGCCAGCGCTGCTGCTGCTCGACGAGCCGACGCGCGGCATCGACGTCGGCGCGAAAGCCGACGTCGCGAAGATCGTGCGCGAGTTGCGCGATGCGGGGCTCGCGGTACTGCTGTCCGCGTCCGAGCTCGAAGAGTTGACCGCGGTCGCCGATCGCGCGGTCGTGATCCGCGACGGCCGCACGGTCGCCGAACTGAACGGCGCCGACATGAGCGAGACCGCGATCATGGATGCGATCGCCTACGGCAGCGAGGGCCAATCGGCGCTCGCGCAAGCCGCGCTATCGGCACACATCGAAGACGCATTGGAGGGCGACCGTCATGGCGCTTAAGCTGCGTTCGAATTCGCTGCGCAGCGATGCGGCGGGCGCCGCTGCGGCGGGCGCCGACACCACCATGATGCAATCGACCAATACCCCGCCCGCACGGTCCGCGAGCACCGTGCACAAGTGGCGCCATCTCGCGATGCAGTGCGAAGTGATCGTGCTGCTCGCGATGGTGCTGTTCAACCTGATCTTCACGCCGCACTTCTGGTCGTTGCAGACGTTCAACGTGAACATGACGCAGGTCGTGACGATCGTGATCGTCGGCATCGGCATGACGCTGGTCGTCGCGACGGGCGGCATCGATCTGTCGGTGGGCGCGTCGATGGCGATTTCGGGCGCGCTCGCGCCGATGCTGTTCCTCAACATAGCGGGGCCGCTCGGCATCGGGCTTGCGTTCGTGCTGCCGGTAGTCGCGGCGGCCGCATGCGGCGTGTTCAACGGCCTGCTCGTCACTCGTTTATCGGTGCAGCCGATCGTCGCGACGCTCGTGCTGTTCATCGCCGGACGCGGCATCGCGCAGGTCGTCACCGACGGCAGCCTGCAGGCGTTCGACACGCCAGCGTTTCAGTGGATCGCGCTCGGCAAGGTCGCGGGCGTGCCGTTCCAGGTGCTGCTGATGCTCGCGCTGGTCGGCGTGTTCGCGTGGGTCGTGCGCAAGACGTTGTTCGGCCAGTATCTGCTGATCACCGGCGGCAACGAAAAAGCCGCGTATCTGTGCGGCGTGCCGACCGCTACCGTCAAGATGATCGCGTACACGCTGTGCGCGGCGCTCGCGGGCCTCGCGGGGCTGATCTCGATCTCGGTGAATTCGTCGTCGGATGCGAACGTCGTGGGGCTGGGCGTCGAACTCGATGCGATCGCGGCGGTCGCGGTCGGCGGCACCGCGCTGACGGGCGGCAAGGCGTATATCGGCGGCACGCTGATCGGCGCGCTGATCATCCAGTTGCTGCGCTATACGCTGCTCGCGCACGGCATTCCCGATGCCGCCGCGCTCGTCGTGAAGGCCGGCATCATCGTCGCGGCGGTTTACGTGCAGCGGCGCTCGCGCTGATTCTGGCGCTGGCGCTCACGCTCGTTTTCACGATCTGCGGGCAACCTTTCCGGATTCGATGCGATGAAAAAGAATCTTCCCATCCTGCTTGCGCTCGCGGGGCTCGTCGTCTTTGGCCTCGTGCGCTACGACCACTTCGGCTCGGCGTACAACATCACGTCGTTCTGGCGCTACAACTCGATGTTCGCGCTGATCTCCATCGGCATGGCCTTCGTGATCATCACGGGCGGCATCGATCTGTCGGTCGGCACGGTCGCGGCGCTCGCGAGCGTGGTCGCCGCGTTGACGAGCGTCTTCGGCGGCTGGGTCGCGGTGCTGGCCGGTTGCGCGGCCGGGCTCGCGGTCGGTGTGCTGAACGGCGTCATCGTCACGCGGCTCAAGATCCTGCCGTTCATCGTCACGCTCGCGACGAGCCTCGGCGCCCACGGCGTCGCGCTGTTGCTCGGCAAGAACGACGCGGTATCGATCGCGGCCGATTCGAACTTCGGCAACTTCGGTCAGGGCGACCTGTTCGGGCTGCCGATTCCGGGACTCGTCGCGCTCGTCGCCGCGGTCGCCGGCTGGCTCGCGCTGCGCAGCACGCGCTTCGGGCGGCACTCGCTCGCGATCGGCGGCAGCGAAGAGGCCGCGCGGCTGATGGGGCTGAATGTCGACCGCACGCTGGTGATGGCCTATGCGGTCAGCGGGCTGCTCGCCGGCATGGCGGGCGTGATTCTCGCCGCGCAGTTCGGCGCTGGGCAGCCTAACGAAGGCGTCGGTTGGGAGCTGTTCGCGATTTCGGCGGTCGTGCTTGGCGGCACGCTGCTGACGGGCGGCGAGGGTTCCGTTGCGATGACGATTGCCGGCGTGCTGCTGCTCGGGCTCGTGTTCAATCTGCTGAACTTCGAGAACGGGCTGGGGTTCATCAGTCTGTCCGCGTACTGGCAATCGGTGATTCGCGGCGTGTTCCTGCTACTCGTGATCGTGCTGCAGGCGCGCGTGTTGAAACAGCGCGGAAAAAAGCGGGTGCCGGCGGTGTGAGCAAGCGGCACCCGCGAATTGGCGTCATCAATTCCATCGGACAGAATTTCCTTACTTGGCCGAGGCTTGCCGCCACAATCGCCGCCCCCGGCCCATCTCTGTGTACCGTTAGACTCGCCGCGAAACCGTGTGACCGTGACGCGTCCCCGACGCGTCACGACGTCCCCGATCGTCGTCCCCGGTTTCCTTATTGACTGTCGGTGCGCAACGTCCAGACGGTCGCCGTATTCGTGGAGCCAAGCAGCATCTGAACGCCATCCTCGCCGATGGCAAGATCGATCCGCGCGACCTTTCCGTTCAACACATCCGAGACGAAGACCCGGACGAATCGCCCCCCGTCGATCACGGTGAGATCCCAGGGGCCGTCCAGCAGGTTGGGATCTTTCAGTTCCTTGACGAGCCCGCCCTGAAGATTGGTGACGAGCAGCGAGCCCGGCGCGACGACGTTCTTGCCATCCGTGGTCGGCACATTGCCCACCAGCACGAAGCCGCTTCCCAGCACGGCGAGCGCCGTCGTGAGACCGAGATTGCTTCCCTGGAAGAACGTCACCGGATCGCTGTTGGACACGAGCTTGACGATCGTCGTACCGGTTCCCTGCAGATTCGACTTCGCATTGAAATTCGACACCACCACATCGCCGGGTTTGAGCGTGCTCCAGGACGGCACGCCGGCCGGCCACCCACCGCACCGCCTGGCTTCGCGCGACTCGCGTCCTGCGTAAACGAGGCAACGTCGGGCGTATTCCCCAAAAAATCGCGGCGCGCAAACGATAGTCGAAAGCGAGGCGATCTCGATGGCGCCGGCAGGGTTCCGCCCCATTTGCCAGTTTTATCAGCAGGGTCAATGCTGCGGCGCACGCCGCCTTTCGGTATCATCCTGACAATGTTGCCCTTGCGGCGCGTCGCTTTCGCGCCTGCCGGGCAACCAATGGCAGCCGCCCTTCGCGGCGTTCGCCGAATCGCCGTACCCCGCTGAAGCACGGCCGCACTCACGCCAACGTACTTCGCGGCGCCAGCATGCCGGCGCCGCCGCTTCCCGGTTTGGCAACCCGCTTTACCACGCTCGACCGCCGCGCCGCGGCCCCGCCCCGGCGGGCACGGTAAAATGACGGATTGCGCGGGAGTCCCGACCACGGGTCAGCGCAGCATCGCCCCTTGCCGTGCCGGCCGGCTCAGACGACTGGCCGCCTTTGTTTTCGCACTATCCAAGAAGCCATGAGCAACCTGAATTCACAAACCGTCCTGAGCGTCCATCACTGGACCGATACGCTTTTCAGCTTCACCTGCACGCGCGATCCGTCGTTCCGTTTCGAAAACGGCCAGTTCACGATGGTGGGCCTGCAGGTCGAGGGCAAGCCGCTGCTGCGCGCATACAGCCTCGCCAGTGCGAACTACGAAGAACATCTCGAATTCCTCAGCATCAAGGTGCAGGACGGCCCGCTCACATCGCGTCTGCAGCACCTGAAGGTCGGCGACGAAGTGCTGATCGGCAAGAAGCCGGTCGGCACGCTGGTGGCCGACAACCTGCTGCCGGGCAAGACGCTGTGGCTGTTGTCCACCGGCACGGGCCTCGCGCCGTTCATGTCGATCATCAAGGATCCGGACATTTACGACCGCTACGAGCGCGTGGTCCTCACGCATACCTGCCGTTTCGTCGACGAACTCGCGTACAAGGAATACATCACCGAGCACCTGCCGGCGCATGAACACCTCGGCGAGTTCGTACAGGAAAAGCTGCTGTACTACCCGACCGTCACGCGCGAAGCGTTCCAGAACCGCGGCCGCATCACCGAGCTGATCGAAACCGAAAAGCTGTTCGCCGACCTCGGCGTGCCGGGTTTCTCGCTCGAGGACGACCGCGTCATGCTGTGCGGAAGCCCGCACATGCTGCGCGACACGCGCAAGCTGCTCGAAGACGCGGGCTTCAAGGAAGGCAGCAACAACGAGCCGGGCCATTACGTGGTCGAAAAGGCCTTCGTCGGCTAAGCCGGCCGGCATTCTTCTTCGCGGCCCGCGTGCCGCGAATTCCAAAAAAGGAGCCTCCGGGCTCCTTTTTTTTTGTTGCTCCGTTACAAATTGGAGCGCGTTGCGTCACCTTCGCTGTCAGAATTCCTCTGACAGCACGAGTCCGCTGTAAACATCATGTAATCCCTGAAGACTCTGCGCTAAGCCTTGGTGCGACTGCTTTTTTAATCTTTTTGAGATATCATCGCGCCGCGAGATCAGACGAATTCATGCACCGATCGTCGTCCACCAGAGTTGTTACTGAATGTAAATTTCGTTACGTTGGGCCATCGTGTTTCGTCCGACGCGAAACCTCGTGATTCGCAGGCTTTGATTCCGTCTGCGCGTGCCCGCTTCGCCGTCCACTCCGCCTCCTGAGAGGGAAATTCATGGATACGTCGACTGCCGTCCCGTTCAACGCTGCGCTGGCTTCGTCCGCGCAGCGTGATGGCTTCGACATGCCATCGCTCGCCGCGCGCGAGATCGAGCGGCTGCGCGCGCGGGTACGCGAGCTGTCGGCCGAATTGGTCGACGCGCAGGAAAGCGTGCGCCGTCACGTCGCGCGCGAGCTGCACGACGGCGTCGGCGCCGAGCTGACTGCGACGCGCTTCGCGCTCGCCGGCATCGAAACCTGGCTGCCCGCCGACGCGCCGCCGCAATGCGCGGCCGCGCTCGCGGTCGCGAATCGTTCGCTCGACGCCGTGCAGGCGGCAAATCGCGACGCCATCGCGCAACTGCACGCGCCGTCGTTCGAGACAGGCCTCGCCGGCGCGCTGCAGTGCTGGGCCCGCGACTTCTCCATGCGCACCGGCTTGCGCACCACCTTCACCTGCAGCGGCGACGCGCGGCTCGCGCGCCTGCCCGCCGATGCCGCGCTCGCCGTGTTCCGCGTCGCGCAGGAAGCGCTGAACAACGTCGCGAAGCACGCACGCGCGACCTGCGCCGACCTGCGCGTCGAAACCGGTGCGCGTCATCTGAGGCTCCTCGTCAGCGACGATGGCATCGGCCTGCCGCGCGGCGCGCGCGAACGCCGTGGCCAGAAAAAAACCGACGGTCATTTCGGCCTCGCCGGCATGCAGGCGCGCTGCGCCGCATTCGACGGCACGCTGCGAATCAGCGCGAGGCGCACGAGCATCGGTCGTGGCGAGGACAGCGGCACTGGCAGCAACGCCGCCATCACCCCGCGCGGGACCCTGATCCAGGCCCGCTTCGCGTGGCACGCGCTGCTCGCGGCCGCCCCAACGCCGCGCGCCGCCCGGCGCGCGCTGCAATCGTGAGCCCGCGACCATGAGCCTGCGCATCCTGATCGTCGAAGATCACGCGGTGGTCCGCCAGGGCGTTCGCCATCTGCTGGTCGATCGCGGCGTCGCGCGCGAGGTAGCCGAGGCGCAAAGCGGCTCCGAAGCGCTCGACCGGGTCGTCCACCAGAGCTTCGACGTCGTGCTGCTCGACATTTCGCTGCCCGACATGAATGGCGTCGAGGTGCTCAAGCGTCTGAAGCGCAAGGCGCCGCGCGTCGCGGTGCTGATGTTCTCGATGTACCGCGAGGACCAGTACGCGGTGCGCGCGCTCAAAGCCGGCGCGTCCGGCTATCTGTCGAAGACGGTCGATGCCGCGCAGATGATCGGCGCGATCCAGCAGGTCGCGGCGGGCCGCAAGTACGTGAGCCCCGAGATGGCCGAGGCGCTCGCCGACTACGTGTCGTTCGACGGCGAGCAGTTGCCGCACGAAAAGCTGTCCGATCGGGAGTACCAGACGCTGTGCATGCTCGCGTCCGGCAAACGTCTCACCGATATCGCGGCCGCGCTGTCGCTGTCGGTGAAGACGGTCAGCGTGTACCGCACGCGGCTGCTCGACAAGATGAAGCTGCGCAACAACGCCGAGCTGACCTTCTATGTAATGAGCAACCGCCTCGTCGATCTGAATCCCGCGATGGCGGGCTAGCCCAGCAGGCGCCGCCAGCCGTGCCTGCGGCGTTGCGCCGCGGTCGTCCGATCGTGGCGCCGGCGCAATCGGAGAGATTGCATCCTCATCAATTGACTATTCAGTAAATAGCTTCACCGCCGCCCCGCTTCCGGCACCGCAAGACCTCCTCGAAATCACCTCCTGGCAGAAGTTTCCGCCCATCGCCTTGGCCCGGAAAGGGCCGCGCGAACCAGCCCGGCGACACGCATCCGCTAGAATCGCGGGTTTTCCCGACATTCGGCGCGCAACAAGCGTGCACCACTGGAGATCCACTCCAATGTCCCTGTTTCGCAAAAAGAGCGTCGAGCACATGCTTGCGACGAGCGCTCAGACCGCCGGCCTGAAAAAGGCGCTGGGCGCGCTCGACCTGACTTTCCTCGGCGTCGGCGCCATCATCGGCACCGGCATCTTCGTGCTGACCGGCACGGGCGCCTTACAGGCCGGTCCCGCGCTGATGATCTCGTTCCTGATCGCGGCGATCGCCTGCGGCTTCGCCGCGCTCGCCTACGCTGAATTCGCATCGACGATTCCGGTCGCCGGTTCGATCTACACGTACTCGTATGCGACGCTCGGCGAGCTGGCCGCGTGGATCATCGGCTGGGACCTGATGCTCGAGTACGGGCTCGCGACCTCGGCGGTGTCGGTCGGCTGGTCCGGCTATCTGCAGTCGTTGCTGTCGGGCTTCGGCGTATCGCTGCCGATGGCGCTGAGCGCAGCCCCCGGCGCCGTGCCCGGACACGAAACGCTGTTCAACCTGCCCGCCTTCCTCGTGATGATGGCGATCACCACGCTGCTGTCGCTCGGCGTGCGCGAATCCGCGCGAATCAACAACATCATGGTTGCGATCAAGGTCGTCGTCGTGCTGCTCGTGATCGGCGTCGGCGTGTTTCATGTCACGCCGGCCAACTGGCACCCGTTCATGCCTCACGGCTGGAGCGGCGTGTTCGGCGCGGCCGCGGTGATGTTCTTCGCGTTCATCGGCTTCGACTCGGTGTCGTCGGCGGCCGAAGAAGTGAAGAATCCGAAGCGCGACCTCCCGATCGGCATCATCGCGTCGCTCGGCGTGTGCGCGGTGCTGTATGTGGCCGTGGCCGCGGTCGTCACCGGCATCGTGCCGTCCGGGAAGTTCATGGGCATTTCGCACCCGGTGTCGTACGCGCTGCAACTCGCGGGGCAGAACTGGGTCGCGGGCTTCATCGACCTCGGCGCCGTGCTCGGCATGCTGACCGTGATTCTCGTGATGGCCTACGGTCAGACGCGGGTGATCTTCGCGATGTCGCGCGACGGCCTGCTGCCCGCGAAGCTGTCGAAAGTGCATCCGCGTTTCGCGACGCCGTTCTTCACGACGTGGCTCGTCGGCATCTTCTTCGGCCTGATCGGCGCGTTGGTGCCGCTCAATGTGTTGGCTGAGCTGATCAATATCGGCACGCTCGCGGCGTTCTCGATGGTGTCGATCGCGGTGCTCGTGCTGCGCAAGACGCACCCAGAGCTGCCGCGCGCGTTCCGTTGCCCTGGCGTGCCGGTCGTGCCGGTGCTCGCGGTCGCATCGTGCCTGTTCCTGATGCTGAATCTGCAAGGCATCACGTGGGGCGCGTTCGTGATCTGGCTGCTGATCGGCATGGTTATCTATTTCGGCTACTCGCGCCGTCATTCGAAACTGGCAAAGTAATGCGCCGTTTCGATGAAGCCACGCCAATGAGCTGAATGCTCGCGAGCGTGGCCTCGCTTTCCGCTGATCTATCGATGCGCCCCGTCATGCTCCGCAGACGGGGCGCTTGCCTTTGCGGCGTCCCATTCCGTGGCCGCCATGTTCTCTTCGTGCTCTCGCGCGCGCCGACACACTTCCCCTCATAGCGCGCCCGCGCGATTTGTGCTTTACTTTTCGGCAGATTTGTAAAACCCGTAGTACCCTCATCGGACCTGGCGAATCGAAGTCAGCACGCAGTCGAAGCAAAGCAGGGGGTAATAACAATCACAGGTCCGGTCTCACCCACAGCAACTATCTTGCATGGGATCGTGGTCTGCGCCGAGGCACGGATCGATACCCCAACGCGCTCGCTCCGATCGACCGCGATAAACGCATGGGACCGCAGTAAGCGCTGAAGCGCTAACTGCGGTCGACAAAGGAGACAGCTTCATGGCGATCAGCATCAGTCTGACGGTCAATGGCGCGCCCGTGAGCGCCTCAGTCGACCCTGGCACCCTGCTTGTCCAGTTCCTGCGCGATCAACTCCGTCTGACCGGCACCCATGTCGGCTGCGATACGGCGCAATGCGGCGCCTGCACCGTGCATCTGAACGGCCGCGCGATCAAGTCCTGCAACATCCTCGCCGTGCAAGCCGATGGCGCGGAAGTCACGACCATCGAAGGGCTCGCGCACAACGGCGCGCTGCATCCGATGCAGGCCGCGTTCAAGCACTGCCACGGTCTGCAATGCGGCTTCTGCACGCCGGGCATTGTGATGAACGCGGTGTCGCTGGTGCAGCGTCAACCCGATCTGACGGGCGACGAGGTGCGCGAGCAGCTCGACGGCAATCTATGCCGCTGTACGGGCTATCACAACATCGTCAAGGCCGTGCTCGAAGGCGCCGCGGGTATGAAGTCCGCCGCATCGAGCGCATCTGCCGGCGCGAATGCCGCCGGCGCCACCGCCGCCTGAGGAGCCGACGATGAACGCACCCGATACACAGAGCCTGATCGGCGCCGCCGTCGAACGCAAGGAAGACTATCGCTTCCTGACCGGCAAAGGCCAGTACACCGACGACATCGTGCTGCCGCAGCAAACCTACGCGGTGTTCCTGCGCTCACCGCACGCGCACGCGAAGATCAGAAGCATCGACACGAGCGCGGCCAAACAGTCGCCGGGCGTGATCGCGATCTTCACCGGCGCGGATCTCGCCGCCGACAACGTCGGCGGACTGCCGTGCGGCTGGCTGATCCACAGCACCGACGGCAAGCCGATGAACGAGCCGCCGCATCCGGTGATCGCGCATACGAAAGCACGGCACGTGGGCGATCAGGTCGCGCTCGTGATCGCTGAATCGATCAAGGCGGCGAAAGATGCGGCCGAACTGATCGAAGTCGATTACGAAGAACTGCCGGCCGTCGTCGATACCGTGCATGCGGCCGACCCGGGTCAAGCGGCCGTGCACGACGAAGTGCCCGACAACGTCTGCTACAACTGGGGCCACGGCGACAAGGCCGCGACCGACGCCGCGTTCGCGAAAGCCGCGCACGTAACCACGCTCGACATCGTCAACAACCGCCTCGTGCCGAACGCGATCGAGCCGCGCGCGGTCAACGCGAACTTTTCGGCGCAGGACGACAGCTACACGCTGTACGTCGCGAATCAGAACCCGCACGTCGAGCGGCTGCTGATGGCCGCGTTCGTGCTGTCGCTGCCGGAATCGAAGCTGCGCGTGATCGCGCCGGACGTCGGCGGCGGCTTCGGCTCGAAGATCTTCCTGTACGCCGAAGACGTCGCGCTCACCTGGGCGTCGAAGAAGATCGGCCGGCCGGTCAAATGGACCGCCGAGCGCTCCGAGGCATTCCTTTCCGATGCGCACGGCCGCGATCACGTGACCAAAGCCGAGCTTGCGCTGGACGCCGACGGCAAGTTCCTCGCGATGCGCGTGCATACGATCGCCAACATGGGCGCGTATCTGTCGACGTTCGCGTCGAGCGTGCCGACGATCCTGTACGCGACGCTGCTCGCCGGGCAATACGCAACGCCCGCGATCTACGCCGAAGTGCAGGCGGTCTTCACCAACACCGTTCCCGTCGATGCGTATCGCGGCGCGGGCCGGCCGGAAGCGACGTTCGTCGTCGAGCGCCTGGTGGAAGCCGCGGCGCGCGAGATGAAACTCGACCCCGCGGAAATCCGCCGCCGCAATTTCATCACGCAATTCCCGTACGCGACGCCGGTCGGCCTCACCTACGACACCGGCGACTACAACGCGATCCTCTCGCGCGCGCTCACGCTCGCGGACGTCGAGGGCTTCGCCGCACGCCGGCAGGAATCCGAAAACAACGGCAAGCGCCGCGGCCTCGGCTACTCGTGCTACATCGAGGCATGCGGTCTCGCGCCGTCGAACATCGCGGGCGCGCTCGGCGCGCGCGCGGGCCTGTTCGAAGTCGGCCAGATTCGCGTACATCCCACCGGTTCGGTCACCGTGTTCACGGGCTCGCACAGTCACGGCCAGGGGCATGAGACGACCTTCGCACAAGTCGTCGCGGACCGCCTCGGCATTCCGCTCGAAAGCGTCGAGATCGTGCACGGCGACACTGGCCGCATCGCGTTCGGCATGGGCACGTATGGTTCGCGTTCGATCGCGGTCGGCGGCTCGGCCATCTCGAAGGCGCTCGACAAGATCGAAGCAAAGGCGAAGAAGATCGCCGCGCATCTGCTCGAAGCGTCGGCTGAAGACATCGAGTTCAGGAACGGTGTATTCCGCGTCGCGGGCACCGACCGCACCAAGGCGTTCGCGGAGATCTCGCTCGCCGCGTACGTGCCGCACAACTATCCGCTCGACGTGCTCGAACCGGGGCTCGAAGAAAGCGCGTTCTACGATCCGACCAACTTCACGTATCCGTCGGGCGCGTATATCTGCGAGATCGAAGTCGATCCGGACACCGGCGTCTCCCGGATCCAGCAGTTCACCGCGGTCGACGATTTTGGCAACGTGATCAATCCGATGATCGTCGAAGGTCAGGTGCATGGCGGGCTCGGGCAAGGCATCGGTCAGGCGATGCTCGAGCGCTGCGTGTACGACAACGACAGCGGCCAGTTGCTGTCCGGCTCTTACATGGACTACGCGATGCCGCATGCGTCCGACCTGCCCGACTTCACGGTCGAAACGTCGAAGGGCACGCCGTGCACGCACAATCCGCTCGGCGTCAAAGGCTGCGGCGAAGCGGGCGCGATCGGCTCACCGCCGGCCGTGATCAACGCGATTATCGACGCGCTCGCGCCGCTTGGCGTGACCAATCTGCAGATGCCGGCCACGCCGCATCGCGTCTGGTCCGCGATTCAAGCCGCGAAGCAAGCCTGACCCAACGATCCTGAGCGGAGCATTCGACATGTATTCATTCGAGTATCAACGCGCGACGGATCCGCAAGCGGCCGCCGCAGCCCTCACCGCCGACAGCGACGCGAAGTTCCTCGCCGGCGGCCAGAGCCTTCTGCCGACGATGCGCCTGCGTCTCGCGCAGCCGTCGCAACTGATCGACGTGACGCGCATTCCCGCGCTCAGGACGATCACCGTCGACGCCAGCACGGTGACGATCGGCGCAGCCGTCTGTCACGCGGACGTCGCCGAACACGCGGACGTGCGGCGCGTGTTGCCCGCGCTCGCGGAGCTGGCCGCGAATATCGGCGATCGCCAGGTGCGCGCGCTCGGCACGATCGGCGGCTCGCTCGCGAACAACGACCCGGCCGCGTGCTACCCGGCGGCGGCGATGGGCCTCGATGCGACGATCGTCACGGACCGGCGGCGCATCGCCTCGGCCGATTTCTTCGTCGGCATGTACGAGACCGCGCTCGCGCCCGACGAGCTGATCGTCGCCGTCGAGTTTCCGGTGCCCGAGCGTGCCGCATACGAGAAATTCCGCAATCCGGCCTCGCACTTTGCGCTGGTCGGCGTGTTCGTCGCGAAGTCCGCGAGCGGCGTGCGCGTCGCGGTAACGGGGGCGGCATCATCGGTGTTTCGCGTGGCCGAGCTCGAAAGCGCGCTGTCGACGAACTTCACGCCCGAGGCGGCACGTGCAGTGAGCGTGTCGCCCGACGAGCTGAACGACGACATGCACGCGAGCGCCGCGTATCGCGCGCATCTGATTCCGGTGCTCGCCGCGCGCGCGGTCACGAAGGCAAATGCCTAGCGATCCTCGCCAGGCGCCCCGGCTTGCCGCGCCTTCACCACGGTGCGCGCAAGCCGGCTTCGTTCACTTCGCGAGCCGGCGCGACAGTTCGACGCCGGGCTCGCGGCCATTGCGTTCTTCACTCGCGCCACGCTTTGCCATGGCCTGTCGCGCAGATTCAGGATCACCATGCAGCCGGCTTCGATCGACGACACCCTCGCCCAACTCGCCGCCCAACGCTATTTCGCGAGCCGCGAGCTCGCGACCGCACTGTATCTCGCGCTGCGCATGGAGCGGCCGTTGTTCGTCGAAGGCGAGCCGGGTGTCGGCAAAACCGAGCTCGCGAAAGCGGCGGCGGGCATGCTCGGCACCACGTTGCTGCGCCTGCAATGCTATGAAGGCCTCGACACCGCGAGCGCGCTGTATGAGTGGGACTACCCGCGCCAGATCATGGCGCTGCGGCTTGCCGAAGCGAGCGGCGAGCGCCCCGACAACGACACGCTATATCGTGGCGAATTCCTGCTGAAGCGTCCGCTTCTGCAGGCGTTGATGCCCGACGAAAACCATCCCGGCGCGCGGCGCGTGCTGCTGATCGACGAAATTGACCGCGCCGACGAACCGTTCGAGGCATTCCTGCTCGAACTCCTGTCCGACTTCCAGGTATCGATTCCCGAATACGGCACCGTGCGCGCGACGCAGCCGCCGCTCGTCATCATGACGTCGAACCGCACGCGCGAAGTGCACGACGCGTTGAAGCGCCGCTGTCTGTATCAATGGATCGGCTATCCGGACCGCGATCGCGAACTGGAGATCGTCGCCGCGCGCGCGCCGCAAACGTCGGCGCAATTGCAGCGGCGCGCGGTCGACTTCGTGCATCGGCTGCGCGGCATGGATCTGTTCAAGGCGCCCGGCATCGCCGAGACGATCGATTGGTGCCGCGCGCTCGAAGCGCTGTCGGTCACGGAGCTCGATCCACAATCGGTGCAGAACACGCTCGGCGTGCTGCTCAAGTATCAGGACGATCTCGCGCGTGTGGATGCCGCGCAGATCGCGCAGTGTCTGTCCGGGTGAGGGTCGTTGGCATGACGAACGGAACCGGCTCAGGCAGGCTCGACGACACGAACCAGCACACTGCGCCCACGCTCGCGCGCAACGTCGTCCATTTCGTGCGCGTGCTGCGCGGCGCCGGCTTGCCGATGTCGCCCGCACAAGCAGTCGACGCACTCGACGCGTTGCAGTGGATCGACCTCGGCCGCCGCGACGACGTGCACGCCGCGCTTGCCGCGCTGCTCGTCACCGCGCCCGACGAACGCGAACTCTTCAATGCCGCGTTCGATCTGTTCTGGCGCGACCCCGATTGGGAAGGCAAGCTGCGCGCGCTGCTGCTGCCGAAAGTGCGCGACGGGCTGCCACCGCCGAAGCGCAACAACCGTCTCGCCGATGCGCTCGCGGTGCGCATGCCACCCTCGCCGCATCTGAATGCGCCGCAGGAAACCGAGCAGCACGAGTTGCATGCGCAGTTGACGTTCAGCGCCGAAGAGCGGCTGCGTCATCGCGATTTCGACACGCTGAACGCCGACGAATGGCGCACGCTGCGGCATCTGATTCGCGGCCAGCGGCTGCCGCTCGCAACCGAATCGACGCGGCGCCTGAAGGCGGCATCGCACGGCACGCATGCGGACTTGCGCGCGAGCGCGCGGCATGCGGTGCGCGCCGGTGGCGACTGGACCGTGTGGAAGTATCGCGCGAGGGTGGAGCGCAAGCCGCCGCTCGTGCTGCTGCTCGACATTTCCGGCTCGATGAGCAACTACTCGCGCGCGGTGCTCTACTTTTGCCACGCGTTGTTGCAGTCGCGCGAACGTCTGCAGGTGTTTCTGTTCGGCACGCGGCTCACGAACGCGACGCGCGCATTGCGCGAACGCGATCCGGACGTCGCGATCGCGACGCTCAGCGATCAGGTGGTCGACTGGTCGGGCGGCACGCGCATCGGCGCGGCGCTCGCCGAGTTCAACCGACGCTGGGCGCGCCGCGTGCTCACAGGTCGTGCGACGGTGCTGCTCGTCACCGACGGTCTCGATCACGAAGCGATCGACGTGCTCGATACCGAAATGGCGCGCCTCGCACGCTTCGCGCATCGCATCGTGTGGCTCAATCCGCTGCTGCGGTTCAGCGGCTTTACTCCGAAGGCGCGCGGCGTGCAAGCGATCCTGCCGTATGTCGACGCGCATCGTCCGGTTCATAATCTAGACAGTCTCGCAGCGTTCGGCCACGATCTCGCGCAACTGACGCGCGCGCCTCGCCACGCCGTCGCCGCGACGACACTCGCAGGAGCAACGTCATGGAATTGAGCGAAACGCATACGCTGCCGGTCGCGCAGCAGCAAACCTGGGACGCGTTGAACGACACCGAGATTCTGCGCGCTTGCATTCCCGGCTGCGAAAGCATCGACCCGGACGGCGAAAACGCGTACCTGGTCACGCTGGTCGCGGCGGTCGGCCCGGTCAAGGCGCGCTTCAAGGGGCGCATGCAACTGACCGAGATCGACGCGCCGAACAGCTACACCATTGTGTTCGAAGGCCAGGGCGGCGCCGCGGGTTTTGCCAAGGGCAACACGCAGGTCTCGCTCGAAGCCGACGGCGATGCCGCGACGAAGCTCTCCTACACCGCCAATGCGCAGGTCGGCGGCAAGCTCGCGCAGATCGGCTCGCGGCTCGTCGACGGTGCGGCGCGCAAGATTGCGGGGGAGTTTTTCAAGCGCTTGAGCGCCCAGCTCTCGGGAGACAATAGCGCTGATGAAACAGCGGAAGGCGACGCCCCGGTGCATACCGAAACCGAAGCCGAAGCCGCATCCGCCTCCGGGCAAACGGAATCGAACGAGGCCGCGGACGGCGAGTCCGGCGGCGAAGCAAAGAAAGGGAAGAAATCATGGACAGCGTGGATCTCGAAGTTCTGAAAACCAGCGCCCGCTGGCTCGCGGACGGACATCGCGCGCTCCTCGTGACGGTCGTGAAGACGTGGGGCTCGTCGCCGCGTCCCGAGGGCGCGATGCTCGCGGTGCGCGACGACGGCCTCGTGGTGGGCTCGGTGTCGGGCGGCTGCATCGAAGACGATCTGATCGATCGCGTGCGGCAACGGGGCATCGAGCAGACACATCCGGAGGCGGTGAAGTACGGCATCACGGCCGAGGAAGCGCATCGCTTCGGCCTGCCGTGCGGCGGCACGATCCAGCTCGTGCTCGAACCGTTGACACGGCAAAGCGGCATCGCCGAGCTGTGTCACGCGGTCGAAAATGGCCGGCTCGTCGCGCGCGAACTCGACATGACGACGGGCGCGGTGCGGCTCGACAACGCGCAGGCGACCGACGGCGTGCATTTCGACGGTGAGCGTCTGTTGACGATCCACGGCCCGCGCTACCGGATGCTAGTGATCGGCGCCGGGCAGTTGTCTCGCTACCTGTGCCATATCGCGGTGGGGCTCGATTATCAGGTGACGGTCTGCGATCCGCGCGAGGAATACACCGAGGAATGGGACGTGCCTGGCACGAAGATCGTACGCACGATGCCGGACGATACCGTGATCGACATGAAGCTCGACGAGCGCTGCGCGGTGATCGCGCTCACGCACGATCCGAAGCTCGACGATCTCGCGCTGATGGAAGCATTGAAGACGCCGGCGTTTTATGTCGGCGCGCTCGGCTCGCGCAGGAACAATCACGCGCGACGCGAGCGCCTGAAGGAGTTCGATCTGAACGAAGCCGAACTGGCCCGCTTGCATGGACCTGTCGGCATTTATATCGGCAGCAGGACGCCGCCCGAGATCGCGGTGTCGATTCTGGCGGAGGTGACGGCGGCGAAAAATGGCGTGTCGCTGCCGACGCTATTGCAGGTCGAAGGCGCGAAGGCCGCGCGGGAGATTGCGGCGTCGGGTGGCGCCGCTTGCAGCGTGTAGCCCGCCGTCATGCGACTCTGCCTCGTGGTCCTTGCCTCCGCCGGCTGGCTGGCCGGCATTCACGCCGCGAGCGCGAGCGCGCCGCTCAACCTGGACGATCCCTACGCCAACGAAGGCGAGACGCAGACCTTCGCCGTCAACGCTGACGGCTCGTATGCGAAGCTCGATTCGATGACGCTGCGCGTGAACAACGAAGCCGGCGTCGAGCGGGTCGCTCAGCAATACGTCTGGTTCAACCGCAACATGGCCGACGTGCAGATCCTCGAGGCCTACACGGTCACCGCCGACGGCAAGCGTCACGATGTTGCGCCCGAGCAGATCCGCGACGTGCAGGAAGTCCGCTCGTTCGACGCGCCGATGTTCCAGGACATCCAGGAAAAGGTGATCGTGTTCCCCGCGGTCGAACCCGGCGCGCGCGTGCATCTGACGTACCGCAAGACGCAGCGTCAGCCGATAGTGCCGGGCGAATTCAGCGACTTCACGCCGCCCGATCTCGCGCCGACCCGCAACTTCCGCCTGATCTACGACCTGCCCGCCGACAAGCCGCTGTATGCGGACGCGCGCGGCTTCAGCGCAGTGACACCGGTCACGCGCGACGGCCGCACGCGTTACGAATTCCGCTATGACAAGGCACACTTCGACCGGCTCGAACGCGGCTCGGTCGCGTACGTGTCGTACGGTGATCGGCTGATGGTGTCGACCTTCCCGAGCTATGCCGCGTTCGCCGCCTCCTATCGCAGCTCCGCGGCCGACCCGGGCGCGCGCGACGTCGCGATCACCCAGTTCGCGCAGCAGCTGACCGCGCACGATCACACCTCACACGACAAAGCCAAAACGCTGTACGACTGGGTTCGCCGCAATATCCGCTATGTCGCGATCTACGTCGGACGTGGCGCCGTCGTGCCGCACAGCGCGAGCGCGATTCTCGCGAACCGCTATGGCGACTGCAAGGACCACGTCGCGCTCTACGGCGCGCTGCTCGACGCGGTCGGCGTGCGCAACGAGCCGGCGTTGATCAGCAGCGGCACGATCTACACGCTGCCGAGCGTCCCGGGCTACGGCGTCATCAATCATGCGATCACGTGGCTGCCCGATTTGCAGATGTACGCGGATTCGACCGCGTCGAACGTCGAATTCGGTTTTCTGCCTTCGTCCGACATGGACCGTCCTACCGTGCTGATCGGCGACGGCGTGCTCGCGCAGACGCCGGCCACCGCGCAGATGTCGCGCAGCACCGATCTCGCGATCAAGATCGAACCGGATGGCTCGGCGAGCTTCACGTATCGGCTGCAGGATGCCGGGCCGTACGCCGAGCAGGCCCGCGCGCGGCTGCGCACGCAAACGCCCGCGCAACGCGAGGAATCGATTCAGGCCGAGTTGCGCAACGCGAATCTGCGCGGCACCGCGACGCTGACGACGAGCGACCTCAGCGCGGCCGACGGCCCGCTCACGCTGACGATGAAAGGCACGCTCGAGAGTCTCGTGGTGACCGGCATGACGGCCTCGATTCCGGCCTTGACGAGCCTCGGCGGCGGCGTCGAAGCCGATACGCGCTACTGGCTCGGCGAACGCAAGCGCACGCAGCCGTTCGTGTGCCACAACCTCGCGATCCACGAACGCGCGCGCATCGAACTGCCGGCCAATTTCCGCGTGCTCGACATGCCGGAGGCGCAACGCACGCAGGACCGCTTCGTCGATTTCACGTCGCAGTACGCGTTCGACCCGCGCAGCAACGTGGTCACGATGACGCGCGACGGCGCCACCCATTTCGACAGCGACGTCTGCACGCCCGACGATTTCACGCGCATGCGTCCCGCGATCGAAGCGATTGGGCGGGACGTGCGCGCGGAGGTGATCGTCAGATCGACGTTGGTGGAGTCGTCGAATGTGGCGTCGCAGGCGCCTTGACCGTCAGGACGTCAAACCGGCCACAACGGCCCTTCCTGCATCGCGCCGATCTGCTCGCGCATCTCGAGGATGCGATCTTCCCAGTAGCGCTGTGTGTTGAACCACGGAAACGCGGCCGGAAACGCCGGATCGTTCCAGCGGCGCGCGAGCCATGCCTGATAGTGAATCAGCCGCAACGTGCGCAGCGCTTCGATCAGATACAGCTCACGCGGCTCGAATTCGCAGAAATCCTCGTAACCGGCGAGCAGATCGGCCAGCGCGCACGACGCCTCCGCACGCTCGCCCGGCAGCAGCAGCCACAGATCCTGAATCGCGGGCCCCATGCGGCTGTCGTCGAAATCGACGAAATGCGGGCCCGCGTCGGTCCACAGCACGTTGCTCGGATGACAGTCGCCGTGCAGACGCAGCCTGCGAATCTCGCCAGCCCGCTCGAACGCACGCGCGACGCCTTCGAGCGCGAGATTCACGACCGTTTCCCACGCGGTGCGCAGATCGTCGGGCACGAAACGGTGCGCGAGCAGGAAGTCGCGCGGCTCGTAGCCGAACGTGTCGATGTTTAGCGTGGGACGTTCTACGTAGTCCTGGGTCTGCCCGATCGCATGAATGCGTCCGATGAAACGCCCCAGCCATTCCAGCGTGTCGCGCCGGTCGAGATCCGGCGCGCGACCGCCGCGTCGCTCGAAGACCGAGAAGCGGAAGCCGTCGAAGCTGTGCAGCGTGCGGCCATCGAGCACGCGCGCGGGCACGGCTGGGATCTCGCGCGCGACGAGTTCGGCGACGAACGCGTGCTCTTCGAGAATCCCCGCGTCGCTCCAGCGCTCGGGACGATAGAACTTCGCGACCACGGGCGGACCGTCTTCGACGCCGACCTGGTACACGCGATTTTCGTAGCTGTTGAGCGGCAGCAGACGGCCGTCGGTACGCACGCCGGTCGTTGCGAGCACGCCGTCGATCGCGTCGAGCACGGTTTCCGGCGTGAGCCGCGCGAATGGCACGGCGCCATCGGCGCCGGCCTCGGGATAGGAATTGTCGGGAATGGTGTCGTTCATGCCCCGCATTGTGCGCCGCGCCGCGGGTAAAGACGAGGGCGACGACTCACAATGCGTGCGTGGCATCGCTAGAAATACGGGCTGATTTGGGACGCTCCGTGAATCGACGCGCGCATCGGCCCACGGCGATGCTGGCGAGCCGATCTCACCTTACAGCATCACTACAGCCCGCACCTGCGGGTCACACAACGGCAATGAGCAACCGGTAAGCCTCTCGTTCAATGCGTCTGCACGCCGGCCGGACGTATCAGGTCGCCGGTATCGATCAGATCTTCCAGGAAAAAGGGTTCGGTATTGAGTTGCTGCGAGGCGCCGGGCTCGCCGGCGTACCACGCCACCATCGCCATGTCGCCAAGAATGCGCATGACGATTCCGCGCGCGCCTTGCGGCACGGCGATATGTACCGATCGGACAATGGAACCGACTTCCATGATAATTCCCCGCTTCCCTTAGCCGGCTTTATGATTTCACGCCGGTCGAGGTGATGATAAAAACGCCGCTTCGCATTTGACGTTGCGTGCGCACTTAATCTGTCGCGCGCATGGCGCGTGAGAGGTTCGAGTCATTGTTCCCGCTTTGCGGGGCCTTGGGAAGGCGAACAGAAGGCTTTCACCCGTCGTTTCGCCCTATTCCCATTACGCTGCGCACAGCCGATGATCTCGGCGTCAGACGTCGTAATGCAGACCATCATAAACCCTGCGGGGGGAGACATCAAAAACGTGCACTGCCGGAACGATCTGCCAGATGCGGGCGCCGCGCGGCTTCGCACCTGCCTTCGCGCCGAGGTGTGCGCCTGCGTTTCCGATCCGCGCGGCGCTTGACGATTCTGCGCACGCCCACCGACATCTTTCCGAACATCGATATTCCGGTGCTCTCGGTCATCTGGTCGTATAACGGCCTGCCCGCCGACGAAATGGAGCGGCGCATCGCGCTGAACTACGAGCGCGGCTTGTCGGTGGCGGTCAACGATATCGAACACACGGAATCGACATCGCTGAACGGCATCGCCGTCATCAAGATCTTTTTCCAGCCGGGCGCGAATATCGACGAAGCGCTCGCCGAGGTCACCGCGCTGTCGCAATCACAAGTGCGCTCGCTGCCGCCCGGCATCACGCCGCCGATCATCCCGCGCTACAACGCGTCGACGGTGCCGATCTTGCGGCTCGCGTTGTCGTCCGCGTCGCTGACCGAGCAGGAACTCTACGACTTCGGCAATAACTTCCTGACGACGCAACTCGCCACCGTGCCGGGCGCATCCGCGCCGCTGCCGTATGGCGGCAAGCAGCGGCAGATCATGGTCGACATCGATTCGCGCAAGCTGCAGGAGCGCAATCTGTCGCCGATCGACGTGGTCAACGCAGTCTCCGCGCAAAATCTGATCCTGCCCTCGGGTACCACGAAGATCGGCTCGACCGAGTACTCGGTGGAAATGAACGGCAGCCCCGATTCCCTCGCGGGCCTGAACAACATTCCGATCCGCACCACGGCAAACGGCACCATCTATATCCGCGACGTCGCGCACGTGCGCGACGGCTACCAGCCACAGACCAACGTCGTGCGCGTGAGCGGCCAGCGCGCCGCACTGCTGACGATCAACAAAAGCGGCAACACGTCCACGCTCGATATCGTCGACCGCATCAAGACGATGATGCCGACGCTGCGCAATCTGGTGCCGCCGTCGCTGAATATCGATCCCGTCGCCGACCAATCGCTGTTCGTGCGTGCATCCGTGCAGGGCGTATTGCGTGAAGCGCTGATCGCCGCGTGCCTGACGGGCCTGATGATTCTGCTGTTCCTCGGCAACTGGCGCGCGACGCTGATCATCGCGGTATCGATTCCGTTGTCGATGATCACGTCGATCATCGCGTTGTCCGCGCTCGGTCAGACGATCAACATCATGACGCTCGGCGGCCTCGCGCTCGCGGTCGGGATTCTCGTCGACGATGCGACCGTCGCGATCGAAAACATCAGCCATCAGCTCGAACAGGGCAAGAGGCTAGAACAGGCGATTCTCGACGGCGCGCATCAGATCGCGATTCCGACGCTGGTGTCGACGCTGGCGATCTGTATCGTGTTCGTGCCGATGTTTCTGCTCACCGGTGTCGCGCACTATCTGTTCATTCCGCTTGCCGAAGCGGTGGTGTTCGCGATGCTCGCGTCGTACTTCTTCTCGCGTACGCTCGTGCCGACGCTCGCGAAGTATCTGCTGCGCTATCACCACAAGCCCGCGGATTTACATCTCGAAGCGCGAGTCGCGCGACCGGGACTGTTCGTCACGCTGTTTCTCGCGTGCTGTTGCGCGTCGCTGCTGTTGCTGCCGTTCATCGGCCGCGACTTTTTCCCCGCCGTCGATGCCGGCACGATCGCGCTGACCAACGAGCGCAACGCGGTCGCGATCGCGCGCCGCCGGATGGCCGCGAGCGTCGCGCTGGTGAAGGCGCTCGGCGGCGGCTGGGATACGTCGAGACTGCCGGGCGACGACGCGCTCGTGCATCCGTCGACGGCGACTTCGGGGGCGACGCGGGCGCCGGCGCCGGGCAGTGAAGCCGGGGCGCACGGCTAGCGCCGGGAGACAGGCGCGCGACATGTTGCGGATGGAGCGCTGCGGGTCACCATTGGCACGCCGCGTTGGCCGCGACGCCGGCTTGAAACGCGTTTTCAGCGTATCCTTAACACTTTTGCGCGTTTCCGTGTGACCCAAGGAGTTTTGTTGTGACCCTGCCGCCGCAATCCCAGCGGACCGCATCTGCCGTTCCCTCCCGCGGCGCAGCTTCAGCTGCTCCCGCAAGCACCACCGCCGTGTCGGACATCCCGTATCTCGAACGCGGCTCGCGCGCGTACTGGCGTGCCAGCCTCGCGCTGCTGTTCGCCGGCTACGCGACGTTCTCGCTGCTCTACTGCGTGCAGCCGCTGCTGCCGTCGTTCTCCGAAGCGTTCAACGTAACGCCGGCGCAAAGCAGTCTGTCGTTGTCACTATCCACTGCTGCGCTCGCGCTCGCGATTTTCGTCGCCGGTTTCGTCTCCGAGGGTTGGAGCCGGCACAAGCTGATGACGCTGTCGCTGACGCTGTCGTCGGTGCTGACGATTGGCGTATCGGTCGCGCCGCACTGGCACCAGCTGCTCGTGCTGCGTACGCTCGAAGGGCTCGCGCTCGGCGGCGTGCCGGCGGTCGCGATGGCTTATCTCGCCGAGGAAGTGCATCCCGACGGCCTCGGCCTCGCGATGGGCCTGTACGTCGGCGGCACGGCGATCGGCGGCATGGCCGGGCGAGTCATCACCGGCGTGGTCGCGGATCTGTTTTCGTGGCGCGTCGCGATCGGCACGATCGGCGTGCTCGGCCTGCTGTCGATGCTCGCGTTCCGCGCGCTGCTGCCACCGTCGCGCCATTTCGTGCCGCGCCGCGGGCTCGGCTTCGCGCATCACCGCACGCTGCTGTTGCGCCAGTTCACGCGACCGGGTCTGCCGCTGCTGTTCCTGCTCGGCTTCGTGCTGATGGGCAGCTTCGTCACGCTGTACAACTACATCGGCTACCGGCTGCTCGCGCCGCCGTATCGGTTGAATCAGACGGAGATCGGCGCGATTTTCATCGTCTATCTGGTTGGCGTGGTCGCGTCGCCATGGTCCGGGCGCATGGCCGACACGTTCGGCCGCGCGCGCGTGCTGATCGGGAGCCTGCTGCTGATGGTGTTCGGCCTCGCGCTGACGATGCTGCATCCGCTCGCGGCGATCGCGACCGGTATCGCCTGCGTGACGTTCGGGTTCTTTGCCGGGCATTCGGTCGCGAGCGGCTGGGTCGGGCGTCTGGCGAAAGACGCGAAAGGCCAGGCCGCTGCGCTGTATCTGCTCGCGTACTACATCGGCTCGAGCCTGGTCGGTTCGTATGGCGGCCATGTGTGGGCCGGTCATGGCTGGAACGGCGTCGTCGGGCTAGTCGGTGCGCTGCTCGTGATCGGCTTGATCGCGGCGAGCCGCCTGCGCGGGCGCGAATAGCCCGGCGCATCGGTCGCGTTGCGCGGTGCGGGCACCGCGGGCCGGCCGCAATCAGCCAACCTGCATGGATCGGCGGCAAAACGAAAGGCTTGCGTAAGCGAACGTTTGATATTTTCCGCCGCGTTTTGTTGCGCCGCGCCAATCGACGCGGGCCGCGCCGCGCCTGGGTTCAGCAGCTTACGAATAAGCGCCGACGCGCGAGCTTGCGCCGTCGCGCCGCTCCATCGGTCTCCTATACTCGATTCGTGCAATGGCGCGGCATGATTTCGAAGCCGCGGCCTCTGCCGGAACGACACAGCAACCATCCCGCATGGGAGGAGACGAAGATGACCTACTTTACGATCGGCGATTTCATCCTGGTCATTCCGATGGCATTGGCGGGCGCGCTATTCGTCGGCGCGCTGCCCTGCAAGACCGAGTTGCGACACAACGGGCTGCGTGTGCTGGGCGCACTGATCGGTGTGATGTGCGCGGTGGCGCTGGTCGAGGGTCTGCCGGCGCTCGTGTAGCGGCGCGGCGAAATACCTGCAGAAAAGCCGCACGCTGAGCGTGCGGCTTCGTTTTGCCCTTGCGTCCGCCCGCCTGTTGCGCGGACGGCTCCTCACGCGATCAGATCGCCTGATCCGTCGACGGCTTTTCCCACAGATTGATCCCGCCTTCGGTCGCATAGCGATCGATTTCGGCGAGTTCGTCGGCCGAGAATGCGAGCTTCTTCAGCGCGCCGACGTTCTCGCGCACCTGCTCCGCGCGGCTCGCGCCGATCAGCACCGAGGTCACGCGTGGATCGCGCAACGCCCACGCGAGCGCCATCTGCGCGAGGCTCTGACCACGGCGCTGCGCGATGTCGTTGAGCTTCCGCACGTGCTCGATGTTCCGCGGGCTCAGATGCTCGTCTTTGAGCGAACCGCCGCCCGGCTTGTTGACGCGCGCATCTTCCGGCACGCCGTTCAGGTACTTGCCGGTCAACAATCCCTGCGCGAGCGGCGTGAACGCGATCGTGCCCGCGCCGACTTCATCGAGCGTATCGAGCAGGTCGTGTTCGATCCAGCGGTTCAGCATGTTGTACGACGGCTGATGGATCAGCAGCGGCACCTTGTATTCGGCGAGCAGCTTCGCCATTTCGCGCGTCTTCGCCGACGAGTACGACGAGATGCCGATATACAGCGCCTTGCCCTGCTGCACCGCGCTCGCGAGCGCGCCCGCGGTTTCCTCGAGCGGCGTGTGCGCGTCGAAGCGATGCGAATAGAAGATGTCGACGTAATCGAGGCCCATGCGCCTCAGGCTCTGATCGAGACTCGCGAGCACATATTTGCGCGAGCCGCCGCCCTGGCCGTACGGACCGGGCCACATATCCCAACCGGCCTTCGACGAAATCAGCAACTCGTCGCGATACGGTTTGAAATCGTCCTTGAACAGACGGCCGAAATTGGTTTCCGCGCTGCCGTACGGCGGGCCGTAGTTGTTCGCCAGATCGAAGTGCGTGATGCCGAGGTCGAAGGCCGTGCGCAGAATGTCACGCTGCGTCGAGATCGGCGTGGTGTCGCCGAAGTTGTGCCACAGGCCGAGCGACAGCGCCGGCAGTTTGAGACCCGACTTGCCGCAGACGCGGTATTGCATGTCCGAATAGCGTTCTGAAGCTGCTTCGTAAGCCATTGCTAGTGTCCTTGTCGATGAGATCGCCCGAGGATGGCGGGCGTGAGGATTCGCGCGTTGCGGGAGGCGTGCTGCTGGGGAGATTTGTTGTTGTGGTGTCGCCGCGGTGCGGCCAGACCGCTATGTTAGCCAATCGACGCGGCGCTTGCAGCGCAACCAGTATGCGGGATGGACGAGCACGCACGCCTCACCTACACTCTGGCCGGTTCAGGTTGATGGGAGGTGCAGATGACGAAAGCGATTTCGATCGCGCTGATTGTCGGCGGTATCGTGCTGCTGTATTTCGGCGGGCAGGCATTCAATTCGGTGAGCAGCGACGTGTCGCGCTTCTTTACCGGCTCGCCGAGCAACAAGGCGATCGTGCTGATCGTCGCGGGCGTGGTGGCGACGCTCGCCGGGCTGACGGGAATCGCGATGTCGGGGCGCAAGCGCTGAGCGTCGGCGCGAGGCCCGCGAGCAAAATAATCTAGAACGCGATCTCGGGCTTCGCGGCCGAGCGCGTGCCGGGCAGCGGCACATTGCTTGCGCCGTGATAGGTGAACACCAGCGAGAACTTCACCTGGTCGCTCAGATTCTTGCCGGCCGAGTGCAGAGTGTTGCAGTGAAAGAACACCACGTCGCCAGTCTTCAGCTCGGGCGACACCGCCGTGCGGATCGCGGCCTCGTTCTCGGCGAGATCCGCGCGGAAAAACTTCGCTTCGTCGAAGCGGTCCGATGTGAACGCGGCGCCGTGCGATTGCGGCACGAACCACAGCGCGCCGTTATCGACGGTTTCCGGGCCGACCGCGAGCCACACCGACACCAGATCGTCGCGCTCGAACGACCAGTAGCGCACGTCGCGATGCCAGCCGGTCAGACTGCCGTACGCGGGGTGCTTGGTCATCATGCAGTTGTGATGCGCGCGCGACAGACGCGGCTCCTCGCCAAAATACAGCTCCATCCAGCCACGGATTTCGGACGCGGTCGCCCATTGCGCGAACGCGGGGTGACGACCGTACGCGTCGAGCAGGCGCCGCACCGTATGTCCGCCCAGAGCATCCTTCGATGACGGCGCGCCCGGATACTGCAAATCCGCTTCGAATTCGATCGGCGCCGCCGCTTCCTGCAGCTGCCGCTGCGCGATCCGCTTCAGCTCGTCGCAACGCTCGGGCGACACGAGTCCAGGCACGACGACAAAACCCTGCTCCCGCAACGTTTGAATCTGCTCTTTCTTCGAATGGAGTGACATGGCGTTCCGTTACCGTCGACTAACTGATGTTCGATTGTAAAACGGGCGCGATCGGGATGCGTTGGTTCACCGCGAGAGGCTCCTGCGTCCTGCTGATCTTTTGCGCCGGTCGCCTTCGCTTTTCGCGGCGCGCCAATGCACCGGTTTCAGGCGCGCGGCGCGCCCGCACCGCACATTCGCTGGGCAAACGCGCACGCAAATCGCCCGTAAAGGGTGACAGCAGACTGGCATCCGCGACGATTCGATCCGCGGAGAAATCCGGTCTCGCAGGGTAATAACCGACTTTCTGACGTCATGATTCCCATGTAGCCTGCTCGCATGTCGATCGTCGCTTACGCAGTTTTCTGTTGTGCGCAGGCCGTCAGGGCCCGTGCCGTCGGTTTCTCCGCGTTGTACCTTCGCTGCGCTGTGCGCCGTGTTTCGCGTCGCAATCTCCCGCGCCACGACCCGCACCGAATTTCCCGCTTTCAGGCCGTTCATCGCAACCCCGTCATTGGCACATATGGTGCTGTTTGTCCGTGCACATCCGGTGCACGCGCCGACGTGCGGTTCATTGCCTAAATGTGAAGCCATGCATACTCTTTTGAGCACCCGTCTTACCCGCGCCGCGCTGAAAGCGGCGCGTCCCGCGCGCCGCCATATGATGCGGGCGCTGCGCCATCATGCCGCGCGCACCCGCGCGCTCGGCGAGCAGTGGCGCGACGCGAAGGCCATCGACGGCTTTCGCACCTGGTTCCATACGTTCTTCTCGGCGCTACGCCAGCAGAGCGGCACGCGCCGTCTGTCGCTGCGCACGCTGCTGCGCAAACCGACACCGTTGCGCCTCGCGGTCGCGAAACGCGCGCCGGCGATGCCCACGCCTGCGAGCCGCCGACCGCGTCGCCTGTCGGCGAGCAGCGGCGGGTGGTTCGCGTTTGCGTTTGCGTTTGCGAGCCGGTGAGATTGCTGGGCCGGTGAGTTGCAGTTGCGCGTTGAGTGGCTAGACCGCTGATCTGCCGACCGGCTGGCCGTTCACCGCTGGGCTGACTTCGAGCGCGCCGCCTCGACGACGTGCGTCGCGCGGCGGCATCGCTACGCCATCGATAGACAAAGGAAAAAACCCCGCCGGCTCACGCCGGCGGGGTTTGTTTGCTTTCAAGCGGCGATCGGCTCGCCCTTATTCGGCAAGCGCCGCGACCGGCTCAGTGCCTGCCGCTTCGGCGAGTGCGAGCGCCTTGTCGGTGGCTTCCCACGTGAATTCCGGCTCTTCGCGGCCGAAATGACCATACGCCGCGCTCTTCTCGTAGACCGGGCGCAGCAGGTCGAGCATCTGGATGATGCCCTTCGGACGCAAGTCGAAATGCTGACGCACGAGTTCCGTGATCGTCGCATCCGACACGCGGCCGGTGCCGAACGTGTTGACCATCACCGAGGTCGGCTGGGCGACGCCGATCGCGTACGACACCTGGATCAGGCAGCGCGATGCGAGGCCCGCGGCCACGATGTTCTTGGCGACGTAACGGCCGGCGTACGCTGCCGAGCGGTCCACCTTCGACGGATCCTTGCCCGAGAATGCGCCGCCGCCGTGCGGCGCCGCGCCGCCGTACGTATCGACGATGATCTTGCGGCCCGTCAGACCGCAATCGCCCTGCGGACCGCCGATCACGAAACGACCGGTCGGGTTCACGAGGAACTTGATCTCACCCTTGATCAGCTCGGCCGGCAGCGTCGGCTTGATCACTTCCTCGATCACCGCTTCGCGCAGCGTGTCGAGCTCGATGTCCGGCGAATGCTGGGTGGACAGTACGACGGTGTCGATCGAATGCGGCTTGCCGTCTGCGTAGCGCACGGTGACCTGCGACTTGGCATCCGGACGCAGCCAGGGCAGACGGCCGTCGCGGCGCAGATTCGCCTGACGCTCGACGAGGCGGTGCGACAGGTGGATCGGCAGCGGCATCAGTTCCGGCGTTTCCTCGCACGCGTAACCGAACATCAGGCCCTGGTCGCCCGCGCCTTGATCGAGGTTGTTGTCGTGCGCGCGGTCCACGCCCTGGGCGATGTCCGGCGACTGCTTGTCGTAGGCGACGAGCACCGCGCAGCCGCGGTAGTCGATGCCGTAGTCGGTGTTGTCGTAGCCGATGCGCTTGATCGTGTTGCGCGCGATCTGGATGTAGTCGACGTTCGCGGTGGTGGTGATTTCACCGGCCAGCACGACGAGACCCGTGTTGCACAGCGTTTCGGCCGCGACACGCGAGTACTTGTCTTGAGCGAGGATGGCGTCGAGGATCGCGTCCGAGATCTGGTCCGCGACTTTGTCGGGATGGCCTTCGGAAACGGATTCGGAAGTGAAGAGATAGTCGTTTGCCACGTTGCAGACTCCTGTTAGTGGTTACGGTTGCGTTCCACGTAGCCGACTTCGGGAGTCTGAAGCGGCGACGCTTTAGCGGATTACCTGACCGATGGACGCATAACCCATGAAAACCCATGGACCGCACCCGCCGGCTTCGCCCCGCAAGTTGTCTATTAACTCGGCGAAGCCCTTATTATAGCGACTTCCTTTGAATGTCACAGAGTCGAAACGAGTGCGGTATCACGTCAATTTTTCCGCTTTCCACAATTTCGCCCCCTGCGGCGCCGCGCGCCTGGAGGCTGCATGCTGAGCCGCTACGGCGCGAAGCTCGCGATCGGGCTGCTCAAACTCTTTGCGCTGTTGCCTTACGGATTGGTCGCTCGTCTCGGTGACGGGCTCGGCTGGCTGCTCTACCAGATCCCGAGCCATCGCAAGCGCATCGTTCATACGAATCTGAAGCTGTGCTTCCCCGACTGGAGCGACGAGCGCCGCGAGGACGTCGCGCAAAAGCACTTCCGTCATGCGATCCGCAGCTATCTCGAGCGCAGCGTGCAGTGGTTCGGCTCGGCGAAGAAGCTCGAAAAGCTGATCCAGCTCGACAGCGCGATCGACCTGACGGACCCGAACCTGCCGCCCACATTGTTTCTCGGCTTTCATTTTGTCGGCATCGAGGCCGGTTCGATCTTTCTGAACTACTCGCTGAAGCGCCAGTGCGGCTCCCTCTATCAGCCAATGTCGAATCAGGAGTTCGAGGAAGCCGCGAAAGCAGCGCGCGCGCGTTTCGGCGCGGACATGGCGAGCCGCGCGGACAGCGCGCGCGTCGTGCTGCGCTGGCTGCGCGAACGCAAACCGGTGATGCTCGGCGCGGACATGGACTACGGCGCGCGCAATTCGACGTTCGTGCCGTTCTTCGGCGTGCCGACCTGCACGCTGACCGCGGTCGGCCGTCTCGCCAAGGTCGGGCACGCGCAGGTCGTACCGTTCATCGGCGAGGTGCTGCCGAACTACAAGGGCTACCGGCTCAAGGTCTTCAAACCTTGGGACGACTATCCGACCGGCGACGATGACGCTGATGCGCGACGCATGAACGAGTTTCTCGAAGAGCAGATTCCGCTGATGCCCGAGCAGTATTACTGGGTGCACAAGCGGTTCAAGACACGCCCGCCGGGGGTGCCGGGGGTGTATTGAAGGTGGGGCTGGGCTCCTTGCCTGCCGTACCGTTTCCGATGTGCCAACGTGTATCATCTGCTATTGGCCGGGCACGGCTCCAATGGGCGATTCACCCAACGGCCGGTGAGGCCGGGATTTTCGGCTCCGCCCGCACGCGCGAAGCCCTACGCAGCAACGGATACACGGAAAACGTGAAGCTCAAATTCACCAAAATGCACGGCGCGGGCAACGACTTCGTCGTACTCGACGGCTATACCCAACCGGTTGATCTAACCACGGCGCAGGTGCGCGCGTTGGCGAACC
The DNA here is from genome assembly GCF_014397655.1 of Paraburkholderia sp. UCT31. NCBI lineage: Bacteria > Pseudomonadati > Pseudomonadota > Betaproteobacteria > Burkholderiales > Burkholderiaceae > Paraburkholderia > Paraburkholderia sp. UCT31. The sequence continues at coordinate 135,454 of NZ_VZQP01000015.1, forward strand.
GCCATTTCGGCGTCGGCGCCGACCAGTTGCTGCTGGTCGAAAAGCCGACCGTCGAAGGCGTCGATTTCAGATATCGCATCTTCAATTGCGACGGCGGCGAGGTCGAACACTGCGGCAACGGCGCGCGCTGCTTCGTCAAGTTCGTGCGCGAGCGCGGTCTCACCGGCCAACGCAGCGTGCGCGTGCAGGTCCAGAAAGGCACGATCACGCTGACGATGCAGGACAACGGCGAAGTGATCGTCGACATGGGCACGCCCGTGTTCGATCCCGAACTCGTGCCGTTCGCGACCAAGGGTCTGCAAGGCCGCCGCGAAGGCGCGGATACGCTCTGGCCGCTCGACGTGAACGGCACGACGCGCTGGATGTCGGTGGTGTCGATGGGCAATCCGCACGCCGTGCAGGTCGTCGACGATGCCGAGGTGTTCCCGGTGCTCGCCGAAGGTCCGGCCATCGAGCGGCACACGCGCTTCCCGCAGCGGGTCAACGCGGGCTTCATGCAGATCGTCAACCGCAACGAGATCAGGCTGCGCGTCTACGAACGCGGCGCGGGCGAAACGCTCGCGTGCGGCACCGGCGCGTGCGCGGCGGTCGCGGCCGGCATCCGGCGCGGGCGGCTGGATTCGCCAGTGCTCGTACATACGCACGGCGGCGATCTGACCATCACGTGGGACAGCGCGCACCCAGGCGCGCCGCTGCTGATGGCCGGCCCCGCAGCCACCGTCTTCGAAGGGGAGATCGAGTTGGCCGAAGAGGCGTCGAGCGCCTCGTCGGACTCGACGCAGCACAATCCGTCCAGCCCGGCCGACATGGCACCCTCCGTCTAACTCATTGACCGACGCGCCGCCGTGAGGCGGCCGTCCCGTAGTCCTCTAGCCGAAACCATGAACGATCGCGAAGTCGCCGAATACCTGCTCGCCAATCCCGAATTCTTCGTCGAACACGCGGAAGCGCTCGCGACGATCCGGCTCGCGAACCCGCACGGCAAAGCCGCGGTGTCGCTGCAGGAGCGGCAGATGGAGATGCTGCGCGACAAGAACAAGCATCTGGAGCGGCGTCTTGCCGAACTGCTGCGCTACGGTCACGAGAACGACAGCATCGCGTCGAAATTCAACCGCTGGACCATCCGTGTGATGGCCGAGCGCGATCCCTACGCGCTGCCGCGCACGATCGCCGGCGGTCTGCGCGACATCTTCGACGTGCCGCAAGCGGCTCTGCGCGTGTGGGACGTCGCCGAGCCGTATGCGCAAGCGGACTTCGCGCGCCACGTCAGCGAGGAAGTGCGCATTTTCGCGGGCAGCCTGAGCACGCCGTACTGCGGCGCAAACACCGGCTTCGAGGCCGCGCAATGGCTCGCGCAAGCTGCGGTCGCGTCCAACGGGACGACCAACCCGGCGGCAAGCGCCGCAACGAGCGCGACCGACGACCGCGGCGTCGCGTCGAACGGGACGGCGCAGAGCACCGAATCGATCGCGCTGCTCGCGCTGCGCGACCCCGAAGGCACCGAAGACGCGCCGACGTTCGGCCTGCTCGTGATGGGCTCATCCGACCCGCGGCGCTTCCACGAAGGCATGGCCACCGATTTCCTCACGCAGATCGGCGCGCTCGCGAGCGCCGCGCTGAGCCGGCTGCTGCCGCGCTGAGCCGCGCCACGCAACGTCACCGCGTACCGTGACCGCCGCCGACCCGATCGCCGCCTACCTGTCGCATCTCGAGCACGAGCGGCGGCTGTCGGCGCACACGCTGCGCGGCTACACGCATGAACTCGCGGAACTGAAGCAGCTCGCCAAAGGCCGAGCGCTCGAAAGCCTCACCGCCGTCGACATCCGCGGCGCCGTCGCGCGCGCGCATGCAGGCGGTCTCACCGCGCGGTCGATCGGCCATCGGCTGTCGGCATGGCGGGCGTTTTATCGCTGGCTCGCGGGCCACGTCGAGTTGCCGGCCAATCCGGTCGCCGCGGTGCGCGCGCCGAAGCAGGCGAAAATGCTGCCGAAGGCGCTTTCCGTCGACGACACCGCGCGCCTGATGGACAGCCCGCCCGCCGACTCGCCCGAAGGCCTGCGCGATCACGCGATGCTCGAGCTGTTCTACTCGTCGGGCTTGCGCCTCGCCGAACTGGTCGGCCTCGACGTGCGTTTCGCCGACGTCGACGGCTATCGCTCGGCCGGCTGGCTGAAACTCGATTCCGGCGAAGTCGAAGTGCTCGGCAAAGGCAACCGGCGCCGCGTCGTGCCGGTGGGCAGCAAGGCGGTCGCGGCGCTGAACGCATGGCTCGCGGTGCGCGAACCGATGGTCCGCCACGATCCGCATCCGCTGTTCCTGTCGGCGCGCGGCAACCGGCTGTCGCCGAACGTCGTGCGCGAGCGCGTGAAGCGCGCGGCGCTCGCCGCCGGCATTCCGGCCAACGTGCATCCGCACGTGCTGCGCCATTCGTTCGCGACGCACGTGCTGCAGTCGAGCGGCGACCTGCGCGCCGTGCAGGAGCTGCTCGGCCACGCGAGCATCACCGCGACGCAGGTTTATACGGGCCTCGATTTCCAGCACCTCGCCCACGTCTACGACAGCGCGCATCCTCGCGCAAAGAAACGCAACTGATCACGCGACTGACGCCGCGCGCCACGACGCGCCGCCTTCGCTTGCACTTTACCTACACCTGATGAATACCGTTACGCTCAAACCGTCGAAAGAAAAATCGCTGCTGCGCCGCCATCCGTGGGTTTATGCCAATGCGATCGAGCACGTCGACGGCCGCCCCGCGCCCGGTGCGACCGTGCTCGTGCGCGCGCACGATGGCCGCTTTCTCGCCCGCGCCGCCTACAGCCCGCACTCGCAGATCCGCGCGCGCGTCTGGAGCTTCGACGAAGCCGAGCCGATCGATCACGCGTTCTTCAAGCGCCGCGTGCAGCGCGCGTTCGCGCATCGTCAGGCGATGGTGCGCGACACCGGCGCCGTGCGGCTGATCTTCGGCGAGGCGGACGGTCTGCCGGGCCTGATCGTCGATTACTACGTCGCCGAGGACGCGGATCAGCGCAGCCAGATCGTCTGTCAGTTCATGGCGGCCGGCGTCGAAGCGTGGAAGGACGCGATCGTCGCGGCGCTGGTCGGCGCGACCGGCTGCCCGAACGTCTACGAGCGCTCGGACGTGTCGATCCGTCAGAAGGAAGGGCTCGAGCAGATCACCGGCGTGCTCGCGGGCGAGCCGCCTTCCGAGAAGCTGATCGCGAGCGAAAACGGCGTGCGCTATCACGTCGACGTGCGCAACGGCCACAAGACCGGCTTCTATGTCGACCAGCGCGATAACCGCCTGCTCGTGCAGCAGTTCGCGAAAGATCGCGACGTGCTGAACTGCTTCTGCTACACCGGCGGCTTTTCGCTCGCGGCGCTCAGGGGTGGCGCAAAGCGCGTGGTGTCGGTCGATTCGTCGGGTGAAGCGCTCGCGCTCGCGCAGCAGAACGTCGCGGCCAACGGCTTCGACGCCGACCGCGCGAGCTGGCTCGACGCCGACGCGTTCAAGACATTGCGGCGCCTCTACGACGAAGGCGAACGCTTCGACCTGATCGTGCTCGATCCGCCGAAATTCGCGCCATCGCGCGAGCACGTGGACCGCGCCTCGCGCGCGTACAAGGACATCAATCTGACGGGCCTGAAGCTGCTGCGCCCGGGCGGTTTGCTGTTCACGTACTCGTGCTCGGGCGCGATCGATCCCGAGCTGTTCCAGAAGATCGTGTCGGGCGCGGCCGCCGACGCACGCGTCGACGCACGCATCCTGAAGCGCCTTGGCGCGGGCGTCGATCATCCGCTGCTCACTGCGTTCCCCGAAGGCGAGTATCTGAAGGGGCTGCTGTTGCAAATCGCCTGATCGCCCTTATTTTCCCGATGATTGCGCGTGGCGGCGGCAGCAGCGGCCCGCCTCCGCGCAGGCGGCCATCAGCCGGCCGCAGGGCGGCCGCCCCTGCGCCCGCCTGGCAAATATGTTTCAATGACCGGCTGGACAAAGTCCGCGCCATCTGGCTGCGGCGACCCGCCTAACGCATCTGGCTAGCCTTGCGCGCTAGCGTCCGATCACGCACCGTTTCACGACTTACAGGCGACCCACATGATTCCAGTCACCATCCTGACCGGCTTTCTCGGCAGCGGCAAAACCACCCTGCTCAAGCGCATCCTGAACGAAAAGCACGGCATGAAGATCGCCGTCATCGAGAACGAGTTCGGCGAAGAGAACATCGACAACGAGATCCTCGTGCAGGACACGAGCGAGCAGATCATCCAGATGAGCAACGGCTGCATCTGCTGCACGATTCGCGGCGACCTGTCGCGCGTGCTCAACGAGCTGGCCGCGAAGAAGCAGGCGGGCGAAGTGGACTTCGACCGCGTCGTGATCGAAACCACCGGCCTCGCGAATCCGGGCCCGGTCGCGCAAACCTTCTTCATGGACGACCAGATCGCGAGCGAATTCCTGCTCGACGCGATCATCACGCTGGTCGACGCGAAGCACGCGAACCATCAGCTCGACGAGCACGAAGTGGTGCAGCGCCAGGTCGGTTTCGCGGACCGGCTGTTCATCACGAAGGCCGATCTCGTCGACGAGCGGCACGTGGGCGATCTGCGCCACCGTCTGCTGCACATGAACCCGAAGGCGGCAATCAAGGTCGTCAATTTCGGCGAGGCGGACATCAAGGAAATTTTCGATCTGCGCGGCTTCAACCTGAACTCGAAGCTCGAAATCGATCCGGACTTCCTGAGCGAAGACGAACACGCGCATAGCCACGCGCACGCGCACGACGAGCACGGTCACACGCACGGCGCCCATGACGACGATCACGCCAATTGCGATCACGACCATGGCCATTGCGATCACGAAGGCCATGATCACGGACATCACCGCCATGCGCATCACGACGACAAGATCAAGTCGTTCGTGTACCGCAGCGATCGTCCGTTCGATCCGAACAAGCTCGAAGACTTCCTCGGCGGCATCCTGCAGATCTATGGCGAGCACCTGCTGCGCTACAAGGGCGTGCTGTACATGAAGGGCGTCGATCGCAAGGTCGTGTTCCAGGGCGTGCATCAAATGATGGGCAGCGACCTCGCCGCGAAATGGCAACCGGCCGAGAAGAAGACCAACAAGATGGTGTTCATCGGCATCGAACTGCCGCGCGATCTGATCACCGACGGTCTCGACGCCTGCCTCGCCTGAGCGGGCGCAGCGCCGTCGCGCAAGCAAGCCTCGGAGGCAAGCCCACGACACGCCGCGCGCAGCGCGGCATGCGCCGTGCTACTTCTAGTGCGGTGAGACGCCCGCCGCCGACTGCGCGGGCGTGAATCCTCTGCTGAAACTGCGACGCCGCGGCGCCGAGGCCTTTCGAATCCAGGCCATATGAAAAACGCGTGAAAACCCTGCTGTATTAAAGCGTGCACGACCATCGCTTTTTGGCTTTCTGCGCGTTATATTTTCGGGATATCGCAGCGCCGCAGGCCGGCTTTCAGCAGTTGCGGTGCCGTATTGTGATTCAGTTACAATACGTGCCCACTGGAGAATGACAACGAATTGCCCGGTCGCGCGTATCCCGCGACGGGCCTGGAACGGCGCCGGAAAATCTTGTCCGGAGACACGCCGAAAACGCCGGCGGGCACGGCCTGAAAGGGCACGCGCTCGTCGGCGAGCGATGCCTCAGGAGCATGTGTGAATCGGTTTCCAGAGGAGTTCGGCCCCGCAGCGGCGTAGCTAGCAACGCCCGGTGTGTGGGCGCCAGGCGCTTCGGCGTCACGACAGTCCAACGTTCGTGGCCACCCTGCGCTGCGCGTCCGCGCGACGCGTTTGCGGACAATACGAAAGTGCGGGCCCTATGAGTTTTGCCTCACATTGAAGAAGTAAGCCAGATGACGACGAAACGACTCTTGACCGAAGCCGAAATCCTGAAGATGAGCGACAAGGATTACATGAATGCGGATCAGCTCGCCTTCTTCAAGAACAGGCTCGAACAGTTGCAGGCGGACATTCTCCGCAATGCCGGCCAGACGACCGAGAACCTGCGCGAAACGGTCATCGTGCCGGACCCGGCCGATCGCGCCACGATCGAGGAAGAGCATGCGCTCGAACTGCGCACGCGCGACCGCGAACGCAAGCTGCTGAAGAAGGTGCAGCAATCGATCGCGCGAATCGAGGCGGGCGACTACGGCTGGTGCGAGGAAACCGGCGAGCCGATCGGCATTCCGCGTCTGCTCGCGCGGCCCACGGCTACGCTGTCGCTCGAAGCCCAGGAGCGCCGCGAACTGCGCCAGAAGCTGTTCGGCGACTGATTATCTGCGGCGCGGCTTCGGCTTAGCGCCCTGAAAACGCTGCTTCGTCGAGAGGCGCACGGTGAACCGTGCGCCTTTTCTTTTTGCGCGACATCCGCGCATGCTCCGCCATCCGTCCCGCCCCGCCGTCCCTTCCCGCCTCGTTTCTCAGGCTCCCTGAGCGGATTTTCGGTTTTTCGTCGTAGGCCTTCCGGCGGATCTTGATATGACCGCGCGCGCCCTAAAATAGATCCGACATGCGCTCACGAGCGCGCCAGCCGGCGCGCCGTCCGCTGACTGGATTCATGCGGTAGCGCACAGCGCTGCCGCGTCCTACCCGTTTTGCAAAGAGGAACGCATATGGAGCAATTTCACGGCACGACGATCGTTTCCGTGCGCCGCGGCAACAAGGTGGCGCTCGGCGGCGACGGCCAGGTCACGCTCGGCAACATCGTCATGAAAGGCGGCGCGAAGAAGGTCCGGCGCATCTACAACGGCAAGGTGCTGGTCGGCTTCGCCGGCGGCACGGCGGATGCCTTCTCGCTGCTCGACCGCTTCGAGGCGAAGCTGGAAAAACATCAGGGCAATCTGACCCGCGCGGCCGTGGAGCTCGCGAAAGACTGGCGCACCGACCGCATGCTGCGTCGTCTCGAGGCGATGCTGATCGCCGCGGACGCGACCACCACGCTCGTCATCACCGGCAACGGCGACGTGCTCGATCCCGAAGGCGGCATCTGTGCGATCGGCTCGGGCGGTGCGTACGCGCAGGCGGCCGCGAAGGCGCTTGCCGACAACACCGAGCTGTCGCCGCGCGACATCGTGGAGAAGTCGCTGGAAATCGCCGGCGACATGTGCATCTACACGAACCATAACCGCGTCATTGAGACGATCGAGTAAGGACCCATCGATGAGCACCATGACCCCCGCCGAGATCGTCTCCGAACTCGACAAACACATCATCGGCCAAGGCCGCGCGAAGAAGGCCGTGGCGGTCGCGCTGCGCAACCGCTGGCGCCGTCAGCAGGTCGACGAACCGCTGCGCCAGGAAATCACGCCGAAGAACATCCTGATGATCGGACCGACCGGCGTCGGCAAGACCGAAATCGCGCGGCGTCTCGCGAAACTCGCGGACGCGCCGTTCATCAAGATCGAAGCGACCAAATTCACCGAAGTCGGCTACGTGGGCCGCGACGTCGACAGTATCGTGCGCGACCTGATCGAAATTTCGGTCAAGCAGACCCGCGAAACCGAAATGCGCAAGGTGCGAACCAAGGCCGGCGATCTGGCCGAAGACCGCATCCTCGACATCCTGCTGCCAACCGCACGGCCGGTCGGCTTCGGTTCGAGCTCGAGCTCGACCGACACCGCCGATGAAGGCAGCACGACGCGTCAAACGTTCCGCAAGCGCCTGCGCGAAGGCCAGCTCGACGACAAGGAAATCGAGCTCGACGTCGAGCAGCCGCAGGTCGGCATGGACATCATGGGGCCGCCGGGCATGGAAGACATGACCGAGCAGATCCGCTCGATGTTCGCCAACATCGGCGGCGGCAAGAAGATGCGCCGCAAGATGAAGGTCAAGGAAGCGCTGAAGGTGCTCACCGACGAAGAAGCCGGCAAGATGCTGAACGACGAAGAGGTGAAGAGCAAGGCGGTGCAGAACGTCGAGCAGAACGGCATCGTGTTCCTCGACGAAATCGACAAGATCGCGTCGCGCAACGAAGCGGGCGGCGGTGAAGTGTCCCGTCAGGGTGTGCAGCGCGATCTGCTGCCGCTCGTCGAAGGCACGACGATCAACACCAAGTACGGCATGGTGAAGACCGATCACATCCTGTTCATCGCGAGCGGCGCGTTTCATCTCGCGAAGCCGAGCGATCTGATTCCCGAGCTGCAGGGACGCTTCCCGATTCGCGTCGAGCTCGATTCGCTGTCGGTCAACGACTTCGAATCGATCCTCGTGTCGACGGACGCGAGCCTCGTCAAGCAATACCAGGCCCTGCTCGCGACCGAAGACGTGCACCTCGAATTCGCCGACGACGGCATCCGCCGTCTCGCCGAGATCGCGTACTCGGTCAACGAGAAGACCGAGAACATCGGCGCGCGGCGTCTTTATACGGTGATTGAAAAACTGCTCGAAGAAGTGTCGTTCTCGGCCGGCAATCATTCGGGCCATGCAGTGCAGATCGACGCGGCGTATGTCGATAGCGCGTTGAACGAAATCGCCGAAGACGAGGATCTGTCGCGCTACGTGCTTTGACATGCGCGGTGGCAGCGCGAAGCGCTGATGCATGAAAAACGGGCTGCCTTCGCATAGGCAGCCCGTTCTGTTTTGTGCCGCCCTTCCCGCGGCGGCGCCTCGAACAGCCAACGCCGCGCCAGAAGATCGCCGCCTACTGCTTCACCGGCCGCTTCGCCAACTTGCGCTGCAACGTGCGCCGATGCATGTTCAACGCGCGCGCGGTCGCCGAGATATTGCCGTTGTGTTCTGCGAGCACACGCTGGATATGCTCCCATTCGAGCCGCGCCACCGACAGCGGCTGCGGATGCTCGATCGCCTCCTCGGCCTGCAACGCGCTCGCCTCGCTTTGCAGCGCCGACAGGATCGTCTCGACGTTGGCGGGCTTTGCGAGATAGTTGTCGGCGCCGTCCTTGACCGCCTGCACCGCGGTGGCGATGCTCGCGTAGCCGGTCAGCACGAGCATGCGCGCATCGGGCTGCAGATCGCGTAACGGCGCGACGAGCGTCAGGCCGGAGTCGTTGCCGAGATGCAGGTCCACGGTGATCTCGCTGAACTTCTGCTGATTCGCGACCCGGATCGCCTCGTCCGCGTTGTGTGCTTCGGTCACTGTGTAGCCGCGCCGCGTCAAGCCGCGCGCGAGGATGCCGGAGAACACTTCGTCGTCGTCGATCACCAGAAAATTCTTCTCGCTCATGCCTGTTTCTCCGTGTTGGATGGCGCGGCGCCATGTGGGCTCGCTCCGGAAATCTTGCGCGCGGCGAGCGGTAGTCGCAGCACCGCACGCGTGCCGCGCGGCCGTCCGCCGTTGGCGTCGGTCAGCTCGATCGATCCCTTCAGACGCGCCGCCGCCGAAAACGCCAGATACAGGCCGACGCCGTGACCGCCCTGCGTGCTCTCCACCGGCATCGCGCCGAGCGAGCCGCGCAGCGCGGCCGGAATGCCCGGACCGTGGTCGCACACTTCGAACACGATCTGGTCGCCGCGTGGCGCGAGCACGCAGGACAGTGTCACGTGATCGCGGCTCGCGCGCGCGGCGTTGTCGAGCAGGATCGTCAGTATCTGGCTGACGGCCACCGTGTCGTTGAGACTGACATCGGCGGGCGGTGTGCCAAGCCGCTCGAACTTCACGTGAGGATGGCGCAGGCGCCATTGCCCGGCAAATGATTCGAGCCATTCGTCGACCGGCTGGCGGTTCGTCGTGGTCGTTGCGCGGCTGCGCAACCGCGCGAGCGCCGACGTGCACAACATCATCTGCTGCTCGAGCAGCTCGAGATCGGCGCGGTAGGGCGCGAGTCCCGCGTCGGTCCGCGCCGCGTCGCGCAATTCTTCGGACAACATCGCGATTGTAGACAGAGGGGTGCCGATTTCGTGGGCCACGGTGGCCGCCTGCACGCCGAGCGCGACCGCCCGTTCGTCGTGGAGCAAGCGCTGCTGCGCTTCTCCAAGTGCTGCGTCACGTAGCCGCAGCGCTCGGGACATGCGCGCGACGAACCACGCAATCAGCCCCACGCTGACCATGAAGTTGACCCACATGCCCGAGCGGTAGTAGTCGAACAGGTTGGCGGGATTCTCGAGATTGAGCGGCACGGAATCGAAACTGAGCATCGCGTAGCAGGCGACCGCGAACGCCGCGAGCCAGGCCATCAGATACCACGGCAGCACGGCCGCCGCGATCGCAAGCGATGGCAGGTACAGCGACACGAACGGGTTGGTGGTGCCGCCGGACAGGAACAGCAGCGCCGACAACGCTCCGAGATCGACCCAGATCTGCCCGAACAGCTCGAGGTTGGACTCGGGACGCTGCTGCAACACGCGCCACCACGTGAGCGCGTTGAACAGCACTTCGAGCCCGATCACGAGCAGCATCGCGGGCAACGGCAGATTGGCGCCGAGGAAGATCTGCACGAACGCGATCGTCAGCAGCTGACCGATGATCGCGAGGCTGCGCAGCCAGAATAGATGACCGAGATTGACGCGGCCGGTGTTGGTTATACGGTGCATGACCCTAGTCTACCCGTTACGCCGCCGCGGCCCGAGCCAGTGGCGCCGCGGCAGATGAAAGCCCGTTGCTTCGCCGCCGCGGCCAAACTGCACCCGCTCGGCGACGCCCGCCATTATTGCCCCACTCGACCCGGAAAACGCCGTCGCACAATTCCGCGCCGGCTACACGCTGCAGATGGCCAGCCGGCACGCCGACGCGATCGCCGCGGATCGGCAGCCGCGGTTCGGCGAATGGGAGCCGGCGCTGGAAGCGATTGTGCGCGATCTGCGGGCGCGGGTGGCGCAGCATCGCCGCGCGCCGGCGGTTTCTGATCGGCCCCGGGGCAAATCCGACCATCACGGCCGCTCATGCTCACTCGCCTCGTGTGTCGCCTGTGCAATCTCCGCGGCCAGACACTCCGGGCACAGACACCGGCCGCCTGGCTTTAACCGCTCGACCGGTAGCGGCGGCAGCGCGCGGCACCAGCAGTTGGACGGATCAGTCTGCATGCCGCAGTCGAAAGCATTGCCGCAGCGCGGACAGCGTGCGCTGCGTTCGGAGCGGGGGGAAGACGATTTCATCGCAGATCGGCGCTCAGGGCCGGGGACATTGATCAAGCCATGATGCCATGACTGACACGCTCAGGTGCAGTCGTCCGTTCGGCCAATGCACAGCCGTCACGCAAGTGCGTTACGCTTGCTGTTCGCCACCCCCGCGGCGCGTCATGGTGCGGTACGCCAAGCCTGCACCGCCCGTCGCTCGCGCCGCGGCCGAAAACCCTGTTGCAGCGCGCCAGTCCTGTACAATTCGCGCTGTTTCAACTGTTCCGTGCCCGAGCCTGCCGCCATGTCCGAGCTTCCCGACCTCTCGCAGATTGCGCCCACCCTGAAAGCCGAAATTCTGGCCGAGGCGCTGCCTTACATCCGTCAGTATCACGGTAAGACCGTGGTCATCAAATACGGCGGCAACGCCATGACCGAAGAGCGTCTGAAGCAGGGCTTCGCGCGCGACGTGATTCTGCTGAAGCTGGTCGGCATCAACCCGGTCATCGTGCACGGCGGCGGTCCGCAAATCGACCAGGCGCTTAAGAAAATCGGCAAACAGGGCACGTTCATCCAGGGCATGCGCGTCACCGACGAAGAGACGATGGAAGTCGTCGAATGGGTGCTCGGGGGCGAGGTGCAGCAGGACATCGTGATGCTGATCAACCACTTCGGCGGCCACGCGGTCGGCCTGACCGGCAAGGATGGCGGCCTGATCCACGCGCGCAAGATGCTGATGCCCGATCGCGAAACTCCGGGCCAGTACGTCGACATCGGCCAGGTCGGCGAAGTCGAGTCGATCAACCCGGCGGTCGTGAAGGCGTTGCAGGACGACGCGTTCATTCCGGTCATCTCGCCGATCGGCTTCGGCGAAGACGGCCTGTCGTACAACATCAACGCGGATCTCGTCGCGGGCAAGCTGGCGGTCGTGCTGAACGCCGAAAAGCTCGTCATGATGACCAACATCCCCGGCGTGATGGACAAGGAAGGCAATCTGCTGACCGACCTGTCGGCGCGCGAAATCGACGGTCTGTTCGAAGACGGCACGATCTCCGGCGGCATGCTGCCGAAGATCTCGTCCGCGCTCGATGCGGCGAAGAGCGGCGTGCGCTCGGTGCACATCATCGACGGCCGCATCGAGCACTCGGTGCTGCTCGAAATTCTGACCGAACAGCCGTTCGGCACGATGATCCGCTCGCATTGATCGTTGCGGCATCCCCGGCACAGGGGTTGCGTCCGAGCGGCGCGACGCCTGTGCCCCACCTCGCGGCCGGCAGTCCATGCGCGCCCCCGAGCGTTGATGCAGCAATCTCTGCGCATCCGCAGCATGAAACGCCCGTCAGCGGCTGAAGAAATTCACCATGCGCACCCCCACTTCGCGGCGCCGCCGTCCTGACCTCGCAGGCGGCAAGCCCGTCTGGCTGTTCGATCTCGACAACACGCTGCACCGCGCGTCACATGCCATTTTCCCGGCGATCAATCGCGGCATGACCCGGTACATCATCGACGCGCTGCAAGTCGACATCGACGAAGCCAACCGTCTGCGCACCGGCTACACGCTGCGCTACGGCGCAGCACTGCTCGGTCTCACGCGCCACCATCCGCTCGACGCGCACGACTTCCTGAAGGTCGTGCACACGTTCCCCGACCTCTGCTCGATGATCCGTCACGAGCGCGGCGTCGCGCGTCTGATCGCGGCGCTGCCGGGCCGCAAGATTGTGCTGACCAACGCGCCCGAAACCTACGCGCGCGCGGTGCTCGCCGAGTTGCGCATCGAGCGGCTATTCGAGCGCGTGATCGCGATCGAGCACATGCGCGATCGCCGCCAATGGCGCGCGAAGCCCGATCACGCGATGCTGCGCCGCGCGATGCGCGACGCGCACGTGTCGCTGAAAGACGCGATCCTCGTCGAGGACACGCGTTCGCACCTGAAAAACTATCGACGGCTCGGCATCCGCACCGTGTGGATCACCGGGCACCTGGCGCGCAAGCCGCGCGCGGACGGTGTACCGACGCGCCTGCCGGGCACCGGCCGGCCGCATTATGTCGACCGCAGCATTCGTTCGCTAAAATCGCTACGACCGGGCACGCGCTCGGTTCGATGGAAGGGACGCAAGCCGGGACAGTAGGGACGAAAGCCGCCAACGACATCAGCCGGGGGACCACAGCCATGCAGCCGATCGACAAGCCTGACGAAACCTCAGCCGCAGCCTCCCCCGCGGCGCCGGCCGCCACACGCTCGCCGCGTCCGAAGCCGGGCGAGCGTCGCGTGCACATCCTGCAGACGCTTGCCAGCATGCTCGAGGCGCCGAAGCGCGAGAAGGTCACCACGGCCGCGCTCGCCGCCCGGCTCGGTGTGTCGGAAGCCGCGCTGTATCGCCACTTCGCCAGCAAGGCGCAGATGTTCGAAGGGCTGATCGAGTTCATCGAGCAGACGCTGTTCGGCCTCATCAACCAGATCACCAATCACGAAAACAACGGCGTGCTGCAGGCGCGCGCGATCGCGCTGATGCTGCTCAACTTTCCCGCGAAAAATCCCGGCATGACGCGCGTGCTGACCTGCGAGGCGCTGATCGGCGAGCACGAGCGACTCACCGAGCGCGTGAACCAGATGCTCGAGCGCGTCGAGGCATCGCTGAAGCAGTGCTTGCGGCTCGCGCAGACCGAAGCGCTTGCCCGTGCGGATAACGACGTCACAGGCAACGCCGGCCCGCAGACCGCACCGCAATCCACTGCGTTGCCTGCCGACTACGATCCCGCCATTCGCGCGAGCCTGGTGGTGAGCTACGTGATCGGCCGTTGGCATCGCTATGTGCGCAGCGGTTTCGCGCGGCCGCCCGCCGAACACGCGGACGAGCAACTGCTGCTGATTCTTCAGTAGTCCGCGAGGACTCGCACCCTTCGCGCGGCATCGCCCGTGCCGCTGCCGCGCGGAATTTTCCGCTATACTTTGCGCCTGATGTTGCCGCGGCCTTCCGATGCATAAGGGACCGCGCCAAGGCATCCCGAAACACGTTGCACCCGGTTTCACACCCCTTCACGCGCCGATTTGCTGACTCGATTGCGGGCGCGCGAACCCTTGGCCCCAGGCCCGCGGTTCACTATAAATGCGGCTAAAGAGGTCGTCAGCTGCGCACATCGTCCTTCTCTTCGTGCTTCGCCGACGCCGTTTAGCCGCCCTGTTGACTCAATGGCGGAATGAATGGAATCCATCGGCATCGTCGCTCCCCAAAAAATGCATTTCACCGAGCCGCTGCCATTACGCAACGGCAGCTCGCTCGCAGGCTACGACCTGATGGTCGAGACCTACGGCACGCTCAATGCCGCGCGCAGCAATGCGGTGCTCGTGTGCCACGCGCTGAACGCATCGCATCACGTGGCGGGCGTGTACGCCGACAATCCGAAGGACATCGGCTGGTGGGACAACATGGTCGGCCCGGGCAAGCCGCTCGATACCGACAGGTTTTTCGTGATCGGCGTGAACAACCTCGGCTCGTGCTTCGGCTCGACCGGGCCGATGAGCATCGACCCCGCGACCGGCAAGCCGTATGGCGCGACCTTTCCGGTCGTCACCGTCGAAGACTGGGTCAACGCTCAGGCGCGCGTCGCCGACGCGTTCGGCATCACGCGCTTCGCCGCCGTGATGGGCGGCAGTCTCGGCGGCATGCAGGCGCTCGCGTGGAGCATGATGTATCCGGAGCGGGTCGCGCATTGCATCGTGGTCGCATCGACGCCGAAACTGTCCGCGCAGAACATCGCGTTCAACGAGGTCGCACGCTCGGCGATCCTGTCGGACCCCGACTTCCACGGCGGCAACTACTACGCGCACGGCGTGAAACCGAAGCGCGGCCTGCGCGTCGCGCGGATGATCGGCCACATCACGTATTTGTCGGACGACGACATGGCCGAAAAATTCGGCCGCTCGCTGCGTCGCGCGGAAGGCGCGCTCGATGACTACAACTTCAGCTTCGACGTCGAGTTCGAAGTGGAATCGTATCTGCGCTATCAGGGCGACAAGTTCGCCGACTACTTCGACGCGAACACCTACCTGCTGATCACGCGCGCGCTCGACTACTTCGATCCGGCCAAGGCCTTCGACGGGGATCTGACCGCCGCGCTGGCGCGCACCACCGCGAAGTATCTGATCGCGAGCTTCTCGACCGACTGGCGTTTCGCGCCGGCACGCTCGCGCGAACTGGTGAAAGCGCTGCTCGACCACAAGCGCACGGTCACCTATGCGGAGATCGACGCGCCGCACGGCCACGACGCCTTCCTGCTCGACGATGCGCGCTATCACAACCTGCTGCGCGCCTACTACGAACGCATTGCAAACGAGGTTAACGCATGAACCAGCGAGCACTTGATTACCTGGCATTGCGCCCGGACTTCCGCGCGATCGCCCGCTGGGTCGAACCGCGCGCGACCGTGCTCGATCTCGGCTGCGCGGACGGCTCGCTGCTGTCGCTGCTGAACGAAGAACTGGACGTGCAGGGCTACGGCATCGAGATCAACGACGCCGGCGTGCTCGCCGCGACGCAGAAGGGCGTCAACGTGATCCAGCAGAATCTCGAAGACGGCCTGCGCCTGTTCGAAGACGGCAGCTTCGATTTCGCGGTGCTGTCGCAGACGCTGCAGACGATTCATCAGACCGCGGCGATCCTGCGCGAGACGGTGCGCGTCGGCAAGCAATGCATCGTGTCGTTTCCGAATTTCGGCTATTGGGCGCATCGGCTGTCGGTGTTGCAGGGGCGTATGCCGGTGTCGAAGTCGCTGCCTTATCAATGGCACAACACGCCGAACGTGCGTGTGTTGACGATCAAGGACTTCGAAGCGCTCGCGCCCGAGGTCGGCATCGAGATTCTCGATCGCGTCGTGCTGCATGACGGACAGGTGGTGCGTTGGGGCGTGAACTGGCGTGGTAGTCTTGCGGTCTATCGCGTCAAGAAAAGCTAACGTCACTTATCCACATGTCGAACCCGCCGCACGAGGCGCCCGCACTTACCGCTCACGAAGAACATCCCGGCTGGCGCGCGTTTTTGAATACGCGCATGCTGATTTGCGTCTTTCTCGGCTTCACGTCGGGATTGCCGCTGTTTACGCTCGTCTACCTCGTGCAGGCGTGGCTGCGCTCGGAAGGCGTCAATCTGAAGGAAATCGGCCTCTTCGCGCTGATCCAGTTTCCGTACACCTGGAAATTCGTCTGGGCACCGCTGATGGACCGCTACGTACCGCGCGTGCCCGGTTGGCGGCCCGGCAGACGGCGCGGCTGGATGCTCGTCACGCAATTGCTCGTGGCCGGCGCGATGGCGACGCTCGGTTTCGTGTCGCCACGCGAATCGATCTGGACCGTCGCCGCGCTGACCGCTCTGGTCGCGTTCTTCGGCGCGAGCTCCGACATCGTGATCGACGCGTACCGGCGTGAATTGCTCAGCGACACGCAGCAGGGCCTCGGCAACGCGGTGCACGTGAACGCGTACAAGATCGCGGCGCTCGTGCCCGGTTCGCTCGCGCTGATTTTGTCCGATCATCTGCCGTGGAGCACCGTCTTCATCGTGACGGCCGCGTTCATGCTGCCGGGCGTTCTGATGACGCTGGTGGTGCGCGAGCCCGAGGTGCACGGCGAGCCGCCGAAGAATCTGCGCGAGGCGATCGTCGAGCCGTTCAGGGAATTCATTCAGCGCGACGGCTGGCGCGCTGCCCTTTTCGTGCTCGGCTTCATCTTCCTGTACAAGCTCGGCGATACGATGGCGACCACGCTGTCCACGTCGTTCTTCCTCGACATCGGCTTTTCGCGCACGCAGATCGGCGTGATCGCCAAGACCACGGCGTTCGGCGCGAGTCTCGCGGGCGGCATCGTCGGCGGGATCTGGCTGATGAAGATCGGCATCGGCCGCGGCTTGTGGATCTTCGGTTTGCTGCAGATGGTGTCGACGCTCGGCTTCGCGTGGCTCGCGCATCTCGGCCCGGATTCGCCCGGACTTGCCGCGATTTACAACATTGCCGTCGCACTGAGCCAGGGGACGACGAAGCTGCTGTCGTTCGTCGGCATCGACTGGAGCGTGCAGCTCGATCCACGCTCGGTCGCGCTCGCGCTCGTGTACGGCTTCGAGACCTTCGCCACCGGTCTCACGATGGCCGCGTTCACCGCGTTTATCGCGAGCACCACCGATCCGCGCTACACCGCGACGCAGTTCGCGCTGTTCACGAGCCTCGCGTCGGTGCCGCGCACGCTCGCGTCGGCGGCGAGCGGCTATGTGGTCGCGCGGATGGGCTGGTTCGACTACTTCATCCTCTGCACCGCGCTCGCGGTGCCCGGCATGCTGCTGCTGGTGCGTATCGCGCCGTGGAGGGACCGGTCGTGAAGGTACCGATTCCGACCCGCGCGCGCCGCGCCGCACTCGGCGCCGTAAGCGTCCTCGGTTGCGCGAGCGTCGCGCTGGCGATGCCGGCGGGCGCCTATGCGGCCGGCACGCCGGCGACTGGCGCCAGCCCGGTGAGCGGCGCGCAAGCGCGCGCGCCGGCCGCCGCGACCACCAGCGGTGCGACGCCCAACCCGGCCCCGATGCCTGCGGCCAGGTCCGCGACCAGCGGCGCCAGCGCCGCGGAAAACGCGACTTCGGCTGCAGCCGGCAACAGCGGCAACAACAGCGCCGGCGGTGCCAATCCTGGCGCGAATAACAGCACCGGCGCCAACGCCGGTGCCCCGGGCACGCCCAGCGCTAGCGGTAGCGCTCCGGGCGCCGCTACCTCCGGCTCCGCGCCGCAGCCCGCGCCCCCTCCCGCCG
>NZ_VZQP01000016.1:0-149412 GCF_014397655.1 Paraburkholderia sp. UCT31
GTCTTCAGCTTCTCGACCAGCGTCTTCACGTCCGGCACCTTCACACCGGCGGAGCGCCTGGGCGGCTCGGCGACTTTCAGCGTCTTCAGACGCGGCGTGACATCGACGCCGAGGTCTTCGGGCTTGACCGTTTCCAGCGGCTTTTTCTTCGCCTTCATGATGTTCGGCAGCGTCACGTAGCGCGGCTCGTTCAGGCGCAGATCGGTCGTGACCACGGCGGGCAGCGTCAGCGACAGCGTTTCCGCGCCGCCGTCCACTTCACGCGACACCGTCGCCTTGCCGTCCGCCACGACAAGCTTCGACGCGAACGTCGCCTGCGGCAGATTGGCAAGCGCGGCGAGCATCTGGCCGGTCTGGTTGGAGTCGTCGTCGATCGCCTGCTTGCCGAGGATCACCAGTTGCGGCTGCTCCTTGTCGATGAGCGCCTTGAGCAGCTTCGCGACGGCGAGCGGCTGCAGGTCTTCACCAGATTCGATCAGGATCGCGCGATCCGCGCCGATCGCGAGCGCGGTGCGCAGCGTTTCCTGCGCCTGCGCAACACCGGCCGACACGGCGATCACTTCGGTCGCGACGCCCGCTTCCTTCAGACGCACCGCTTCTTCAACCGCGATTTCGTCGAACGGGTTCATCGACATTTTCACGTTCGCGATATCGACGCCCGTACCGTCCGATTTCACGCGGACCTTCACGTTGTAGTCGACCACTCGCTTGACTGCTACAAGAACTCTCACGACACTCTCCTTCCCACACCGATAGGGCCGGGCCCTACCGCTTTGAATGACACATTACGTCCGTCGATCGATCAGAACTGGTCTTCGCGCAGCGCCAGCGCGCCTTCGCCATCGCGAGCACCGCGAACCGCCGCTTCGAGCGCGATTGCACGAGGCAGCACCTGCGTCGCGTAGCTATGCGCGGTCGCGATCTTCGCGTCATGGAAGGACGGATCTTCGTCGCGCTTGTCGGCCGCCAGCACGAGCGACCGTGCGACTTGCCAACCCGCGAGCACGATACCCGCGAGCATCAGATAGGACACACTGCCGGCGAACACCGCATTCGGATCGCTTTTGACGTTCTCGACCACGTAGCGCACCGCGCTGTACAACGCCTCGCGGCCGGCGGACAGATGACGATGCATCGCCTGAAAAGCCGCGCTCGAACCATACGAGGGGTGCGCTTGCACCGCGGCCAGGGTCGCGTCGATCTGCGCGAGCAGCATCCCGGCCACCTCGCCGTTGTCGCGCATGGTCTTGCGGCCGACGAGGTCGTTGGCCTGGATCGCCGTCGTGCCTTCGTAGATCGGCAGAATGCGCGCATCGCGGTAGTACTGCGCGGCGCCGGTTTCCTCGATGAAGCCCATGCCGCCGTGCACCTGCACGCCGAGACTCGTCACCTCCAGCGACATCTCCGTGCTCCAGCCCTTCACGATCGGCACCAGGTATTCGTAGATCGCCTGATGATTCGCGCGCGTCGCGCCGTCCGGATGACGATGCGCGAGATCGCAATGCGACGCCGACACATAGGCCAGAGCGCGTGCGCCTTCGGTCAGCGCGCGCATCGTCGAGAGCATGCGCCGCACGTCGGGATGCTGGATGATGGCGACCGACTGCTTCGCGGAGCCATCCACGGGACGGCTCTGCACGCGCTCCTTCGCATACGCGACGGCCTGCTGGTACGCGCGATCCGAGATCGCCACGCCCTGTACCCCCACGGCGAAGCGCGCGGCGTTCATCATGATGAACATGTACTCCAGACCGCGGTTCTCCTCGCCGACGAGCTGCCCGATCGCGCCGCCGTGATCGCCGAACTGCAGCACGGCGGTCGGGCTCGCCTTGATGCCGAGCTTGTGTTCGATCGATACGCAGTGAACGTCGTTGCGCTCGCCGAGCGAGCCGTCTTCGTTGACGAGGACCTTCGGCACGACGAACAGCGAAATGCCTCTCACGCCTTCAGGCGCGCCCGGCGTGCGTGCGAGCACCAGATGCACGATGTTTTCCGTCATGTCGTGCTCGCCCCAGGTGATGAAAATCTTCGTGCCGAAGATCCGGTACGAGCCGTCGCCCTGCGGCTCGGCGCGGCTGCGCACGAGCGAGAGGTCGGAGCCGGCTTGCGGCTCGGTCAGATTCATCGTGCCGGTCCAAACACCTGCGATCATCTTAGGCACGTAGCGCTGCTTCAGCTCCTCGCTACCTGCCGTCAGCAGCGCTTCGATCGCGCCGTCGGTCAGGAGCGGGCACAGCCCCAGCGACAGGTTGGCGGCGTTGAGCATTTCGATGCAGGGCGTCGACAGCAGCTTGGGCAGATCCTGACCGCCGTATTCAGTCGGATGTTGCAAACCCTGCCAGCCGCCTTCGCTGAACTGGCGAAACGCGTCCTTGAAACCGGCCGTGGCGGTCACCACGCCGTCCTTCCAGGTGCTCGGGCTGCGGTCGCCGTCGACGTTCAGCGGCGCGAGCACGCCTTCGTGCAGCCGCGCGGCCTCTTCGAGCACCGCGCGAGCGGTGTCGGCGGTTGCGTCCTCGCAGCCGGGCAAGCCCGCCAGTTGGTCGATTCCGGCCAGTTCCGTGAGTGCAAACAACATCTCTTTGAGAGGCGCGACGTAGCTCATTACCATTCTTCCGATCAGATAGTCCGTAGGGAAAGTCACCCGTCTGGCACCGATGCGGCCGGGGTAACGTATGGCTGAATCGTAGCGTCGGACAGGCCCTGCCCGGTTGTCCAAACCGGACGATCTATTGACATCTCTGGCCACGTCGGAGGGAGTAAGCGCCCCGTGGGAACTGCGTCGGCGGGTGTTGCCGACGCATCGATATGACGCGATCAGCCACCCCGGCGATAGGCCGCCGGGGTGCTGCCGGTCCAGTGACGGAACGCTCTGTGGAATGCGGTGGGGTCGCCGAAGCCGACGTCGCCCGCGATGATGGCGATGGGCTCGTGCGTGCCCGTCAGGCGCTGGATCGCGATGTCGCGGCGCAATTCGTCCTTGAGCACCTGGAACGCCGTGCCCTCGGCGGCAAGGTGACGGCACAGCGTTCTGACCGAGCAGTGCAGGGCTTCCGCCGCCTCTTCGATGGACGGGACGTCGGGCAACCGGGACGCGAGATGTTCCCGCACGCGATGACTGAACAGCTGCTCGTTGAACGAAACGAAGATCCAGTCTTCCGGCGCGCGAGCGAGAAACCTGCGCAGGTTCGCCTTGCGCTGACGCACGGGCAGGTCGAAATAGCTACTGCTGAACTGCATCGAGGTCTGATTGCAGTCGAACTTCGCCGGTCCGGGAAACAGATAAAGATACTCGAGCGCGTGAGCGGGACGGGGAAAGGCGAACTGCACCTGCAACAACGCAATCCGTTGACCGATCAGCCAGGACGCGATCCCATGCGCGAGCTTCAGCATCAGTTCCTGGCCCAGCATGCCGGGTAGCGCTCCCGTGCTTCCCGGACGCAGCGCCAGGCTCGTGACGAGGTCGCCGCGGCGCGACTCGAAGCGGAAGTCGTCCAGCACGAGATGGAAGAACTGGCCGAACCGGTGCATCGCGGATTCGAGATTCGGCGCATCCAGCAGGCTCAGGCAGAGAAACTTGAGCGCGCCGCTGCGCAGCGGGCGCGAGAAAACGCCGGGCATCTCATCGTCGAGTTCGATCGCGAGCGAGCGGTAGAGCGTGGAGAACTGTTCCTCGGTGACGCGCGCTCCAGGCTGGTCCAGAAGCGCGCGCGGAATGTTCGCGCCCGACAGATGCCGGTCGACGATATCCGGCCGCGTCCCGACGCTGCCGAGGAACCCGTTGACGAGCGAGATCGGTACGGTTGCGCCAGGAGCTTGCATGAGAAGGTTCCGCGAGGCGAAGAGGCATCAGCATAGCGCCTCCCGCCGCATCGTGGCGAGGGTTCAGCGAATCGCTCCGCGAGTGCCGCGTTCGGGGCCCGGTGGTTCCGGTAGCTTGCCGCCTATTGCGCCGATGCGTGCGAGCGCAGATATGGCACGTAGCCGTTCTGAATCTTCAGGATCTTCTCGGCGCACTCGTCATAGTCGTCGCCCTTCGCGTTGTCGGGCCCATACATGCCGCGGCACTGCGCGAACAGCGACAGCGTCGCGCCGCCCGTGCTCTTGTTCGCGCGGGTCGCTGAGAAAGCGGCTTTGCCCGAATCGTCGGGCACGTCGGTATCGATCGCGACCGCGTCCGCGCGGATCACGTGCGTGTCGGAATGCTGCTCGATATAGCGTTTCGTCGCCGCCCACGCGGCATCGCAATTCGCCGGTGTGCAGTCGATCACCGCGTCGCGTTGCGCGGCGCGAAGGTTCGGCTCGCTATGAAGGATCTCCTGCTGGGCGCGCTGCGCCTGCTTTTCCGGGGACGAGCAGGCGGCGAGTGCGCATGCGACGAGTGCGAAAGCAGCGATCTTTTTCATGAGTAGACTTCGGAGGCCATGGTCGAGCGCGATTATAGCGGTGCGGGGAAAGCGATTGCGTATTCACGACTCACATGCTGGGTTGGTAACTTCGGTTGGCGTCATCGCCCATAGGTGTTCGCCACCAGCAATTCCTCCGCATTGCCCGGCGGTCGCAGCCCATCCGTCCGAGCCGCGAAGTAGCGCTGCGTCAGATCGGCCGCGGACACGTGCCGCGCGTCGTCAAAGCCCGCTTCGCGCCCCATGGCGATCATCTGCTGCGGCATGAAGAAGCTGATGAACGGTGTACCGCTCGCACGCGCGCCCTTCTCTGCCATTTCGAGTCCGGGGCGCACGTCCGGGTCCGCCATCTCCAGCGGCAACAGGAACGTCATCGCGAACGTCGAGCCGCGCGCCAGCCCGGCCACTTCGCGCAGCGTCGCCGCATTCGCCTCTTTCGTCAGATACATGCTGACGCCGGTCGACACGACGACGGCCGGCCTGCTTTCGTCGAAGCCTTCGGCGACGAGACGCTGCCGCCAGCTATCGCCCGCTTCGAAGTCGACCGGCACGAAACGCAGCCAGTCCGGCAGGCCGAAACCAAGCTCGCCGAGCCGCTGACGCTTCCACGTTTGCGGTCCCGGCGGGTCGACCTCGAACACGGTGAGCCGCGACGCAATGTCGGGCCGGCGTTGCGCGAAGCTGTCGAGACCGGCGCCCAGAATCACGTATTGATCCACACCGCGCCCGGTCTGCTCGACGACCAGATCCTCGATAAAGCGTGCGCGCGCGACAATCGACGCGCGAAACGGCCGCGTGAACCGCGGATCCATATCGCCACGGCTGCGCCAGTCTTCGGCGGGTGCCAGCAACTGCAAGCCGACTTCGTCTTCGAGCACGTGCGGCGGCGCGTCGGCCTGCACGTGCAGCGCACGCCATAACGCGACGCGCGCGGCGGTACTGTCGGGTGCGATGTGTCGTGGATCGCTCATGGTATTTGCCCGCTTGGGTTGATGTGCCAATGCCACCGCTGCTCAATGGAAAAACGGCAGCGCGAGAAACAGTTTGATGACGATCGCGTTGACGATGTCCATGAAAAACGCGCCCGTCAAGGGCACGATCAGGAACGCGAGATGAGAATGGCCGAAGCGGTTCGTGATCGCCTGCATGTTCGCGATCGCGGTCGGCGTGGCGCCAAGTCCGAGGCCGCATTGCGCCGCGCACAACACGACCGCGTCGTAGTTGCGGCCCATCGCGGGGAACGTGATGAATACCACGTAGAGCGCCATCAGCAGCGTCTGTGCCGCGAGGATCGAGATGATCGGCACCGCGAGCGCGGCAAGCCCCCATAGGTCGAGCCGCATCAGCGCCATCGCGAGAAAGAGCGCGAGCGCGACGTTGCCGACAAGCGCGACCGCGTGCTGGTCGATCCGCACACGCGCGAGCGCGAGCACGTTGTTCAGGATCACGCCGATGAACAGCGTGCAGACGAACGTCGGCAATTCGAACGCGGTGTCCGCGATCCGGTCGGCAAACATTTCGCCGCCCGCGAGGCAGATCGAGATCAGCGCGAGCGTCGTGATGATCGCGGCGGGCGTGGTGGCCTGCTGCGCCTTCGGTTCTTCGAAGACCAGCGTTTCGTCCTCTAGCTGTTTGACGCGCAGCAACTCGTCGGCGCTGATCCGCCGCATCAGCAGCCGCGCGACCGGACCGCCGAGCACGCCGCCCATCACGAGTCCAAACGTCGCGCAGCCGATCGCGATCTCGGTCGCCGACTCCAGTCCGTGACGCTCGGTAAAGATCTGGCTCCACGCGGCGCCAGTACCGTGGCCGCCCGACAACGTGACCGAGCCGCCGAGAATCCCAAGCAGCGGATCGACGCCGAGGGCGAACGCGAGCAGCAAGCCGACCACGTTCTGCAGGATCAGCAGCCCGCAGACCAGCGCGAGAAAGCGGATCAACACCGGGCCGCCCGCCTTCAAACTTGATAGCTGCGCATTCAGACCGATCGTCGAGAAGAACGCGAGCATCAGCGGCGCCTGCATCGTCGAATCGAACCTGACCTGCACGTGGGTGGTGAGGCGCGTGATCAGCACGCAGATCGCGACGATGAGCCCGCCTGCCACCGGCGCCGGAATCGAATAGGTCCTTAGCACGCCGATCCACTGCACGAGCTTTTCGCCGAGCAGCAGCACGAGCGACGTCGCGACCAGCGTGGCATATACGCCAATAGTCATGAATGGCCTCCGAGCGGGAGCGTGACAACGTTTTCTGTTTTCCCGGCGCGACGCCGCGGCGCATCGGAATGCGGCAAGGCTTTGTCGTCATCCGGAGCGCGCGCGAACCTGCGACATCTTAGCCAATCCGTCCAGGCAAAGTATGATTTTCCTTGACGAAATGCAATCGGCCCATGACGTCGCGCCGCTGCCTGGCGACGAAGTCGTCGGTTTCCTAAAATTGTGGGATTTTTTGCCAAATCTCTGGATTTTTTTCGTCATGGGGACCCTACTCTCGAACCATTATGGAGTGGGACCGCGACGCAGACCTCTATCCACCGTATCTGCGTTCGCGAATCCGGCGTGGGTTGGGCGTGGGGTCGCGCACTGCATACAGACCTTGGCGTAACATTCAGAACGCCGTTGCGCTTCGACCTTAAAACCGCCATCAGCCCGAACAACAGGATTCCCGTCATCGTCGATCCACAGGGCCCGGACGGGCGGCCCATCAGCGTATTCGAGTCTGGCGCGGTCCTGCTCTATCTTGGAGAGAAGACCGGCAAATTCCTCCCGGCAAGCCTGCGCGACCGGGTGCCGGCGATTGAATGGCTGATGTGGCAGATGGGTGGATTCGGTCCGATGCCCGGGCAGGTGCATCACTTCGCCGCGCTCGCTTCAGAAGTCGACAAACGCTATGGACTGAAGCGCTTCTCCGATGAAACGCGCCGGCTCTATTCGGTGCTGGACAAAAGGCTCGCAAACCATGTGTACGTTGCCGGCGAGCTTTCTGTCGCGGACTTCGCGATCCTCGGCTGGGCGTGGCGACACGAGCGGCACAAAGTCGATCTTGCCGACTACCCGAACGTGAAGCGATGGTACGAGGCCTTGTTCGAGCGCCTCGCGGTGAGACGGGGCTTCGAGATCAAGCTTGACGGAAGTTGAGCTGTGAGCGCTGCATGAGTGCAGCGCCACCTGCAGTCTTGCCAGTTGTGTTCCTGGACCGCAGTCCGCTAACCGAATGTCCCTTTTGCCCCCTCTAACTCGCCACTCCCGCGCAATCTCAGACCGCCGTTACAGCATCTCCAGCGCGAGCGCGATACCCTGACCACCGCCGATGCATAGCGTGACGATGCCGCGCTTCAGGCCGTCGCGGCGCATCGAATGGACCAGACGCGTGGTCAGGACCGCGCCCGTTGCTCCGATCGGATGACCGTGCGCGATCGCGCCGCCTTCGACATTGACGATGTCGTGCGCGAGTCCGAGCTGCTGGGCAACCGCGAGTGGCACGGCGGCGAATGCCTCGTTGATCTCGATGCGTTCGACATCGGTGAGCTTCCAGCCCGCTCGCTCCAACGCCATATGCACGGCCGGCACGGGACCGAGACCGAACATGCCGGGCTCGACGGCGGCGATGCCGAAAGCCGCAAGACGCGCACTCGGTTCGATGCCCCTGGCGTCGGCATAACTGCGCTCGGCCACGACCATTGCCGCCGCACCGCTGTTCAGGCCGGGCGCATTGCCCGCCGTGATCGTGCCATCGGGACGGAACGCGGGACGCAGCTTTGCCAGCGTTTCCACGGTCGTTTCCGGACGCGGCTGCTCGTCGCGCGTGAACTGGATGCTGCCCTTGCGCCCTTCTATTTCGACGGCGACGAGTTCGGCATCGAATGCGCCGCGTTCCTGCGCAGCCGCGAACCGCTGCTGCGAACGCGCCGCCCACTCGTCCTGGGCGCGCCGCGTCAGGTCGGCTTTCGTCACCAGATCTTCCGTGTGCCAGCCCGAGTGCTCACCCGAGAATGCATCTACAAGACCATCGCGTAGCATGCTGTCGTGCATTTGCGCATTACCCATGCGGCTGCCCCACCGTGCCGTGTCCAGCAGATACGGCGCGCGCTCCATGCTTTCCATGCCGCCGGCAACCGCCACCTCACCGTAGCCAAGCGCGATTTCCTGAGCCGCCGAGACGATCGCCTGCGCGCCCGAGCCGCAGACACGGTTGACGGTGAGCGCGGGTACCGATACGGGCACGCCGCCGCCGATGGCGGCCTGTCGTGCCGGATTCATCCTGTTGCCGGCCTGGACGACGTTGCCCATTACAACGGACGACAGCGCTTTCGGATCGAGCGCGGCGCGCCGCAACGTTTCCCTCACAGCGAGCGCGCCGAGTGCAGTTGCGGGGACGTCCTTCAACGATCCGCCGAATGCGCCGATCGGCGTGCGAACGGCATGGGCAATGACAACTTCACGGGTATTCATCGCTATTCCTTTGAATGATGTGCTGCACGGATGTGCCTCCGTCGGAGGCAAGTGGAGTTTCGGTAGTCGAAATTCGCGGCGAGCCAGCCGACTCCGCCGCCGATGAGGAAGTCGTCGCGTCCTGTCGATTTCACGAGCACCGATCCACGATCAATGATCGACCGCCTTCATGGGCAAGAGACCCGTCTGGCCATAGAACTCCTGCATGGCGAAAGCTTCGCGCTCCCGCTGGGCGCCCGCGCCGCGATCCAGCATCGAGAAGATCCATATGCCCGCGAACGCAAGCGGCACTGAAATCACCGCCGGGTTGTCGAGCGGCACGAGCGCATGCGCCTGATGCAGCACGTCGACCCATACCGACCTGGAAAACAGCGTCAGAAACACCGCGGACACGAGTCCGAGGCCGCCGCCCACGACAGCACCGCGAGTCGTCATGCCGCGCCAGAAAATAGACCATACCAGCACCGGAAAATCCGCGCTGGCCGCGACCGCGGCGACCAGACCGACGAGAAACGCCACGTTGACATGCTCGAAGAGAATGCCGAATCCGATCGCGACGACGCTCAGCATCAACGTTGCCGCGCGCAAACGGCCGGCGATCGGGAAGTGCGCGCGGACGCGATCGCCATGGCCCTGAGGCGCGAGAAGATCGCCGTTTCGACCGCGCATCCGTTCGCCGCGTCGGCGCACGTACCGCACGCGATCCGGCTCGCGCTCGGCTCGGTCAGCTTGACGACGCTCGAGCAGTCGCTGCAAACGGTCGCGCGGGTCATTGCCGACCAGACCTACCGATCGAAGCCTGCGCTGGGCCGCCCCCATCATCCCGGCGCGGCCCAGCGCGCATTGCGACGTATCGCCTGTGGCGGTTGTCCAAACGATCGAGCGAACGCATCGCGCATGCGGCGCGGGTCGGAAAATCCGGCCTGCTCGGCGATCTGTTCAACCGTATGGCGGCTCCTTTCCAGCATGAGTCGCGCGGCTTCGAGACGCAGTCTCTCGACGGCCTTGGCGGGCGATTGCCCCGTCTCCGCCCGGAACGCGCGGCTGAACTGACGCGGGCTGAGCCGCGCCACTTCGGCCAGTTGTTCCACCAGCAGCGGTTGCGCGAGATTCTTCCGCGCGTACGTCAGCGCGGACTGAATGCGATCCGATTTCGCATCGAGTTCCAGCAACGCCGAATGCTGGGACTGACCACCGGCGCGTCGATGAGAAACGACGAGCGTTTGCGCGACCGATCTCGCAACGTCCACCCCCAGATCGGCCTCGACCAGCGCCAACGCGAGATCGATTCCCGCCGTCATGCCCGCCGACGTCCAGATCGAACCGTCGACCGCATAAATCCGGTCTTCCTCCACACGGATGCGCGGAAACTGCTTCCGCAGCGCGGACGCATAGACCCAGTGCGTGGTGGCGCGCTTGCCGTCGAGAAGGCCCGCTTCGGCCAGCACGAAGGCGCCCGTGCAAATAGCGGCGACGCGCCGGGCCGTCGCCGCGCTGTGACGTGCGTAGGCGAGCAGCTCATGGGACGGCCGCGCCGCGCCCGGATCGCCGCCCGTGAAAAGGACCGTGTCGAACGTTCGCTCTTCGAAGGGTTCGGTCATCACCGTGGGACCACCGATCGGTCTGACCGGCGCACCATGTTCCGACAGCGTGAGTACTTCGTAGAACGATTCACCGAATTTCTGATTGGCAAACGAAAACACCGGCTGCGCGGCGAGCGACATGGCGTGAAACCCGTCGAACACGACGAACGCGACTGACGGCACGGCGATTCCTTTGAGTGGTGTCCTGAAACCGTAGTTTCTACGTCCTTTGCGATCTCGGCGGCCGCCCATATAAATGCGCTATGGATGCGCGAATTTGATTGAACGCGAATAAGCGGCCCTCGACGATCCTTCCGCACCAGCGGTTCGTCCGCGACGATCCGCAACGCTCAGCAGTCGGTGCTCGCTGTCGACGTCATCGCGCTGACGGACGCGTTAAAGATCCAGCACGCGATTCTCGGCGGCTTCGACTGGGGAGCGCGCACGGCAAATATCGTCGCGGCGCTGTGGCCGCAACGGTGCACGGCGCTGGTGTCGGTGAGCGGGTATCTGATCGGCAGCCAGGGCGTCGGCACCCGGCCGTTGGCGCCGAAGGCGGAGCTCGCGTGGTGGTATCAGTTCTACTTCGCCACCGAGCGCGGCAGGAAGGGCTATGAAGCGAACCGGAATGACTTTGCGAAGCTGATCTGGCAACTCGCGTCGCCGAAATGGAGCTTCGACAATGCAACGTTCGAGCGCTCGGCGAGCGCGTTCGACAACCCGGACCACGTTGCCGTCGTGATCGACAATTACCGTTGGCGTCTAGGTCTGTCGAATGGGGAGCCCCAATACGAGGCGCTGGAGAAGCGTCTCGCGGCAGCGCCTGTCATCAATGTGCCGACGATCGCGCTGGAAGGCGACGCGAACGGCGCCCCTCATCCGGATCCCGCGTCGTATGCGAAGAAATTCGTCGGCAGATACACGCAACGTACGATCGGAAGCGGGATCGGTCACAATTTGCCGCAAGAAGCACCGCAGGCGTTTGCGGAGGCGATAATCGAAGTGGCGCGCTACTAGCGTCGAAGCCAATGTGCATGTTCGCGCACCTCAGTATGCGGCGCACGAACATGCACTCGATCGAACTCATTTTCCCAGGGACTTGCACCCGGCGACGCCGAGCGAGCATGAACAAGCAAAGCCCATTCGCCGCAAGGATGTCTACCGCCGGATAAAGCCGCAGCCACGCTCCATTTCGCCACCGCATGAAGCCAATGGCTCCCAGGGCGCGCTGCGTGGCGGGTGAGTCGTGCAGGGCAAGCAGATCTGCACCGCTTCCTGGTCGTTGTCGGCGTCAAGCGCGCGGGCCAATCCAACCGCAGCCCGCATGATTTTCGCCCGCCTCCTTTCGAAGTGCCGACATGCCTGATATGCACTAAATCAGTTGAGCGGCGAGTCGCACGACCCGATGGAACTGCATTCCGACGCGCCGCTAACCGCCTTCTTGCACGTTACGGCTGGCCACAGCCCGGCTTGGCGGGTGCCGGCATTCCTTTTTCAGTGAGGAGTTGACCATGGCAAAGCAGACGATCGCTGAATATCTGGCAAAAACGCTCGAGGCCGCAGGGGTCGAGCGCATCTGGGGCGTGACGGGCGACAGTCTGAATGGACTGGCGTTTAGCCTGAGCCGACTCGGCTCGATCCGCTGGATGCACACACGTCATGAGGAGAGTGCCGCTTTTGCGGCCGGTGCCGATGCTGCATCGACAGGGCGGCTCGCCGTGTGCGCGGGCAGCTGCGGTCCGGGCAATCTTCACCTGATTAATGGACTGTTCGACTGTCATCGCAATCACCAGCCCGTGCTCGCGATTGCAGCGCATATTCCGTCGACGGAAATCGGCCTCGGCTACTTTCAGGAGACACATCCTCAGGAGTTGTTCAGGGAATGCAGCTATTTCGCCGAGTTGGTGTCGAACGCGCAGCAGTTTCCTCGCGTCCTCGCGCGCGCAATGCACACTGCCGTCGAGCAGCGCGGAGTCGCCGTCATCGTGTTACCGGGCGACGTAGCGTTGAGCGATGGGCCCGTGGAAACCGCGAGTTGGACCGAATCGGCTCCGCCGTCCATCGTTCCGGCAGATAACGACCTCGACCGACTGGCGGATCTTCTCAACACGTCCGCGGCTGTGACGTTGCTCTGCGGCAGCGGCACGCAAGGCGCCCATGACGAAGTCGTAGCATTGGCGGACACGCTGGCTGCGCCCGTGGTTCACGCTTTGCGCGGCAAGCAGTTTGTCGAATGGGACAATCCTTTCGACGTGGGCATGACGGGCCTGATTGGTTTCAGCTCGGGCTATCACGCGATGCAATCATGCGACACGCTGCTCATGTTGGGCACGGATTTTCCGTATCGCCCGTTTTATCCGAGCAACGCAAAGGTTGTCCAGATCGATTGGAAGGGCTCGCAACTCGGCCATCGTGCGCCGCTTGCACTTGGACTGGTGGGAACGGTCAAGGATACGATCAAGGCAGTACTGCCGCGTTTGCCCAGAAAGACCGATCGTGGGTTTCTCGACAACGCGCGCAAGCACTACGCTTCGGCAAGAAAAGGGCTGGACGACCTCGCTGTCGCGTCCGCTCCAGGCAGGCCAATTCATCCGCAATACCTGACCAGGCTCATCGACGAAGCGGCCGACGAAGATGCCATTTTTACCGCGGATGTCGGCACGCCGACACTCTGGGCGGCCCGCTATCTGACGATGAACGGCAAGCGGCAGTTGCATGGCTCGTTCAATCACGGATCGATGGCGAATGCCATGCCGCAGGCGCTCGGCGCGCAGGGCGCGAATCCCGGGCGCCAGGTCGTCTCGCTTTCCGGCGACGGCGGATTGTCGATGCTACTCGGCGATCTTCTATCGGCGCGACAATTGGATCTGCCGATCAAGGTTGTCGTGTTCAACAACAGTCTGCTTGGCTTCGTTTCGATGGAGTTGAAGGCTGCCGGATTCGTGGATACCAACGTGGATCTGAGCAAGACCGATTTTGCGGCGATTGCGAAAGGCGCCGAGATTTTCAGTATCAGGGTTGAGGAGTCGGAAAGTCTTCCGGACGCGCTGAAAGCCGCTTTTTCACATTCGGGGCCGGCGCTCGTCGATGTGGTGACATCGAAGTACGAACTTGCGATGCCGCCCAAGGTCGAGCTCGCGCATGCGAAGGGGTTTAGCCTGTTCATGCTGCGCGCGATCCTCAGCGGGCGAGGCGATGAAATCATCGAGCTTGCCAAAACGAACTTGCGCTAGTGCATGCGCACCGCCGAAAGCACGCCGCGGAGATGACCGATCAGAGTGGTCGACCGTTTTTACGGGCAGGTCGAAGGCGCTGCGCGGCGATTCAACAGAATAGGCCAGTTTTGGTCCCTTCCTCGATCGCGCGAATGGCAGCCGACGCGGGACCAACGGCCTCGCGGCATCAGCTAGCGAGGGTCTCTTCACGGTCGACATGAACCTGACTCATCCGGCAGCACGCGGCGGCTGGCGCTGCCGTACAGCGCCTCTTCACAGGCGAAGTCGGCCAGATTGAACCAGTGCTGCACGAAGTGGATCCGCAGCATGCGCTCAAGACCAATAGGCGGGAGGCCATTGCCGCGCTTCGGATAATGCGGCTCGATCACCGCGCACAGTTGCGCCCATGGCACGATCGCGTTCATGGTGTCGAGAAACTCGTCGCGCCGCGTGCGTTTGCGGTGCGTCTCGAAACCCGTTCCTTGATCGGCTGCCATCGCCAGCGTCTGCTGCTTCATCCTGTTTCGCCTTCCTCGTTCGATCCGATCTCTGACGCTTGACGTACCGGTTCGGTGGACTTAATTGGCGTTGCCCTACACGGGTCCGGCTTGGGTAGTCCCACATAGCATCTCTGCCTTGGCCAACGGACGGACAGCAGCGCGAGGAAGTTCTCGTGCTGCTCGCAGTTACGATGAAGCGTCTGGATGGGCGGGCACCGTGAATTGAAAGATCGCGCCGCGCGGCACGTTCGCGCTTGCCCACAATCGGCCGCCGTGTGCCTCGACGATCGAACGGCAGATCGGCAGCCCCATCCCCAACCCGGTCGACTTGGTGGTGTAGAAAGGAGCGAAAAGGCGCTCGGCACTGTCCGCGGCAAAGCCAGGCCCCGAATCGAGCACCGTCACGAGTACACAGCCCGAGTCGGCTCTTGCCGTGCTGATGCGCAATTCCCGCACGCCATCGCTGACACCGCTCATAACCTCCATCGCGTTGATGAGCAAGTTAAGGAGGACTTGTTGCAACTGGACCCGATCTCCTTCAACTAGCGGTAACCGGTCCGCGAGATGCGTCTGCACCGAGGCGCCGTGCTTCCACACTTCGCCACGGGTGAGCTCAATCACCTCGCGGATTGCCTCGTTGATGTCCACCGGTTCCTTCCGTGGCGGCGTCTTCCTGATCAGTTCATGGATGCGGCCGATTACGTTCCCCGCTCGGTTACCGTCGTCGACGATCCGGCCGAGCGCCTGCCGGGCCTTCTCGACTTCAGGAGGCTGGCCGGCGAGCCATCGCAGCGCCGCCTGGGCGTTGGTGACCGTCGCGGCGATCGGCTGGTTGACTTCATGAGCGATCGAGGCCGTGAGTTGGCCCATGGTTGCGACACGATTCGCGTGCGCCAGCTCCCTTTGCACCTCCTGGTAACGCCGATCGCTCTCGTGGGCTTCGGTTTCGGCACGCTTGCGCTCGGTCAGATCCACGACGAATGCCACACCTTCCGTCCCGCTTGCGTCAAACGTGGCCAAACCGACCAGAACGGGCACACGGCTACCGTCCCTCCTGATGTACTCCTTCTCGTAAGGCTGGGCGCGCCCCGTCTGCCCGGCCTCCGCCAGGGCCCGTTCGCTGCGCGGGAGCCATTCCTGCGGCGTCAGATCCCTCCAGCCTACGCGACCTGAGCCTATATCTTCACGCTCGTATCCCACCATGCGCAGAAATGCGTCATTGGCCTCGAGAATCTCACCATCGAAATTCCAGACGATGATCCCGATGATGTTGGCATCCACGAGGCGCCGGATCTTCGACTCGCGTTCGAGCAGTGTTTGTTCGGTGCGTTTGCGCTCGGTGATATCCATTACCGCGCCCACGAAACGGAAGCGATCCGGATCACGGCCGCTCACGCCATGCGCCACAGTTCGCACGTGCTTGATAGAACCATCAGCCATCAGCAGACGATGCTCGGCCGCAAATACAATCCTTTCGCTTGCGGCGCGGTCAATGATTCGCTGCAGACGGACACGATCGTCCGGATGCGTCCGGTCGATGATGGCCTGCACGGTGGGCTTGATGGCAGCGTCGAGCTCGAATATTCGATAAGTCTCATCTGACCAATAGATCTCGCCGCTCGATAGGTTCCAGCCAAAACTCCCTGTGTGGCTTAGTCGTTGGGCTTCCGCCAGATACATCTCGCTCCGGCGTAGCGCCTGCTCGACACTTTTGCGTTCGGCTCGCTCACTTGCTTCGCGCAGCGCGCGCCGCACTGCGGGCACGAGCCTCGACAGCCGCGTCTTCAGAACGAAATCGGTAGCGCCACTCTTCAGCGCCTCTACCGCCAGTTCTTCGCCAAGCGTGCCGGAAACCAGGACAAAGGGCACCTCGGGACGTTCGCGCAGAGTGAACTCCAATGCCGAGAGGCCGTCGAACGCCGGAAGTTTGTAATCCGCGAGAATCAGGTCGATTCCAACGGTTCTCAACGCAGCCTCGAAGTCCACACGCGATTGCACGCGAACGATTTCGCAGCAGAGATGATCGGCTTGAAGGAGCTCTTGAATGAGTTCGGCGTCATTCGCGTTATCTTCCAGCAACACAATGCGAAGCCCCGACATTATTGCCCCTTCCTCATGCTGCCTGGCGGCGGCTCATTGACGACTGCCCAGAAGACGCCCAGCTTCTTGATGGCCTTTACAAATTCATGAAAGTCGATCGGCTTTACTACATATGCGTTTACCCCGAGTTTGTAGCTTCGTATCATATCTTTCTCTTCGTGCGACGATGTGAGCATCACGACGGGAATGAGCTTCAAACGTTCGTCCGACTTCACTGTGTCCAAGACTTCCAAGCCATCGACCTTGGGGAGTTTCAGATCCAGTAACATGACTGAAGGGTTCTCGTTGGAGCGATCGACAAATTCCTCCCTGCAATAGAGGTAATCCAAGGCTTGCTTTCCGTCTCGGGTAACCACTACCTCGTTTGCCAACTTACAGTCTGACAGCGCGGTCAGCGTGAGTTCGACGTCTCTCGGGTCATCCTCGACGAGCAGAATGCGTCCTAGTTGGTCCATGGTGTCCTCGCAGTCTTTGCCGTTGCACCGTGTGCTTTAGGCAGTGAGAAATAGAAAGTCGCGCCTTGATCCACCCCCCCCTCTGCACGGACCTTGCCTCCGTGGCGGACGATGATGCGTTGAACGATAGCTAGTCCGATGCCAGTACCTTCAAACTGCTCCGGGAGATGCAGACGTTGAAAAATGCCGAACAGCTTATGCGCATACCGCATGTCAAAGCCTGCACCATTATCTTTCACGAACACCTCTACCACGTCTTTATTCGGGTCCACGCAACCGATCTCGATTTCGGCCCGCGTTCGCATGCGTGTGAATTTGACCGCATTGGCGACGAGGTTGGCGATAACCAGTCGGAGCATGGGACGATCCCCGTAGCAGACCGGAAGAGGGTTGATTGTCCATACAATGTCTCGCCCGCTCGTTTCTTGCCCGATCTCCGCAACGACCTCCTTGACGAGCTGATCGAGGCTCACCGGCGTCTTTGTGGTCTCCACCTGTCCGACCCTGGAAAAGGCCAGCAAATCGTCGATCAGGTTACTCATTCTTTTTGCCGCGTCGACAATCGTTTGTATGTAGCGACGACTTTTATCATCGAGCGAAGAGGCCGCCTGTTTTTGTAGTAGCTCGGAGTATCCGATCACATGGCGAAGTGGCGCGCGTAGATCGTGCGAGACGGAATAGGCGAAGGATTGCAGTTCCTTGTTACTCGTTTCAAGCTGCTCAGCCCGCGCGGTCACTTCCTGATTGAGCCTGTGAATCTCGCTTTCTTTATGCTGACTCTGTTGCAATTCGACTCGAAGGCGATCGCTGGTGTGACGAAGCTCAGTTTCGATTCGCCGTCGAGCAGCGACGAAACCGGCAAAGATCAAGGCCCATGCCGTGAAAACTAAAAAACGCGGAAAATCTTTGCTTTGAAGACCGATGGTGTACAGCGGCTCAGAAAGAAAATAATCGTAGGATGCCACCGATAGCACGACTGCCAACACGGAAGGTCCTACCCCTCCGTACCAGCAAGCAACGCCGATGGCGAAGTTAAAAGGGGACCCATAGATGTCGTGGACCCCGAAAAACCGGAACACG
Organism: Paraburkholderia sp. UCT31; assembly: GCF_014397655.1. Taxonomy (NCBI): domain Bacteria; kingdom Pseudomonadati; phylum Pseudomonadota; class Betaproteobacteria; order Burkholderiales; family Burkholderiaceae; genus Paraburkholderia; species Paraburkholderia sp. UCT31. The sequence goes on from NZ_VZQP01000016.1 coordinate 17,791, forward strand.
AGCGCCAGCCCAAGTGCACCCCCAACGCAGACGACGGATAAGCCGTAGCGCAGAATCGGTGAGCGACTTTGCAAGTCCAGGTGCAAGTGCGCCAAGCTTCGCCTCGTTGCCAATGGTGCGGATCCCCTGAACTAAAAATTATAGTCGTCCCAGTTCCGATCGTTGAGCAGGCGGGGACGGTCAACGCGGATGTTGGCGAACCGGCTCATGCTTGTGCCCGTTGTCCGCCTCGATCATCGCGATGGTGCGGGTGTGGTCCACCAACGATTCGTCTGCCAAATAGACCGCCAGAAGTCTTCCGTTAAACCGCTCAACACCGCTCGACAAACATGGATAAGCAAATCGGCGAATGGCAGCTCAGGGGTTCAGTAGCTGCCGCAGATGGGGTGCCGGGTTCAATGGGTCGGAACTACCCATTCGGCTCTCTGGAGAAGCGGTCATTGGCAGGCTCCAGCCCGACTTCGGCGCCGAAGAGGCGTGGCAGGCAGGAAGCCTTCCACCGTGAGGGTACGGACGCCGCGCGTCAAGACGGGCTGCAGACCACCGCGGTCAGCAACAACGGAATCACCATGCGCACGGTAGCGTTGCTGCCAGCATCGCGCACGCGCGATTCGACCGCGTCGCTGGGAGCGGACACCACAGCGCCGTACAGGGGGCCCGCAAATGCATTGCCGCGGCCCTTCTTGAACGTCCCGTCGTCCTGCTCGTACCCAAGCACGGCGTAGACACGAAAGCCGAAGGCCGTTATGTCGCTGCCTTGCGTTGGCCGAAACGCGTTGACCGAATTCGCCTCAACGTGCATCGGATTCGGGTCGATGTACTGGTTGTTGATCAGTTGCCCGATAAACGCGTGTGGACTCGCCCTGCAGTCGAATTGCCCATCAAGCGCGTACGCGTGCGCCGCGACTGGGCAGAAGCCTGCGCCCGAGACCAGCAGTATGACGAGTACTTTTAGAAGACGGATTGCCATGGTGAACTTGCTCGAACCGCGGGGGGTCGACATGCAAAACACGAGCCAGCCTGTAGTCTCGCAGATTTCCGCCGTCCGCGTGTGCGTGTTATGAGCGAACGATGCAGTTGGGGTAGGAGTCGGCTGCAGCGGCTCGGCTCCGACCATGTCTGACGAATGGCCGGTGTTCGCATGCGTACGCCGCCGTGATTGGCCTCGCACGAGCGTCTGAGGTTATGTGCCATCCCTGACATGCAGCGCGCCCATTGCGCTCCGGTCGCGCCGCGGCCCGCGACGCCGAATCCCGCGCCGGTCATCCCGACCGCGAGATGGACCTTCCTGTTTCCCCATCGGCACGCAAGCGCACGGACGTCCTTGGCGGGCACGCCGGTTTCGCCCTCCTGCCACTCGGGCGTCTTGGGAACGCCGTCGGTTTCGCCCAGAAGATAGGCCCTCCACTCGTCGAACCCGGTCGTGCGGATGGCGATGTAATCCTCGTCGTACAGGCCCTCCACGGCCCACACATACATGATGGCGGTGGCGAGAGCAGCATCGGTTTGCGGTCGGACCGGAATCCAGCGCCCACCCAGCAACTGCGCGGCGGGGTTGCAGTGCGGGTCGATATGAACGAACTCAATGCCGAGTTCCTTGGCCCACAGGCGCCGCGGAGTCCCCTCGAATCCCGCGTAGGCCCCGTTGGTACTTTCGGTGTCCAAAGCGACCGCACCGCGCCGAACAGCGTGGCCTCGGACGCCGTACCCTTAGCTTTGAGTTCTATGACAGGGAAAGCCTGCGCTATACAAAAAGTAATCAACCCTGCAAGGGTCACAGCGCAGATCCAGTCAAGCGGCAGCCCGGTGCCATGCATCCCTTTCAGGCTCGCACCGCAGCGCGAACAGCTGGCAACCTGCCCTTTCAGACGCGAAGGTTTGCGAAATAGCAGATCGCATTCCTGGCAGGCAATCAGTTTCTGAAGCTCCATACGGACCGACCAGGATGAATTTTCTCGTGTCATTCGACGCGGCTGAAATGCCGGCTCATTTATGTTGTGGGTGCCTAACTAGCGCCTGGCACCACAGCTACTCTCGATGGATGGCGAGCCGGTCAAGCGCCGCTAATCCCGAACTCATCGAGGGACGATCATTCTCTTGACGCGGCTACCGGCTGCCCGGCCGGCAGTTCGCCCATCGACTGGAACAGCGCCGCAGTATCGCTCATACGCTGGCTTGCTGCGCGAATCGAGTTGAGCTGTGCACTTAGAAACCGCTGCTCGCTGGCATACTCTGCCGTTGACGGCAGCGAACCCATGCGGCGGCGCGACGCGGTATCGTCGAACCCCGCCTGCGCTGCCTGTGCCGCTGCTTCAGTCGATGCGAGTGTCTGTGCGTCGTTATCCAGCGCGGCAAGCGAATCCGCGACATTCTGGAACGCCGACAGAACGGTGGACTTGTAGTTCAGCACGGCCGCATCGTAAGCATCGATCGACGCCTTGCGGTGTGCGAGCAGCGCGCCGCCATGGAAAATCGGTTGCGTCAGGCTCGCACCAATGGCCCAGAGTCCGCCCGCTCCTGAGAGCACCGCCGGCCAGCTAAAGCCGCCGCGGCCCATCGAGCCCGTCAGTGACAGGCTCGGAAAGAGCTGCGCGGTCGCAGCGCCGACATCGGCGGCGGCGGCCTTCAGGGCGGCGTCGGCTGCCTGAACGTCGGGGCGCGAACGCAGCAGGACCGACGGCACCTCGACAGGCACGTGTTCGGGCAACACCAGGCTGTCGAGATCGGGAACGGCCGGGGCGTTGTCCGGCGTGCGGCCCATCAGCACCGCGAGCGCATGGATGGCTGTGGCGCGCTGCTGGCGTAATGCAGGAAGACTCGCCGCAGCCGAAGCCGCATCCTGCGTCGATGCGAGCGCCTGCGCACGGGAAACTGACCCGAGTGCGTACCGATGCTGGTCCTCGTTCGCGACCGTCCTGGCCACGGCGACGAGCCGTTCGGTGAGCGCGATCTGGCGATCGAGTGCCGCCACGCTGATCGTCGTACCGACGATGTTTGCCGCGAGCGCGCGCCGCGCCGCCTCCAGTTGATACGCCTGCACGTCTACGCGAGCGGCGCTGGCCGCGTTCGCCGAACGCGTCGCACCGAACAGGTCAAAGGTGTAGGACGCGAGAACCTGTCCGGCAAAAAAGTTATAGCGAACCTCGCTGGGGCCAATGCCGGGCACAAGCGGTGTACGCCCGCGATCGACTTGTGCGGCAGCATCGATTGAAGGCAGCGTCGATGCGCCGACCTGGGCGCGCAGTTCCTGCTGCGCGGCTGCGAGCGTCCGCTGCGCAGCCCCGAGCGTGGGGCTGTTGCGCAAGCCTTCCTCGACCAGTGCATTCAGCGCGTCCGACCGGTAAAGCTGCCACCATTGCGGAACGCCCACTGCGCCGATATCGAACTGCTGCGCCACGCCGCCCGCTGCGACGGTCTTCGCCGGCTGTGCCTCGGCACCGTAGTGCGCAGGCGAAGGCATCGCCGGGGGCGCGCCGCTGGGACCGAACGAGCAGGCCGTCAATGCGAGTGCCGCTGTCACGGCAAGAACGGATGTTCTATACACGAGGCTCATGCTCAAATCTCCGTATGCTCGTCCACGACCGGTTGCATTCCGCGCTCGTCGTGCCGGACCCTGAAGCACGCCGCGTACAGCGCGGGCAGGAAGAACACGGTCAGTACTGTGGCGATCGTGATACCGCCCATCAGTGCGGTCGCCATCGGACCGAAGAAGCCCGAGCGCAGCAGCGGAATCAGCGCGAGGACGGCGGCGGCCGCCGTCAGCATGATCGGCCTGAAACGCCTTATGGTTGCGCCGATAATCGCGTCGAAGCGCGCATGCCCTGCCGCGATATCCTGATCGATCTGGTCGACCAGAATCACGGAGTTGCGCATGATGATGCCGAACATCGCAATCACGCCCAGCAGCGCGACGAAGCCGAAAGGCTTGCCGAACAGCAGCAGCGCGGCCACGACGCCAATCAGGCCGAGCGGCGCCGTCAGCACGACGATGAAGGTCCGCGCGAAGTTCTTGAGCTGGATCATCAGCAACAGCAGCACGGCGATGATCATCAACGGCATTTCGGCATTGATCGACGTCTGGCCCTTCACGCTTTCTTCGACCGCGCCGCCCACCTGAATGCGATAGCCGACCGGCAGCTTGGCGGTTTCCGCCGCGAGCGCACGTTCGATGTCGTGGGTCACGTCCATCCCCTGCGCGTCGCCGCGCACGTCCGCCTGCACCGTGATGGTCGGCTGACGGTCGCGTTGCCAGATGACGCCGTACTCTTGCGTATCGCGCACGTGTCCGAGCGAACCGAGCGGCACCGGGCCGTGGGGCGTCGGAATCGCGAGGCTCATAAGCTGCGCCGGATTGACACGTTCGCTCTTTGGCGCACGCAGATCGACGTTGATCAGCTTGTCGCGCTCGCGGTACTGCGTCACCGTGTAGCCCGATAGCGTCATCGCGAGGAAGTTCGACACGTCCTCCGAGGTGACACCAAGCTGGCGCGCCCTGTTTTGATCGATCTCGAACGAGATCGAGCGCTCCGCCGGCTCGTCCCAGTTGAACTGGACGTTGCGCGTGCGGGGATCGGCGCGGACCTTGTCCGACACTTCTTGAGCAAGCGATCGCACGGTCGCGATATCGTCGCCGCTCACGCGGAACTGGATCGGGAACCCGACAGGCGGACCATTCTCGAGCCGGGAGACACGCGTGCGCATGCCGGAGAAGTCCTTCTCGAGCATGCCGTCGAGCCAACGCATCAGTTCCTCGCGCTTCTCAACGCTTTTAGCCGCAATCACGAACTGCGCGAAATTCGGCTGTTGAAGCTGCTGGTCGAGCGTCAGGTAAAAACGCGGCGCGCCGGTGCCGACGAAGTCGACGAAGTGGTCGATCCCGGCTTTGCCGTCGAGCACCTTTTCAAGGCGCTTCGCTTCACGCAGCGTCGCTTCGAACGAGGCGCCTTCCGGCAACCGCAGATCGACCAGCAGTTCCGGCCGTTCCGAGTTCGGGAAGAACTGCTGCGGCACGCGCGTGAAGGCCAGCATGGAAATCGCGAAAAGCACGACGGTGACGCCGAGCACGACCCATCGACGCTCGACGCACCACGCAACCCATCCCGACAGGTGCCGGTAGAAGCCGGTGTTGCCGATTTCATGCGGATCATGGTGTGCACCGCCGGGTTGAGGCTTGCGTTCCGGCAGCAGGTGATAACCCAGCAACGGCACCAGCACGACGGCCGCGAACCACGAAACGATCAGCGCGATGGCCGACACTTCGAAGATCGAACGCGTGTATTCGCCCGTGCTCGATTTGGCGAGCGCAATCGGCAGGAAGCCGCATACGGTGACGAGCGTGCCCGTCAGCATCGGGAATGCCGTGCTGGTATACGCGAACGCTGCCGAGCGCGCCCGGCTCCAGCCTTGCTCCAGCTTCACCGCCATCATTTCGACGGCGATGATCGCGTCGTCGACGAGCAGACCCAGCGCGAGCACGAGTGTGCCGAGCGAGACCTTGTCCAGGCCGATATTGAAGATGTGCATGCACAGCGCGGTTGCCGCCAGCACGATCGGAATCGTGATCACGACGACCATGCCGGTGCGCAGACCGAGCGAGACGAGGCTCACGACCAGCACGATCGCCACCGCTTCGCCAACCGATTTCACGAACTCATCCACCGATTGCTTGACCGCGTGCGGCATGCTCAAAACCGGAGCGAGTTTCAGACCCGCCGGCAGCGTGGCCTGCAGTTCGGCGGCTTTTGCATCGAGCGCCTTGCCGAGGTCGATCACGTCGCCGCCCTTTTGCATCGTCACGCCGATGCCGAGCACCGCCTGGCCGCCGACGCGCATCTGGGTCACCGGTGGATCGTCATAACCGCGTGTGATCTTCGCGATGTCGCCCAGCCGGAACGTGCGCTTGTTGATGGTGATCATCATGTCCGCGAGTGCCTGCACGTCCTTGAACGCGCCGCTCGGACGCACGAACACGCGGTCGTCCGCGGTCGTGATGGTGCCGACGGGCGCCACGGCATTCTGTGCGTCGATCGCCTGAGCGAGCTGTTGCGGCGTGATCGAAAGCCGCGTGAGCTGCGCATTCGATATCTCGACGAAGATGTGCTGATCGGGGTCGCCAAAATAGTCGACCTTCGCCACACCGGGTATGCGCAGCAGGACTGTGCGCAGCTTGTCAGCGTAGTCGTGCAGTTGCGCCGGCGAAAAGCCGTCGCCTTCGAGCGCATAGATGTTGGTGTAGACGTCGCCGAATTCATCGTTGAAAAACGGGCCGACGGTGCCCTTCGGCAGCGTCGCGGCAATGTCGCCGACCTTCTTGCGCACCTGATACCAGGTTTCCGGCACTTCCTTGACGGGCGCGGAGTCCTTCATGGCGAAGAAGATCATCGACTCGCCGGGGCGCGAGTAGCTCTTGATGTAGTCGATATACGGCGCCGCTTGCAGCTGGCGGCCGATCCGGTCCGTGATCTGTTCCTGCACCTCGCGCGCAGTCGCACCAGGCCAGTAGGTCTTGATCACCATCGTCCGGAAGGTGAACGGCGGATCTTCCGACTGCGCGAGTTGCGTATAACCGATCACGCCGAAAAGCGTGGCGAGCCCGATCAGAAAGATCACGAGCTGCTGATGACGTAGCGCCCAGGCGGAAAGATTGAAGCCGCCTTCGCCAGATTTGTCTGCCCCGGAAGACGGGACGGGCGCGCTGTTGCCTGCGGATTCACTGTCGCGCGCCCTCATGACGGGAAGTCCTCGGGATGAAGCGGGGGCACCACCTGCACATGCTGGCCCGCGCTCACGGCGTGTGCGCCCTGGAGCATGACGCGGTCGCCGTCGCGTAGGCCCGATCTGATCGAGACGGTGCGCTCGTCATATCGCTGGATAGTGACCGGGCGCAGTTCGAGTGTGTCGCTGCCGGCGCGCACCACCCAGACAGCGGGGTGCTCACCCTCGTGAAAGAGCGCCGTCACAGGCAGCGTAAAAATCTGCCCCACGGGCGCGTCGCCGACGACATCGAACCCCACAATCGCCGTCATGCCGAGGCGCACGTCGCGGCTCGGGGCGGCCAGCGTCAGCTTGACGCGCCAGGTGCGGCTTTCTCGATCGGCAGCAGCCGATACCTCGCGCACGCGCGCCTCGAAGGTCTTGCCGGGTAGCGCCGGCAGCGTTACGCGCGCCATGCTGCCGACTGTCAGCGAGCTCAGCGTGCGCTCGGGCGCGTCGCAGACGATGTCTACGTCGCCCGTCCAGTCGAGGTGATAGATCGATTGGGTTCCCTGAACGTTCTGGCCCGTGTCGGCGTCCTCCGAGGCAATCACGCCGTCGTGGTCCGCTGTCAGCGTCGCATAGCGCAGATTGTCCGAGGCGAGCGCCATCTGGGCGAGCGCCGAGTCGCGCTGGGCGAGCGCGGAGGCGTAGGCGTCCTGCGTCTGTTCAAGTTGCGCCGGCGCGATCAGGTTCGCCTGCGCCTGCGCCTGATCGCGGTCGAGCTGCTGCTTCGCGTAGACAAGTCGATGTTCGGCGGCATCGAGCTGGGCTCGTGCGTTGGCCAGGTTATTGCGCAGGTCGGTCGGGTCGAGCAGTGCAACAACCTGTCCCGCCTTGACGGCATCGCCGAGATGAACCCGCCGTTCGATGATTTTGCCGCCCACCCGGAACGAAAGCACCGTCGAGTAGCGCGCCTGCACCTGAGCCGGCAGCGACGCACCTACCGCGCGCCCGTCGGCGTGAACGGCCAGGGCGACCACGGGCTTCGGCTCAGGAGCGGCGGCTTCGCGCGACTGGCATGCCGACAGCAGGATTGCGCTGCAAGCCGCGACCATCACGTGCGTCCGCTTGGGCGATCGTATGAACGAAGATAAAAAGATACGTGCAATTTTAGGCGCGACAGGAACGGAATGTTTCACGATGTTCACAAGGCAGAGGATTGATCCAGGTAAAAAATTTCCCGATGCTGTAGACCCGCCATGCAATGAAGCACGGTTCGCCGTCAGCATGGGTTCGCAAACAATCTCTATCAATACGCTGGACTCCTACGTATTGCCATGGCATGCCGGTGACATGTGCCCTCCCGATGGGACGCGCGCACTCAGCGTCTGATTCGCGCGCTTACATGCACACTTGCCTCACGGGTCTTTTGCTCTCTACGCCGGCATCGACAAAACTACCGATAAATCGCCTGCGCCAGCGCGCAGGGCCCGGTCGAGTTCCTCCTCGGCTATCAGCTGCCGGTGCAGCACCGCCTCTCTTAGCATGCTGTATCTGGAATGCGCGCCGGGTATGCGAGCACTCTTGCCGCCAATATAGGGATTTGCCGCAGTCGCCATCGCGCGACGACACTCGGGCATCTCCCGGATCTGTTCGGAATTGGCCGCGATCTCCCTGATGCAATGCTCGGCCAGCGTCTTGCATGGATGCACCTGAACCGATTCAGCCGCGAATGTGACCGCGACGTCGCTCGCCAAAATCCGGAGTGCCATCTGACGGACGACATCGGAAATCACCGCGTTCGGTCTGCCAGGCGTGACAAAGGAGTCGGTCCGCATCCACGCGAGATCGATTTCGGGCACGTCGAATAGTGCCCGGATGGATATCAGATGGAGGTCACTGCACGCGTTTGAAAGCTCGACGGCGATGTCGGTAAAAATGCCGGAAATCCGCAAATACGCGGCACACTCCTGGGTTCTTTCAATCGGAGTTGACGCCATAGGCAAACCGAGCGCGGTCATTGCGTTTACTGCATCAACCGCTTCAACTTCAACCGCTTCGACTTCATATCCGGAATGGGCCGTAGCGCCCGCGTCAATCGTCGCGCGAAGATAGATTTCACGAAGCTGCGCGGATGACTCTCGCAACCTGACCATCTGTTCGTCCAGCCTAAGCGCATGCGTCAAAAACTTGAAACCCAGCGTGGTGTGAACTGCATCGTATAACTGGGTGGTTCGGTCGAGTTGCAGCAAATCGCGGAATTCCTGCGCCTTTCTGACGAAGGCGGACCGCAACGCATCGCACCCGTCACATAGGTGTTCAATCGCAGCGCAGATCGAGATCCTAAGTACGGTCGAATAGACATTGCCGCCTCCGGGACACATGCGCGCACCTGGATCCAGATGAACATAGTCGCCGCGCGGACGACCCAGAATTTCAAGAGCGCGGTTGCATATCACCTCGTTGGCGTTCATGTCGTTCTCAGTGTCAGCGCGGCCCTGAGTCACGTCGACGAAGCACTGGTCATACAAGCGTCCTTTCTGCGCCTCCACGCAAGAGGCGACGATTGCGTCACCAAGTGGGGGTTCAAGTAGACGCAACTCGGCATTCACTTCTGCGACAGCCTGCTTGGCTGCCGCCAGCGCATTCAGCCGGTCTGGGTATGCGCCTACCGGCTTCCCCGATATGGGACAGTGCTCGAGGGCGCCGGGCGTGTGAATGCCATATCGCGCTTCCTCGGGTATTTCCCGCTCGCCCAGCGAATCGTATTCGACCCGGAAACCTGGTCTGCCGATCTCCATATTCACTCCTGCCAAGGATGAGTGCTTGCATAACACACGCAATAGCCAATAGCGGCCGCTCTGCTTATCAAAGGCAGAGCTGGTTCGGACGGGGTTCGTCGGTATGCATTCCGGTCGAACGAGGCGAGAAGTTATGTTCGCGGTAGGCATTGGTGCCTACATGGAGCCCGTTACGCAAAATGTTTGACATGTCACTTCCTTAGCAGCCGTTGGTGAGACCACGATCTCGTGAAGCCGGTGTATAGCCGCATGTTGATTTCCGGCGCCCAATGCGGGTAATTTCTGACGGCTAATCGGAGTGCACCGACTCGGCGCAGAAACGGGCCGAGGAAATACCCCGGTTTCGCAGTCGATGACTATCGCGAAGCCAAGGCGCGCGGACGCTAAAGCGCCATTGGGGTCGATAGGGCAACGCAAAAAAGACTCATCGCGCACAGGAACGAGAAAACTTTAGCGGCATGGCGAGCGCCGAGTAGCGCTGCAATGCCTGGGCCAACAACACCGGTCTTGTCGACACCGCCGAGGTGAACGCAGCGTCACCGATGTTCAACAGGAAGTCAGATACTGTCTGGATGAGCGGTCGCCAGGAGACGACATGCGTCGCAGCGGTGACAGCGAATCCGGTATTTCGCCGTTTGACGTCCCGACGCCAAGGATGTGCTTGCGCAAACTGCAATGCCTTCACTCGTGCTCGTTCGTCAACCATAAATTACTTCTCCAGGAGGGTGTGACGGGATCTCCATTATCAGTATGCGTATCGAGGTCTGGCTCGCACGCTACCGTGCATCCGAGCCGCGCGAATGCCACTGGACGATCACGTTTCGGACGCCGCCGGATGAATCAGACTCCGTCGATCGCCCCTGTGCAAAGGCGCTGTCCACATTTCCCACGATAGACGCTAGCGACCCAGGAAGATATCGTACCGTCGGTTATCGCGCGTCTACCTGCCCGTCCAAAGCCTATACGGCGGTATAGCGCAGGCGGCGACAGGGATAAGACCAATCCGCTCAGGTGTAGGGTCCGATACCGTCGTTCAGCAGCGTGCGGAAAGCCGGCGTGTACCCATGCGTGTTGTTCCGGTGGCCGCGATAAAGCGATTCGTTTTTTTCGCCATCTCATCGCTCGCGCCTGCACCGCAGCAGCTATCGTTTTACCGAGATATCGGTGACGAGCCAAACGTTTGTCGCGTCCGTCGAGGTATCAACATATACCGTCACCAATACACTGGAGCGAAGCGGCCGCGACTGCCTCCTGGAAGTGCGCGACGACGGTCGTGGCGAAAACGGACGTCGGTTTTCCTCGCAAACGACGGAATCTGGTCGCGACGCACGCTTCACTATCCTGTGGCTGATCAATCAGCATGCCACCGGCCGCTACGACTCGCGAACCCTCGCATCAGACGAACCCGTACCGCTTACCGAGAGCGGCGAGAAGATCTGGCCACTGATCGACGCTGGCGCCGTCGTGAATCTCCTCAAGTTCGCACAGCAGATCGACAATGCCCGGATCGTAGGCATCGACGTTGGATGCATACAGCGCCTGCAGTAGCTTGCCGTCCCGGGCGTGCCGATAGTACGAAATGCCGATCCCTTCGATGTCCGGGTGATAAAACTCGTCGCTAACGAGCGATCCGACTGCGCACTCGCGGTCGTTGTCGCCGCGCAGCCGGCATGAGCCGTTCTCGTCCTCCGAGACGGCCCCCTGGTTAAGCAGATGAGCGCTGACGCGCTCGTATATCTTTCTTGCGCACTGCATCGCGACACCTGCGACCCTCAAGCAGCGGCTTTCAGAAACGTGGCCGACAGGGCAAATTGTCGAGCAATTGATGCCAGCCGCTCACTCCATTCCCATGTGCCAAATACATCGTGGACGTTCTGCAGACAACTAAGCAATTCGACAGTCACCGGATCGGACACATCGATGCGCGAGCGAAGCAGCGCGCGCTTGAGCGCCGCGACACCGATATCCATATAAGCCGGCACGTCCTTTGGCGGTTTTGCGACGTAGCGGATGGGCACGCCTTCCATTGCCGTCATATAGTCGCGCGGCTTAATGAAGCTGCCGACCGGACAGCTGCCGCAGTAGCCTCGATAGGCGCCGCCGCCGCGAGGCAGCAGGGAGGCTCGCGCCTGGCCGAATAAATGCTCTACAGCGTCGTTGAAAATCTCCTGACGTGTCAGGAAGCTCCGGCTTTTCATGTCCACCTCTTTGCGTCTTTCGCATCGGTCAGTCGTTGACAACGGGCAGCCTGCGCTCTAAGTATCAAACGTCGCCGCCGGGGCAAAGGGGCTGCTGCGAATACAAGCGACGCGAAGTTTTGACGAAACCTCGATTTGGCTCGAAGCTGCCTGCGCTAGTCAGACCGGAGGCCGTTGTAGGCGCAAAGCGCGGCTGCATCGGGCATGGGTTTACGGTACAGCCGCGACCGAAATTGGGCTATCACACGGAAGGAAGGAACGCCTCTACGTTGGGATGCACCGGCACAGTGCTCAGTGTTGCGTGAACATACGGGCGTATAGGCTCTGCCTCCGAGATTTCGATAACGATTGCGTACGCGACGCGAGTGGGCGACTGTGGGGCCGTAGCCGAATGCTGCTCGAGCAGCTCTTCCGGGTCACCGCGCCAAAGCGGGGGCTCTACGCCGCGATATGGTGAGCGTGATCGTTGCCCGCGAGCGCCGGATACCATCGCTCGAAGCATGAGACACCGGCGTGGGGCTGTGCGACGGAGAGCTGGAACACCTTTTTGAATCGTTTTATACGACGAAAGCGGGAGGCAAGGGCATGGGCCTTGCCATTTGCAGGTCCATTGCCGAGAGTCATGGCGAGCGCATCGACGCAGGCGCCGAACAAGCCTGGCAGTGCGGTGTTTCGCTTCGCCATCCCTGTCGAACGGCACGATTGTCCGCGTGCAGCAACTCAGCGCGCCTAAGACCGCAGGTTTAAAGCCCGCGGCGGCAGAGGCGGTTTGCGGCTGCGTTTCTGCTGCCGGGGCGTGCAGCGGCCAACAGCAGCTGTTTTCCGGTATCTCCTGCTTTTGTGCGGCCCCCGCGTCAAGCGGGGCCGGGTGGCTACGCTTGCCAAGGCGCGCAGAGGTAAATCTGCAGCACGCCTCTGGCATCGACGACATAGTAAGCTCCGAACAGAGGGTGTATCCCTCGCCCCATGCCGCGGTTCATGTTCTAGCCGCTTCGTGCGACGCATTGCAGACGTAGATGCAAGGGTAGCGGGCCGCTTGGGCGGCGGCAAACCTCCATTCGGACATTTACCCTACTCCCGTTTTACCGTGTCATACTTGAAACGCGTCTTACGGGCGCAAAACGGCGCGGATGCGTCTCTGTCAAGCGGGCGAAATGTCTCGTCAGTCCGCCGCATTCTGGCGTGTTGAGGACTCGTTTATGGCTACCGATCGGCATGTACCGTCGTCTACGGGTGGAATCCGCGGCTCGACAGTCTTCGTCGTCGACGACGAAGAGTCCATCCGCCTCGCGCTGTGCGATCTACTGGAGTCCGTCGGGTATTCCGTCGAGACGTTCTGTTCCGTGCAGGAATTCGTGACGTTTCGCAAACCCGCCGGCCCGAGCTGTCTCATCCTCGATGTCAGGCTCAAAGGCGAAAGCGGTCTGGCGTTCCAGCAGGCGATGGCACGCGAGGGACTGCAAATGCCGGTTCTCTTCATGACGGGGCACGGCGACATGGAAATGTCGGTGCGAGCAATGAGAGCCGGTGCATTCCATTTTTTCCCGAAGCCGTTTCGTGACCAGGATATGCTCGACGCGATTTCCGAGGCAATTTCGAAAGACTCGCAACGCCTCGAAAAGGAACACAGCCTCGCGGCTGTACGCGCCGCGTATGCCTCGCTGACGCCGCGCGAACGCGAGATCCTGGCGCTGGTGGTCAGCGGAATGCTGAACAAGCAGATCGCCGCGCAACTCAACCTGAGCGAAATCACGGTGAAAATCCATCGCGGCCAGTTGATGAAAAAAATGGGCGCGCGCTCACTCCCGGATCTCGTCTTCAAGGCCGCCGCACTCGAAATTGGGCGGCAACAAACAAAGCCGCGCCCTTAGGCTCGCGCCAGCCGCCATTGACGGAAAGAGGTCCGAAAACGCTGTTTTGAGCGCCCCTGCCTAAATCCCGACGTTGCCGAGTGCTCGCTTCAGGAGCGCCGCATCCACGGGCTTGTCGAGCAGCGTGATGGCTGTGCTGGACTGCACCTGCGCTCGCAACGCGTCGCTGGGAAACGCGCTCACGAAGATCGTCGGCGGCGCGGCGCCCAGTGCGACAAGACGGTCAAGCAACTCGAGTCCTGACATGCCGGGCATGCGGACGTCGGAAAGCAGGACTCCGTTTTCGGTGCGAAGGTGCGACGCCCGCGCCGCCAGATAGTCCGAAGGCAGCGAGTAAGTTTCGGTCGAATAGCCAAGCGATTGCACCAGGCTTTCGAGCGCCAGGCGGGATGATTCGTCGTCGTCGACAATCCAGACGATTCCGGAAACGGAAGCCCGCGGCTGTCGTTGCGAGGGGCTTCGGGAGGACATAAGGTCGCTTGCCAATGATTGCTTATTCAATCTAGACCCTGGAGCGTCGACTTGTCCATCATACCGGCGTATGTCTGACTATCCCTTCCGGAATGATGAGACGCAGTGCGTCGGCCACCGCATCGAGACTTGCCGGGCGCGCCCTCGCTCAAGGTTTCATCCTACGAACGCCCTCCAAGGAACCTTGAGTACGCCTCTCGTGGCTAATCTTACCGCCGCGGTGCTGCCTCGGAATGTTGCCCCCGAACCTCTTCTGACTGTCCCCATATCTTTTCCTTACGGTTGCTAGAGTCTTCTGCAGAGCGAGACGCGCAGTCCGGCAAGTTCCATTACCGATTATCGCGACTGAACTGCTCCACGGCGGCCCGCGTCGACGTTGTCTTCAAACGCAAAAACCTACGCTTCGGATCTTTCAGACCGACGGTAAGCCGAGCCATACCGACGTATGAGCTCGACAAACAACGGTGGGCGAAAGTCCAAACGCTCGCAGAATGGATTCAATACCACCCGGCCGTCTATCTTGGCAATCATAGGCGGTGCTGCTTACAAGTCGACTCCCTTTAAAGGCACGACAGGTTCCGCCCCCGCCTATCGGTGAGCGTTGACCTGCAAGTCGTTGTGTGCGTCGACAGGCTCAGATGCGTTACGTGTTGGAGACACACGTTTTCGTCTCGGCATGCCCGTCAAAGGTTAACCATGTTTAGCAAACGCACAGGTCATCGCTGTTTTCCGCGGGCGGAAACAAAGGTGTCCAACGGCAACAGCATCGGCCGACCGGCCGGGCTCGCAGTCACCATTTCGGCGCTTGCTGTCTGCTGGTGGGAATTGATCGAGATAACTTTGGACTTCGCATTGACCGACAGCGACGCGGCACTCGGCGCGACAGTAGGCACAAGACTGATCGTGGTGGTGTCTGGACTCGCGGTCGTAGGCGACGCCCCCTTCGCGCGGCCCGTTTTCTGTTTTCTGTGCGCGATGAGCGTGCTTGCAGTCGGTCCGGCCATCCCACTTGAGCTCATAGACTCGCTCCTGGTACCAGCCGTCTCGTTCATCGACTGCGTAACGAAAACATTGTTTCTCGCTTGCGCGTTCTCCTCGTCTGGCAGGAATGGTCGTGACAAGCGCAACCACAGTCACGTTTTTGAAGTAGCCGTACTGCCGCCACGCGACTGACGCGCCGACAACGTTTTTCCCCCAACCTTCATTTTGAGGTGACTTTCATGTCCAACTGTTTGCATAACTGGATCTACGTCGGCGCAAACGCTTACGACGAATACACCTATGTCCCATGGCTTAAGCGGAACGTCTACCGGAGAACCGTCGACCTTTGCAGAGTTTGCATCCAATAGTAGTCAATACATTTCTATCCGACTTCCTTCATTTCACCGGTAGCACTCGACGTCAAGTCGGCCTTTCTGAGGTCCGAGTGCTCGTCTTGTTCAGTTTGCGCAGGAGTGTTTAGTTCCCAATAAACGACCTGGTGGGACCTAAAGTGGACGAGATATTGAGTCGTAGCCCGAAGAGCAAACAACCGAACTTTCCTGTCGAAACGACGCGGCACCTGGTCGAGCAGACCTTATAACGGGGAGCTTCGGTATCGCTGATTGCCCGCCCGAACAGCACAAATCTGCTATTCAGGTGGCGACGCCCGCATCTTCAAGGCATATTCGACACACCACGTCCTGAGCATGGGGCTGCAGCCTCAAATCCCGAGACCGGTGCGCCGGTACTACTGCCGTTGAGCATTGTGGCCGAAGTGTAGACGTCTGAGCGCCCGGTCAATGTCCGCGGGAAGTGTTTTGCGGGGCGGTTTCTGCGTCGTGGCCATCGTGTCCGGCATCGGCGTCGGGCCGCAGAATTTACCGGAGCGCCTTATTGCGACACAGCATCGCCAAGGGGCAGATGAAAGACGCAGGCAAACCAAGCCATCGGTATGGCGGACGATTGTCGGCAAGCGCGAACCCGCCCCGCGGAGCCATGTGCTTCGATGATCGAACGGGAGATCGACAGCCCCATCCCCAAGCCGGTGGATTTCGTCGTGTAGAAGGGGGCGAAAAGGCGCTCCGCGCTTTCCGGGGAAAAGCGAGTTCTGGCGGATGAGCATCGAAATCGGTCTTGCCTATCATGTCGTGAGGCTCCGCCAACCCATTCGCAGCGGCAACGGCGCGATTGACTGCGATGAAACGGCCGTTTGCGTCCTCAACCCACGCAAGGTCCGGTATGTTGTCCAGGATTGCCGCCATGCGTGCATTCGCGTTTCCCAGCTCGATCGCGTGCTGCCGCAGCCTCTCGCGCATTGCGTTGAGGGCATCCACCAGCTGATCGAGCTCGTCGCCTTCGACCCGCAAACGCCGCAAGCGCAACGGCGGCAGTTCGGCGCCCGGCGTGACGCTGGCCGCCGATGCGGCGATGTCCAGCAGATGTCGAGTCGCCAGGTGGTCCACGATGAACAGGATGAAGAACGCGACCAGGAATGTCTTGGCGGCGTTGCTCAGGAGGATGACGACGGCCTGAGCGGCCAGGTCGCGATAGATGTCCGGACCCGGAGTAACCCGGTTTTCAGGGCCAGCTCTTTGATTGCATGATGAAAGGCAAGACCCGGCGCCGATAGCAGGCGTTCGCCCGACTGGACGCAGCATGCGAGTGGTGCCATTGACGTTTCGCTGACCTTACCTCACCCCAAACATACCCGTTCTAACGCCTGCACCGAAAGCCGGCCGTCCAGCGACTACGCAGTCTGCGCTTATTTCAGACGGTACCGGATTGATTGGCTTATGAAGTTCAATCTATGGAGAACGCAAACCCCTCTATCACGGTCAGCGATTCCTCGCCGTCGTGGCCAGTTGCGCGGCGCGTTGGTACTATCGACTCCAGTTAAGCCTGCGCGACATCGAGGAGTTGCGGTTCTGTTGCAATAGCAGAGGCCGGTATGCTGCGGGACCCCGTTTTGCCAGGGTTATCCCCCTTCATTGCCGGCCTGCGATAAGCATCATCGTTGCGTCACGTGTGTGGCAGATTTGTCTTCATGACTGGCGGCCTTTGCGCCGGACAGCGCCAGCGACTCGGCTATCCCGGCATCGGCAGATGGTCCGCGGTCGTCAATGCACTGCACAAGTGGTGATACGCCACCGCGCGGGGTCCTTGCGGCGATCCGCAAGTCCGCTGCCCCAGCGCGACGATGACTTGCGGCGGCTTGGGCTGTATCTTGTTTGGATGGCACTCCGAGCGGCATTTGGGTACGCCTCCAATTGGGTCGATCGACCCCGAGCGGACCGTTAGGGAGCAGCATGAGGGCGTTGATTCTGGCATGCGTATGCATACCGTCGGTTATCGCGGCGCAGGGTTTGTTGACTCCCCCCGTGTCCACCGCCTCTTCCGCCACGGTCACCGCGATTGTCGCCGCCGCGAGTAACTACCTGGCCGAAGCGAAGCGTGTGGTCGATGCCGCGGCGCAACCCGCTCCACCCTGGAACGGGCCGCGCAACGGGCCGCGCGCGCAACCCGGGAAACGCGTCGCCATCGTCGCCGAAGATTTGCGCAACGGCGGCATCGTCGGCGTGGTCGACGGTGTGCTGGAGGCGGCCAAGGTCATCGGCTGGAGCGTACAGATATTCGACTCCGGCGGCTCGCCGGACCTGCGGCTGAAGATGCTTGCGAATGCGCTGGCAAGTCGTCCAGACGGTCTGATCATCGTCGGAGGCGACGCACGCGCGCTGCTGCCCGGGCTGCGGCCGTTTGCCGAGCGGAGCATTCCGATCGTCGGCTGGCATGTCGCGGCCCGGGCCGGACCGGTGCCTGGCACGCCCGTGGCGATGAACGTAGCGACGGATCCGCTCGAGGTCGCGCGCGTGACCGCGCTGGCGGCCATCGTGCAGTCCGGCGGGCATGCGGGAGTCGTCATCTTCACCGACTCCAATTTCCGGATTGCGCAAGGCAAGGCGGATGAAATGGCTGCCGTCGTGCGCTCGTGCAGCGGCTGCACCTTGCTCGATGTGCGCGACGTGCCGATCTCGCGCAGCCAGGAACTGATGCCGGGCGTGACACGCGCCTTGCTCGCGCGGTATGGCAAGCGCTGGACGTATGCGCTGGCCGTCAACGACATCTACTTCGACTACGCCGCCCCGGTGCTGACCCAGGCCGGAATGCCGAACGCCGCGATGGCCATGCTGTCGGCTGGCGACGGCAGCGAGTCCGCCTTCCTGCGTATCCGGACGGGCACGTTCCAGACGGGCACTGTGGCCGAACCCCTGAATCTGCACGGCTGGCAGTTGGTCGACGAGATGAACCGGCTCTTCGCCGGCGGAGGCGTCACGGGTTACGTGTTTCCGGTGCATCTCGTGACGGCGGACAACATCGCCGCGGACGGCGGCGATCGTCTGATCTACGACCCCGCCAACGGCTACCGCGATATTTATCGCCGCATCTGGCAACGCCCATGAAACTACCGCTCCCCCAGTCGCTCACCGCGCAGTTTGCGCTCGTCGCTTCGTGCCTGGCCGCCCTGGTGGTCGCGGTCGGTGTCACGACCATTTACTCGTTGGCCGGTTCGGCCCACGCGATCCGCCAGTTGGCCGAAGAGCGGCTGGCGCGCCAGGAAGATGCACACGACCTGGCGCAGCGCACGCTGATGATCGAACGCCTGGCATTGCAGTTGTCCAGTGACGATACGGTGGACGCTGTGCGCGAGACGCATCGGCATGTCATCGAACAGCTGGCCTCCTTTGACCGCCTGGTAGACCGTCTGGCATCCGCGGCGAGCGACGCCGTCACTGTCGATGCGCTGGCGCTGCATCGGTCCAGCCAGCGCTTCCGCAACACGGTCAACATCGAGGCGCAGGTGCGCGAAACCGCGCTGCGCGCCGCAGCCGCGCCGGCGTCCGCGCCGCGGCCCGGCGCGTCATTGGCCAGCCTGGACGACGATCTGCGCCGCCAGGCCGACGCCTTGGCGGCCGCGGCGCGCCAGCAGTCGGATTATTTCACGCGCGACTACCGCAAAGCGGTCCAGTCTCTGGCCGAAGACTCGGACCGCACGCGCAGGTGGGTCATCGGCGAAGTTGCGGTGAGCCTGCTGCTTGCCTGGCTGATCGCCCGCGCATTCCTCGGTCGCCACGTCGTGGCACGGCTGCGCCGAGTCAGCCACTTCCTGCGGCACGGTGACGTCGACAGCGTGCAAGCCGGCGTCCCTGTTCACGGCGGCGACGAGATCGCCGATATGGCGCGCGCAGTCGAGCAGTTCCTCGAAGACCGGCGCCAGCGCAGCCGGGCCGAGGACGCGCTGAAGGAGCTCAACGCCGAACTGGAGACCCGCGTCACGCAGCGCACGGCCGAACTCAGCACGGCGCTTGCGGGCCAGACGGCCGAGATCGCCGAACGACAGCGCGCCGAAGAGACAGCGCGAGCGAGTGAACATTTCCTGGACAGCATCATCGAAAACATCCCGGATGTAGTCTTCGTCAAGGATGCAGTGACCCTGCAGTTCGTGCGCTTTAACAAGGCAGGAGAGCAACTGCTCGGCTACCGGCGCGAGGAACTCATCGGCAAATCCGTCCATGACCTGTTTCCGGTCCAGGAGGCCGATTTCTTTGCGCTGAAGGATCGTGCCGTGCTGGAGTCGCGGCGGATGGTCGAGGTGCCGGAGGAACGGGTTCTAACGCGTAATGGGCCGCGCCTTGTACACACGATGAAGATCCCGATCTTCGATGCGCGCGGCGAGCCGCAGTTCCTGCTCGGCATCTCACGCGACATCACGGAGCAAAAGCGCGCGGAAGCCGAGCTACGGGAGAGCGAGCGGCGCTACCGCGAAGTTCAGACGGCGCTGGCGCACGCGAATCGCGTGACGACGATGGAGCACCTCGCGGCCTCGATCAGCCATGAAATCAAGCAGCCGGTCGCGGCGACCGTCGCCAATGCTCAGGCCGGGCTGCTTTGGTTAGGTGCCAATCCGCCGGTTCTCGAGCAAGCCCGGCAAGCGTTCGATCGAATCATCAAGGACGCGAAGCGCGCCAGCGAGGTCACGAACCGGGTTCACGGTCTCGTCCGGAACGTCCCGCCGTTCAAGCAAAGCCTGCAGATGAACGAGGTGATCCATGAGGTCATTGCCCTCACGTCCAGTGAGGTTGCGAAAAACGGCGTATCCACGCGGATGCAGCTTGCGAAGGACTTGCCGCCCGTTGAAGGCGATCGCGTCGAACTCCAACAGGTCATGCTGAACCTCATCATCAACGCCGTGGAGGCGATGAGCGTCGTTGAAGACGGCCGGCGGGAACTGATCATCAGCACCGCCAACGACAAATCGGGCCGCGTCCTCGTTTCCGTGCGCGATTCGGGACCGGGGTTCGCGGTCGACAACGTGGAGCGTCTCTTTGAGCCGTTTTACACGACGAAGGCTGGCGGCATGGGGATGGGGCTCTCGATTTGTCGTTCG
Organism: Paraburkholderia sp. UCT31; assembly: GCF_014397655.1. NCBI lineage: Bacteria > Pseudomonadati > Pseudomonadota > Betaproteobacteria > Burkholderiales > Burkholderiaceae > Paraburkholderia > Paraburkholderia sp. UCT31. The sequence goes on from NZ_VZQP01000016.1 coordinate 38,252, forward strand.
ATTATAGAAGCGCACGGAGGACGTCTGTCGGCGAGCTCGAACGAGCCCCGCGGCGCCGTGTTTCAGTTCACCCTGGCCGTGTCACCATGCCCGTCCGGTGTCACGACGGGTGCAGACGTTCGTTCACGCGGTGCCATCGACTGAAATGGGTGTGCGCCGTGAAAGGGCGGCGCTTTCTAGCGGGTGCAAGCGCCGCCCGACAACCGCTCCCGCCGGAAGCAAACGGCGCAGCTATGGAGGCAACGAAGTCCTTCGCGACCATCACCCACAGCATGCGGGCATGCTTGTTGGCAATGGCGGTCAGCGTTTTGTGATAGCCGTTGCGTTCATGGAGCTGCCTGATCCACCGTTGCCGGCTAGAGGCTGATCTCGTGCATATGAACCGGGTCAGTATGTTGGGAGAGCTGGCCGCCTCCCTGTCTCACGAGCTAAAACAGCCCATTGCCGCGATAGTCACCTCTGCCAGCTCGTGCTTGGGGTGGCTCCAGCGGGATGAGCCCAATGTGGAAAGGACGTGCGAGAACATCACAAGGATCATCGAGGACATGGGATTAACCATCTGCCGTTCGATTGTGGAGTCGCACGCAGGACGGCTGGAAGCCGCTCCAAACGATCCGCGCGGTGCCATCTTCCGCTTTTCGTTGCCGGCTGAGCGCGTGGGTGCCTCAGCTTCCTGAAGGCGGTGTGATTATGCAAGGGCCGGAATTCATGCTAGCCGCTGCCCACCAGCTCTCCACCTGGCTTCCGACCAACTACTTTCCATAATCGACAACTTTGCATAATCGGCCTTTGCAGCCGTTCGTCCATGCGGCGAGTCAATCCGACTTTTGACCCGGATTGTGGTTGTCCGGCATGACGCTGTCCGACTGCGAGCTAGCCTTTTTCACTCCATGCCAGCGTCCTGTTATTTACTAAACTATATCGAAGTCACCACTCTGAATATATTGGACTTTACCCCGCATCGCCAGATACTGCTCCTAACGTCCATGACAACAGGCAGGAATCAATTTATCCGATGACCACATTCCCCACTCTCGACGCGTGGCTCACGCACCTCGAATCCGCGCATACGGTCGGCATCGACTTGGGTTCGCAGCGGATCAGCCAGGTGCGCGACGCACTGCAAGTTTCCTTTGACTGTCCGGTGATTACGGTTGGCGGCACCAACGGCAAGAGTTCGACCTGCGCGATCCTCGAAGCGATCCTGCTGCGCGCGGGTTACCGGGTTGGCTGCCATACCTCCCCACATTTGCTGGCGTTCAATGAGCGAGCGCGAGTGAACGGCGCGATCACGAGCGACGCCGACCTGCTGCCGCATTTTGAGGCGGTCGAAGCGGCGCGCTTGAGCCTCTCTGAACCGGTTTTGCTGACGTACTTCGAATTCACGACGCTGGCGATCATGCATCTGTTCGCCTCGCGCAGGCTGGACGCGGTCATTTTCGAGGTAGGTCTCGGCGGGCGTCTCGACGCCGTCAATATCCTCGACACCGACTGTGCGATCATCACGAGCATCGACATCGATCACACCGAGTACCTCGGCGACACGCGCGAGAAGATCGGCTTCGAGAAGGCCGGCATCTTCCGCGCGACCAAGCCGGCGATCTGCGCCGACCCGGTGCCGCCGCAGACGCTGATCGATCACGCCGGGCAGATTGGCGCCGATCTGTGGCTATTCGGGCGCGATTTCCGCTACGAAGGGCAGGCGGGCAGCGAGCGTCAGCAATGGAGCTATGTCGGCCGCACGCTGCGGCGCTCGGCGCTGGCGTACCCGGCGCTGCGCGGCGCGAACCAGCTGATCAATACGTCGGCCGCGCTCGCGGCCCTCGAGACACTGCGGGACCGTCTGCCGGTCTCCGCGCAGGACATCCGCCTCGGTCTGGCGAACGTCGAACTCCCGGGCCGTTTCCAGGTGCTGCCGGGCAAGCCGTCGATCGTGCTCGACGTCGGCCATAACCCGCACGCAGCCGCGGTGCTCAAGCAGAACCTCGGCAACATGGGCTATTTCCCGTACACGTATGCGGTATTTGGCTCGATGCAGGACAAGGACATCGCTGGCGTGATCAAGCACATGAAGGCCGAAGTCGACCACTGGTGCGTGACCGATCTGCCGACGCCGCGCGCGGCCTCCGCTCAGACCGTGGAGGCTGCGCTGCGCGAGGCTGGTTTGACCGACGGCGCCGACAGCAGCGTCACGCGCTTCGCGTCACCGGCAGACGCCTATCAAGACGCGCTAAAACGAGCGTCGGAGAATGATCGGATCGTGGTTTTCGGCAGTTTTTATACGGTAGCCGGCGTGATGGCGTATCGTAAATCGCAGCAACACTGAACAGGCGGCAGGCATGAGCATCATCGACATCTCTGAAGTAAAACCCGGCTCGAGCCCCGGGGCAGGCATTCGGCCCGCGCAATCCCGATCTGATCCAGCGGGTGTCGCTTGCCACGCTGCGTGAAAACAGCATGATCGGTGAGGATTTTTCGCCGGGCGATCTCGTCGAATTCAACGCACCGGGTGGCGAACGCTACGCGGGCGTACTGAAGGAAGTCAACGAAACGTCCGCCCTGTTCGATTTTAATCACCCGCTCGCCGGCCAGGCGCTGGCGTTCGAAGTGAAAATCATCGGGATTTTGTAATCGTTAGCATGACGGATACGACTCTCGCCGAAGCCGGGATCCGGCTGGCGCTGCCAGGCCGTCGATCCTGACTCGCAGGCCTCACCGTTGCACTTTGCGCCAGTCCTTTGCCATCCGCCGGGCGACCGCCAGAAAGCGGCGCACCACTTGCGAAGGATCGTGGCGCCGCCACGCAAGACTGATCGGCGCCTTGGGCGCATCGCCGGCAATCGGCAGATAGACCACTTCGTCAGTCCGGATCTGGCTGGTCGAGCGCGGCACGATCGAAACGCCGAAGCCGGCTCCTACCATCGGCACGATCGAGGTAATTTGTGGCGCCTCCTGGCCAAGTCTCGGAATGAAACCGGCACGCTGACAGGCGCCCGTGACCGCGTCGTAAAGCCCCGCGCCGATCGAACGCGGGAACAGGATGAAGGTCTCCGCTGCGAGTGCGGACAGCGATACCGCCGCGCCGGACTGCGCCAGCGGATGGGTATGCGGTAGAGCCACGACCATATCCTCTTTGACCAGCAACTCCACCTCCAGCGCGTCGGCGCTCATGATCGGCGGCCGGATGAACGCCACGTCGACGCGGCCTTCGAGCAGGCCATCCACCAACGATGGCGTATTGCTCTGCTCCGGCGACACCGTGACGTCCGGATGCTGGCCGCGGTATTCGCGAATGATGGCCGGCACCAGCGACTGGAAGTAAGTGGCTCCCGCAAACCCCACTCGCAGGTGTCCCAACTCGCCTCGGGAGAGGCGCTGCACGTCCGCGCACGTGCGATCGACCTGAGCAAGGATCTGACGCGCGTTGTCGAACAACAGCTCGCCTGCCTCGGTCAGTTCGACGCCTCGCGACAGACGGCGGAATAGCTGTGCGCCGATATCGCGCTCGAGTCGCTGGATCTGCAGGCTCAACGGTGGCTGCCCGATACCGAGTCGCTCCGCGGCCCGCGTGAAGTGCCGTTCCTCGGCCACTACAACGAAATAGCGTAGATGTCGAAGCTCCATGCCAGCATCCATCCTGTTATGTACTGAAAGATATCGAAGTCACCGTGCTTGATATATTGGACTTTATCCCAGATCGCCAGATACTGCTCGCATCATCCCCGACAACCGGTAAGCATGGCGAAGCTATCCGATGCGTCGTCAGGGCGCGAATGGACTACAACAGAAGACCAGATCGGAATATGGACATTGAACCAGCGACAAGGCATTCGAACGTAGCGATCCTGTTGACGTTGTTCGGCCCGGAGCAGACAACTTGACATCCGGACCGCGCCGCACTCCGCGTCGAGGTGCTCTGACCTGTTGCTCAAATCAGATAGTCCGACCTCAACGGCTCCATCAACTTCGGGTTGTCCGAGTAATCGACCGGGATCGCAACGACGGCGGGGCCATCGACAGACATCGCCTTGTGCAAGGTCAAGCGCAGTTCGTCAGCCGACTCAACCGCGAAACCCGCCGCTCCGAACGATTGCGCGTAGGCCTTGAAGTCGATCGGCCCAAATTCGACGCCCGAACGCCGCTTGTACTTCTGGACCTCCTGAATCCCGACCATGTTGTACATGTTATCGACCCAGATCACATGGACGAGGTTGGCTTTGAGGCGCACGGCGGTCTCCAGTTCCATGCTGGACTGCATGAAGCTCCCGTCGCCCGACACCGAGATGACCTTTTCGCCCGGACGTACGAGCGATGCCGCGATCGCCCACGGCAGCGCCACGCCCATCGTCTGCTGACCATTCGTAATCAGCAGCTGCCGCGCACGGAAACTGTGCAGGTACCGCGCAATCCAGATGTGGAAGCTGCCCATATCGACACACATCGTCGTATCGTCGCCTACGACGTTCTGCAATTCATGGACGATGCGCAATGGGTGGACCGGCGAGCCTCCCAATGCCGCGGACCACTTGGCCAACGCCAGGCGTGCACTGGTATGTGTTACGAGAATGGCGTTTGTTTCCGGCGAGCGGCTCAAGGTACCCGCTTCCGGGGCAAGCACGTCGAGCGTCTTCGCAATGCTACCGACGAGTTCTACGGCGGGCCGATAGTATCGATCGACATCGGCCGGCACCACATCGATGTGAATCAGCGTGCGCCGCGCATTCTTGTTCCACTTGGGCGGCTCGTATTCAACGGGGTTGTAACCGACCGTCACTACGACATCGGCCTGATCGAGCAACCGATCGCCGGGCTGGTTGTTCCACAGACCGACGCGTCCGGCGAAATTCGCGAATTGCGGCGAGCCCAGGGCCCCCGCTGCCTGAAAGGTGCCAACGACGGCCACGCCCGTTTTCTCGATAAAACTGCGGACCGCCGCTGCATTCTCCGGGGTGCTGGCGAGCATGCCGAGCAGCAGGACGGGGTTTCGCGCCTCCCCGAGCAGTTCGGCAGCCGCGCGGATGCTGTCCGCCGCTGCGGGCCCCAGTTCGGGAGAAGGAAGATGGGTCAATGCATCGCCTGTGGCCGGGGCGTTGACGAGGTCCATCGGCAGGCTGACGAATGCTGCACCCGGACGGGGACGCTCGGCAGCCCGAAACGCATTGCACAGCACCTCCGAAATGGTTGATGACGTGACCACTTCCGCGCTGAACTTCGTAATCGGCTTGAACAGGCTCACGGTATCCATCGTCTGGTGGACCTGCTTGAGCCGGTCGTCAAGCGGCACCGCGCCACCGATCGCCACCATCGCGTCGCCTTCCGAATTCGCCGTCGCAAGACCCGTGGTGAGATTCGAGACGCCTGGGCCAGAGGTGACGAGCGCAACGCCCGCCTTGCCCGTCAGCCGGCCCACGGCCGCCGCCATGAAGGCCGCATTCGCCTCGTGCCGGACCACCACAGTCTCGATCGACGAGTCGACCAATGAATCGAACACACGATCGACCTTGGCACCGGGAATGCCAAACACATGCTTCACGCCTTGTGTTTCGAGGTTGCGGACCACCAGATCAGCGCCACATTTCCACGACGTTTCGACGTCGCTTTCACTCTTCAACATGTTCAACTCCAGTAATTTTCAACAGTTCATGAAGCAGCGCCTGTGTCGACCGGCTGATTCATCAGCCGGTCATTCAACCTTCAGCGGCCTCGATCGCCTTGCTCATTTCCTCCGAGTGCAACGTGGCTTGCTGAAAGCTCTCGGTCTGCGGAAGATCGATGCGCAGCTTCGAGATCTTCGCGATCTCGAGCTTGCCTTCGAGCAGGCGATAGTCGAGGACATGGCCACCGCCGCGTCGATCGTCGGTGATGTAGTGGACGTGAAAGCCCGCCACGTTGATGCCCTGCACGTACGGGGGGCAACGAAATCCGATCAGCGTGCCCGCTGTTTTTTCAAACTTGAAGACCGGCTGCCGCTCGATTGCCTGAAGCATGGGCCGGTATGGTTTGGTCTGGCGTGGCACCGTGCGCGTCTCGACGCGCTCGAAACGGCCGTCGATACGAAAAGCGCAAAAAAGATTCGGCGACCCGACCAGTTTATCGATGATGTCCTGCACTTCGAGCTTGTCAAGCGCGGTCATGAGTTCCCCACTGATCGTAGGGCGAAAGTGCGTCATCACCGCGAACGGCGTCTTCTGGTCCATCGCTGCGACACGCGCGCTTCCATCCTCACGCAACTGGTGAACTTCGCTGTCGAACGCGACGAGCTCCCCATCGAGGTCATTGAACGTGCCGAGACCGAAGTCGCCGTGTTCGAGCAGTTCAGCGATCGTCACGCTTCCGTCATACACGCCGTCGATGAGCGCACTCATCAACGAGGTTTGATAAATCTCACTCAGTTCGAGATCAGCTTCCTTTTCTCGTAGGTGTGCAAATGATTGTGAAATCTCATGGACACAAGAACACGCGACTGCGGCTTCCATAACTCCGGTTTCCTGAAATGCGGTTGATATGGACACAGTATGGTGCGCCGCGATGCGGGCGTCTAATACAGAAAGCAGTCTGCTTTAAGACGAGATAGATATGGAATTTCGCTACCTCAAGTATTTCGTGGTCGTTGCCGAAGAACGGCATTTCACTCGCGCCGCGGAGCGGCTTGGGATGGCGCAGCCCGTGGACAAACCGGCACATCCGCGTCGGCTTCGCAAGCTCAGTCGTCTTTCATCCCGTCATTCCCGAAATCGTTCGCGCATATCGTGAATTGCACCCTGATGTGAGACTGTCGCCATCCGAGAGCAATGTCGCGGCGTTGATTGACGATCTGCTGGCCGAACGCATTGACCTGGCGATCATTCGCCAAACTTCGCAGGACTCGGAACGCGTGAAGATCGAGGCGCTCTTCGATGAAGAGATGCTGCTGGTACTGCCACCGCAACACCGGTTGGCCGCGTCTGCAAGCATCAGCCTGCGCTCGATTGCCGAGGAGAGGTTGATCATGTTCCCCCGGGAAATTGCGCCCGTTCTGTACGACGAAGTGATATCCGCGTGCCAACGCGCCGGCTTCAGCCCGCTGCTCGGGCAGGAGTCCACCCAGGTCGCATCCGCCGTCAGCATGGTTGCGGCGGGCTTCGGCGTCTCGATCGTCCCCCACTCGATCCGCCAGCTGTTGGCGACCGGGGTGACCTACCGTGCGATCCAGGGAGCTCAGCCCAAGGCACAAATCGTCATTGCGTATCGGTCGACCGAGTTTTCTAAAGTCGTTCGCGATTTCCTGGAGCTCGCGAGGCGCCTGAGCAGGAGCCGTCCCGCGCACCCACTCGAAACTCACTTCCTGGATGCCATGAGGTATCCAAACGTATGAGCGCGCTATGCCAGCGGAGGATCGCAGCGACCGTTCGTAGAATGGCTTTCCTCAAGTCGTCCATGTATCTTGATTCCATGGACTTTGCGATTTCATTCGAGGGGCGCCATGTCAAACGTTCTGCATAACTGGATTCATATCGGTAGCAACGCGTACGACGAGTACACGTTCGTCCCCTGGCTGAACAAGAACGTGTATCGCCGGACTGTTGACCTTAGCCACATCTGTATCCATTGAGGGCCACGATGAGCACGAACGCAAGAGATTTACTCGAGCTGCGCCGAGATGATCCAACGTCGGCAGAACTGCGGAAGATGGCCGCGAACATCATCGCTGTCGGCGTCGCAGATCGACGCGAGGGCTGCTGACATGAACGCGCTCGAACGGTGGCGCTCCCGACCTCTGTGTCCTGGATCGCTGCGATGAATGCGGCGAGATGAAGGAAGACGTCCAGAAGCGCGTGAACTATTGGCCAATATTACTGCCGTCTGCTGTGGAAGTGCTTCACCGAAATGACCGGCGAATACAGCGGATCTTCGGCTCTATCACGAGTCAGCGATGGCCGGAATGATCCTGACTTCGCGCCTGTTCGCATCGGGCATTCCCAGGATCATGCGGGTCACTCCTTCGGTGATCTTCGTGTGGGCATTGCATTTGGACGCTGAAATTTAATAAAGCGTTCTTCTTCTACCAGTTGAGACGCGCCCTTGCCGGGCGAGCCTCATCGTCAACCATCTGGTAAATAAAATGTCTGTCGAAGCTTTAAATCTGGCGCGCGGCCAGTTTGCGATGACCGCAATTTTCCACATACTCTGGCCAATCCTGACGATCAGCCTCGCCGCATTTTTGCTCGTTGTTGAATTCCTGTGGATCAGGACGAGTGATCTGGTCTGGTACCGTCACGCGCGCTTCTGGAGCAAGCTCCTGATCCTCAATTTCGCTGTCGGCGTTGTAAGTGGTATCCCAATGGAGTTTCAGTTCGGCACCAACTGGGGACCGTTTCGCAGTACACCGGGCAGTTCTTCGGCAATATCCTGGGCTTTGAGGGCGCGATGGCCTTCATGCTTGAGGCCGGTTTTATCGGCATCATGATGCTCGGCTGGGGGCGTGTTCCCAAGGGGATGCACCTGTTCGCCACCGCGATGGTGGCGCTAGGCTCATCGATTTCCGCGTTCTGGATCATGGTCGCGAATTCGTGGCTGCAAACACCGGCGGGCGTCGCTGTGGTGGATGGCAAACTCGTGGTGACCGACTACGTAAAAGCGATCTTCAACCCCGATATGCCCTGGGGTGTTTCCCATATGTGGTTCGCCGCGCTGGAAACCGGTCTGGTCGTGGTCGCCGGCATCTCGGCCTACTATCTGCTCAAGCGCCGCCATCCGGAGTTTTTCGTCCGCTCGTTCAAGCTCGCGCTGCTGATCCTTTGCTTCGTCGCTCCCGTACAGATCTGGCTGGGGGACTCCAGCGGCGGCGACGTCTTCGCAACCCAGCCAGCCAAGGGTGCGGCGATCGAAGGCCACTGGCGAACCAACGCACCGGGCACTGGTGCAAGCTGGTCGCTGATTGCATGGCCTGACGCTGCCAGGCAGGCCAATGACTGGTCGCTCGAGATTCCCGGCATGCTCAGCATCCTCGGTACCCACAGTCTTCACGGTCAGGTGAAGGGACTCAGGGACATTCCGGTCGCCGACCAGCCGCCGATGATCCCGCTGCTCTACTACGCATTCCGGGCGATGGCCGGTATCGGCTTCCTGTTCATGGTGCTCGCCTTCTGGACCCTCTACGCAATCCGTCGAGCGCGCGGTCGCGTGGACGCACTCGTCGCACAGCGCAAGCTGCTCCTCGCCTGGGTGTTGGCCATTCCGCTGCCGTACATCGCGGTGGAATGCGGTTGGATTGTCCGCGAAGTGGGTCGTCAACCGTGGGTTGTATATGGGCTCATGCGCACGTAGCACGCAGCCTCGGCCATCTCCCCGACGGCGATCACCGGCAGCATGGTGATGTTCGCAACCTTCTATGTGATCCTGATCGTTTCGTTTTTCATCTTCGCACGTCGCTGGTTGAAGAACGGCCCGGATCTGACGCTGATGCCGCCGGCTGAGCCGATCCGCACCGTCGGTTCGCATGCCATCGACTACTAGCCATAGCATGCACCCTTACCGCACAGTCTGAAACCTATAGGCAAGCAAAATGAATCCCTCATCAACTCAGAACCTTCTGAGCCATGCGTGGTTTGGTCTTATTGGCCTGATGCTCGTGCTCTATGTCGTGACCGACGGTTTCGATCTCGGTGTCGGCGTGCTTACCCTGTTCCGGCGTCGGGCCAACGACCGAGACCTCATGATTCAGTCCATTGGCCACGTATGGGATGCCAACGAGACCTGGTTGGTGGTGTTAGGGGGTGCGCTGTTCGGCGCCTTCCCTTCCGCGTATGCAATGATCCTTTCGGATCTTTATGTTCCCGTGATGATGCTTATCGCAAGCCTCATCATGCGGGGCGCGGCAATCGAATTCCGGCATGCAGCGCATACCAGCAAGGCGGCCTGGGACCGAGTGTTTGGTATTGGTAGCCTGCTCGCCGCAGTCGCGCAAGGCATCATCCTTGGGAGGATCATTACCGGGTTCATTCCCGGCAGCGCGAGCTTCGGCTTGATCGCGGTGACCGCAATCGGTGTTGTATCGGGTTACTGCCTGCTCGGTGCGACATGGCTCATAAAGAAGACCACTGGCAGGATCGCAAGCGCGGCGCGTGGGTATTCGGTGATCACCCTCTTCACGACCGTCATCGCGGCAATCGCAGTTTCGCTCGGCACGTTGAAGGTGAGCCCAATCGGCATCACCCGCTGGCAGGATCATGGCGTATTGCATGTGTTGATTGCTCTCGCCATTCTGGCGGCGCTGGCGTCCGTGTATGTTCTGTATTCGGTCTTCATGCGCGGAGAACATGGCCCGTTCGCGGGCTCGACGATCCTGTTCGTCGTGTCGTTCGCAGGTCTGGCTATCAGCTTGTTCCCCTACCTTGTTCCGGGTCAACTGACGGTTGCGTCCGCAGCCTCAGACAGCTCCACGTTGACGTTCATGCTCTTCGGTATTGGAATGCTGTTCCCGGTCATGATCGGCTACAACCTGTACCAGTACTACCTTTTCCGGGGCAAGGTTGTCCCGGTCAAGCATTAAGCTACTCCGTCGAGCCCGAAAGAAAGCGAGAACGTCAGCTCCGTCAGATCGGATTGGATATGGAATTTCGCTACCTCAGGTATTTCGTGGTCGTTGCCGAAGAACGGCATTTCACTCGCGCCGCGGAGCGGCTTGGGATGGCGCAGCCCCCGCTAAGTCAACAGATACGCAAGCTGGAGCGTGAAATCGGCGCACAGTTGTTCCGGCGCCTGACGCGCGGCGTCGAACTGACGGATGCCGGCCGCGTCCTCTACGAGGACGCAAGGCGCATCCTCGATCAGGTCGAGCAGGCGAGAAGCCGCGTACAGAGCGCAGCCCGTGGACAAACCGGTCACATCCGCGTCGGCTTCGCAAGCTCAGTCGTCTTTCATCCCGTCATTCCCGAAATCGTTCGCGCATATCGTGAATTGCACCCTGACGTGAGACTGTCGCCATCCGAGAGCAATGTCGCGGCGTTGATTGACGATCTGCTGGCCGAACGCATTGACCTGGCGATCATTCGCCAAACTTCGCAGGACTCGGAACGCGTGAAGATCGAGGCGCTCTTCGATGAAGAGATGCTGCTGGTACTGCCACCGCAACACCGGTTGGCCGCGTCTGCAAGCATCAGCCTGCGCTCGATTGCCGAGGAGAGGTTGATCATGTTCCCCCGGGAAATTGCGCCCGTTCTGTACGACGAAGTGATATCCGCGTGCCAACGCGCCGGCTTCAGCCCGCTGCTCGGGCAGGAGTCCACCCAGGTCGCATCCGCCGTCAGCATGGTTGCGGCGGGCTTCGGCGTCTCGATCGTCCCCCACTCGATCCGCCAGCTGTTGGCGACCGGGGTGACCTACCGTGCGATCCAGGGAGCTCAGCCCAAGGCGCAAATCGTCATTGCGTATCGGTCGACCGAGTTTTCTAAAGTCGTTCGCGATTTCCTGGAGCTCGCGAGGCGCCTGAGCAGGAGCCGTCCCGCACCTTGTTTGAACCGAATCGTGGCCTGAGGATGACAGCGTCTTATTCACTAAACCATATCGAAATAACCACCTTCAATATATTGGACGCTAGCCCGCACCGCGACATACTGTCGTCAACGTCAGTCGGCTACAGGCAAGCATCACGGCTCAGACTACCGTAGTGGAACCATTCTCAAGGCGCCTCCGCTGGATTCCAAAGGACTAACATCATGACTTCTTTTTTGCCGCAAACTTCTACCAATCTATCTGCCGGTCGCACGGTCGAGAATCTGCGAGGTGCAGCGCTGCTGCACAATCCGCATGCCAATAAATCCACCGCTTTCAACTCCGCCGAGCGCGAACACTTGGGGCTGGTTGGCCTGTTACCCGAAAAGATTGAAACCGAGGATGCACAGATTCAGCGAGCCCTGAAGCAGATCGAATTGAAGACCAGCGATCTTGAACGCTACATCTATCTCTCATCACTGCTCGACACCAACGAGACGCTGTATTACCGGGTATTGATGTCGGATCCAGCGCGCTTTATTCCATTGGTCTATACGCCGACTGTCGGTGAGGCCTGCGAGAACTTCGGCCACATCCTCCGCCGCCCGCGTGGCATGTATTTGCCCATTAGTCGCAAAGGTCAGCTCAAGGAGATCCTGCGCAACTGGCCGGAAAAGGATGTGCGCTTCATCGTCGTTACTGACGGCGAACGCATTCTGGGCCTGGGGGATCTCGGCGTGAATGGCATGGGAATCCCTATCGGCAAGCTGGCGTTGTACACCAGTTGCGCTGGCGTGCCTCCTCAGGTCACGCTGCCGATTACTCTTGACGTGGGAACCAACAACGAAAATCTGCTGGCAGATGGGCTCTATCTTGGGCTGCGTCAGCGCCGGGTCACTGGCGCCGAGTACGACGAGTTCATCGAAGAATTTGTCATGGCGGTTCAGGAAGTATTCCCGCGTGCCTGCATCCAGTTCGAGGACTTTGCGTTTACCCATGCTGAACCGATCCTGACACGTTATCGCGATCGCGTTTGCTGCTTCAACGACGACATCCAGGGTACCGCGGGGGTCGCACTTGCCGGCATTCTGGCTGCGCTGCGCGTAACAGGCGGAACGCTTGCGAACCAGCGCTTTCTGTTTCTTGGCGGCGGAACTGCAGGAAGCGGGATTGCCAGCCTGCTGGCCAAGGCCATGATGGAAGCCGGCGTGTCACAGGAGGACGCCTTCGGCGCATGCTGGCTCTACGACAAGACGGGGTTGATCCATGCCGGGCGCACCGATCTGGCCGAGTTCCAGATGCCATTTGCTCACGACCATGAGCCGATCGGCGACTTCATCACCGCAATCGAAACACTGCGCCCAACGGCCATCATCGGTGTAAGTACGGCGGCCAAAGCGTTCAGCCAACCCGTGATCGAGGCGATGGCACGCATCAACGAACGCCCGATCATTTTCCCTTACTCCAACCCGACCTCACGTTCGGAATGCACTGCGGAGGAAGCCTACACCTGGTCTGAAGGGCGTGCCGTGTTCGCCAGCGGCAGCCCGTTCGCCCCAGTGCAGTACAACGGGCAGACCTTCGTCCCCGGACAGGGCAACAACGTCTACATCTTTCCGGCGCTTGGCATGGCCATCTACGCCACAGAGGCCCGACGCGTGACCGACCAGATGCTGATTACCGCCGCCCGCGCGCTCGCCGGCCAGGTCACGCAGGACGATCTGGACGCGGGACTGATCTACCCACCGCAGTCGCGTATTTTCCAAACCTCGTTGGTAGTCGCGCGCGAGGTCGCAAGGTTCATTTTTGACCAGGGGCTTGCGGGCGTACCCCTGCCCGATGATCTCGACGCCTACATCGACGGGAAAGTTTACCAACCCTCCTATCAGTTGGCTTAGCCGTACGCAGATCATGCATTGACGGTTTATGTGACGGTGTCCGCGCTACTCCATCTATCTGTTCGGTCGTTTGGTAGTTAAACGGCATCCATGGATGCCGTAGCGCAAGATGGGCCCGTCACGACCGGCCTCACTCGAATACGTCCGCTGCATTGCGGGTTGGTGCAACTACAACTGGAGGTCCCCATGGACGAAGCCGTAAACAAGCCGAGACCGGAATTCCGGAATATCGGTATCGGTCAAATACTGACGGCATACCGTCTCCCGCTGGCGGGGCGCGTGTCGATCCTGCATCGCGTGAGCGGCGCGCTGCTTTTCGTGTCCCTTCCGTTCCTGCTTTACCTGTTTGATCGGAGCCTGACTTCCGAACTCAGTTTCGAAGTCTTCAAGGGTGTCCTTTCCAACGTGATCGTGAAGGTCATCACGCTCGTGCTGGCGTGGGCTTTTCTCCTCCACTTCTGCGCCGGCATCCGCTACCTCGTGATGGACACGCACCGTGCGGTCTCGAAGCAAGGTGGCAAGCAGACGGCGTCCGTCGTGGTGGTCGTCTCGTCTGTCCTGACGATTGCTTTCGCGCTCAAACTGTTCGGAGCTTTCTAAACATGGCAACCCATAACCAAATCGGGCCGAAGCGTCTCGTCGTCGGCGCTCATTACGGTCTGCGCGACTGGCTCGCGCAACGCGTCACCGCCTGCGTGATGGCGGTCTACACCGTCATCCTGCTCGTGTGGTTCTTCGGCGCGCAGGACTTCTCGTATGAAGGCTGGGCGTCGATCTTCGCGACGCAATGGATGAAGCTCGCCACGTTCGTCACGCTGTTGTCGCTGTTCTATCACGCATGGGTGGGGATACGTGACATCTGGATGGACTACGTGAAGCCGGTCGGCGTGCGGCTTACCCTTCAAGTTTTGTCGATCGTCTGGCTGGTCGCGTGCGCGGCTTTCGCCGCACAGATTCTCTGGGGAGTGTAAAGAATGGCTGCAATCAGGAATTCTCTGCCGCGTCGCCGTTTCGACGTGGTCATCGTCGGCGCGGGCGGCTCGGGGATGCGCGCTTCGCTGCAGCTCGCACGCGCGGGTCTGTCGGTTTGCGTGCTGTCCAAAGTGTTCCCGACGCGTTCGCATACGGTCGCCGCGCAAGGTGGCATCGGCGCGTCGCTCGGCAACATGAGCGAAGACAAGTGGGAATGGCACTTCTACGACACGATCAAGGGCTCCGACTGGCTCGGCGACCAGGACGCGATCGAGTTCATGTGCCGCGAAGCACCGAATGCCGTCTACGAACTGGAACACATGGGCATGCCTTTCGACCGCAATGCGGACGGCACGATCTATCAGCGCCCGTTCGGCGGCCACACCGCGAACCACGGCGAAAAGCCGGTGCAACGCGCCTGCGCGGCGGCTGACCGTACCGGTCACGCTCTGCTGCATACGCTGTACCAGCAGAACGTCGCCGCGAAGACGCAGTTCTTCGTCGAATGGATGGCGCTCGACCTGATCCGTGACGCCGACGGCGACGTGCTCGGCGTGACCGCACTGGAGATGGAAACCGGCGACGTCTACATCCTCGAAGGCAAGACCACGCTGTTCGCCACGGGCGGCGCGGGCCGGATCTTCGCGGCATCGACCAACGCGTTCATCAACACCGGTGATGGCCTTGGCATGGCCGCGCGTTCGGGCATCGCGCTGCAGGACATGGAATTCTGGCAATTCCACCCGACCGGCGTGGCCGGCGCGGGCGTGCTGATCACCGAAGGCGTGCGTGGCGAAGGCGGCATTCTGCGTAACTCGGACGGTGACCGCTTCATGGAGCGCTACGCACCGACACTGAAGGACCTGGCGCCGCGCGACTTCGTGTCGCGTTCGATGGGACAGGAGATCATTGAAGGGCGTGGCGTGGGTCCGAACAAGGATCACATCCTGCTCGACCTGTCGCACATCGGCGCCGAGACGATCATGAAGCGTCTGCCGTCGATCCGCGAAATCGCGCAACGGTTCGCGAATGTCGACTGCATCAAGGAACCCATCCCGGTCGTGCCGACCATCCACTATCAGATGGGCGGCATTCCTACGAACGTTCATGGCCAGGTGGTCGGCACGTCGCAGGGTTACAAGGATCCGGTCAACGGCTTCTACGCTGTGGGCGAATGCTCGTGCGTGTCGGTGCACGGCGCGAACCGCCTGGGCACGAACTCGCTGCTCGACCTCGTGGTGTTCGGCCGCGCGGCCGGCAACCATATCGTCAAGCACGTGAAGGAAATCAAGGAGCACAAGCCGCTGCCGCCGGATGCCGCTGATTTCGCGCTATCGCGTCTGGACAAGCTGGAAAAGTCGTCGTCGGGCGAATACACGCAAGTGATCGCGGGCGACATCCGCTCGTCGATGCAGAAGCACGCTGGTGTGTTCCGCACCTCGAAGCTGATGACTGAAGGTGTCGAGCAGATCAAGGCACTGGTCGAGCGCGTGAAGCATGTGCATCTGAAGGACAAGTCGAAGGTGTTCAACACCGCGCGCGTCGAAGCGCTTGAACTCGCCAACATGATCGAAGTGGCGCGCGCCACGATGGTGTCGGCCGAAGCGCGTAAGGAAAGCCGCGGTGCGCATGCGCCGAGCGAGTACCCGCAGCGCGACGACGAGAACTGGCTGCGCCACACGCTGTGGTTCAGCGAAGGCGATCGCCTCGACTACAAGCCGGTTCAAATGCAACCGCTGACCGTCGCAACGGTTCCGCCGAAGCCACGAACCTTCTAGGCGACACTCCCGGACTTAAAGGAAACGACCATGGCAAAACGTACCTTCGAACTCTTCCGCTACGACCCGGATAAGGACGCAGCACCGCGCATGCAAACGTACGAGATCGAGATCGACTCGCACGAACGCATGCTACTCGACGCGATCGTCAAACTGAAAGCTGTCGATGAAACGCTGGCGTTCCGCCGCTCGTGCCGCGAGGGCGTGTGCGGTTCGGACGCGATGAACATCAACGGCAAGAACGGTCTGGCGTGCCTGACGAACATGAACGACCTGCCGCAGAAGATCGTGCTGCGTCCGCTGCCGGGGCTGCCCGTCATTCGCGACCTGATCGTCGATATGACGCACTTCTTCAACCAGTATCAGTCGATCAAGCCGTATCTGATCAACGATACGCCGCCGCCGGAGAAGGAGCGCCTGCAGTCGCCAGAAGAACGCGACGAGCTCGACGGCCTGTACGAATGCATCTTGTGCGCGAGCTGCTCGACGTCGTGCCCGAGCTTCTGGTGGAACCCGGACAAGTTCGTCGGTCCGGCAGGCCTGCTGCAAGCCTATCGCTTCATCGCCGACAGCCGCGACCAGGCGACGGGCGAACGTCTCGACAATCTGGAAGACCCGTACCGTCTGTTCCGTTGCCATACGATCATGAACTGCGTCGACGTGTGCCCAAAGGGCCTCAATCCGACGAAGGCGATCGGCAAGATCAAGGAACTGATGGTGCGCCGAAAGGTTTGACATGAACGAGACCCCACACCAGTCCGACCCGCTGCGCCGCGCGCGACTTCGCTGGCGCGCCCGGCGCGGCCTGCTGGAAAACGATCTGATCTTTGAACGTTTTTTCGGCCGCTATGAGCAAACTCTCAACGATGCCGACGTCGGAGCACTCACACGTCTGCTCGAGCTGAGTGACAACGACCTGATGGACTTGCTGCTCGCGCGCAAGGAACCGGAGGGCGACCTTGCCGACCCGGACGTCGTTCGACTGCTCGCGTTGCTGCGCTCGGCTTGAGTGCGTCGATGTTGCATCAGGCGAGCCCACTGGTGGCGGAGCCGATGTAGCGCCACTTGGGCAGTTTAAGCCACGCTTTAAATGAAGGAAAGCTTACGATGGACAACTTTCGCACGGAGGCCGACAGCCTCGGAGAAGTCAGTGTTCCCGCCGACAGCCTGTGGGGCGCCCAGACGCAGCGTTCAATCGAACATTTCAGCATCGGGCGCGAGCTGATGCCACGGGAAATGATTACCGCCTATGCCTTTCTCAAGAAGGCGGCGGCCAACGCAAATCACGCCGGAAAGCGTCTCGACGACCAGGCCCATACACTGATTATCCAGGTCTGCGACGAGATCCTGGCCGGCCAGCATCACGACATGTTCCCTTTGCACGTCTGGATGACGGGCAGCGGTACGCAGTTCAACATGAACGTCAACGAGGTGATCTCCAATCGCTGTTGCCAGCTCGCGGGCACACCGCTCGGCAGCAAGAAGCCGGTTCACCCGAACGATCACGTCAACATGTCGCAATCGTCGAACGACTCCTTTCCTGCCGCGATGTACATTGCCGCCGCGCTCAACACGACGCAACGCCTGATTCCCGCCGTCGCGGCATTGCATGGCGCGATCGCGGCCAAGGCTCACGAATGGGACGACATCGTCAAGATCGGCCGTACCCATATGCAGGATGCAACCCCGCTCACGCTCGGCCAGGAGTGGTCGGGCTATGCCGGCATGCTTGCAGACAATCTCAAACGCATCGATGCTGCGCTTGAGGGCGTGTATTGCCTCGCGCTGGGCGGTACCGCGGTCGGAACCGGGATCAATGCAGCACCGGGCTTCGCAGAAGCAGCCGCCGCCGAAATTGCAAGGCTGACGGGACTGCCGTTTGTCAGCGCGCCGAACAAGTTCACGGTGCAAGGCGCCCACGATGCGCTGGTGCAGCTTTCCGGCACGTTCCGTACGCTCGCAGGGTCGCTCTACAAGATCGGTAACGATATTCGCCTGATGTCGTGTGGCCCGCGCGCAGGATTCGCGGAACTGCTGATCCCCGAGAACGAGCCTGGCTCGTCGATCATGCCCGGCAAGGTCAACCCCACCCAGGTGGAGGCGCTGACGATGCTCGCCGTGCAGGTCATGGCGAACGACGTGGCGGTCGGCTTTGGCGGCGCCGGCGGATTTCTGGAGATGAACGTCTATAAGCCACTGATGATCTTCAATCTGGCTCAGTCGATTACGCTCGTGACCGACGGCTGCACGAATTTCCGGCGCTTCCTGGTCGAGGGTACCAGGCCGAACGTCAAGAAGATCAAGGAATACGTCGATCGCTCGTTGATGCTGGTCACCGCGCTGGTGCCGGTAATCGGCTACGACCGCGCTTCAGCGATCGCTCACCATGCGGCGGAGCATGACCTGACGTTGAAGGCCGCCGCACTGGAACTCGGTTTCGTCGACGAACAGACGTTTGACCGCGTCGTCGACCCGGCCAAAATGGTCAGGCCATATGTCGCCACCGTAGGTTGAGGCCGCGAGCTTCGAACAGTATCGCTTGCCCACGCCTTCCGTTCCGGACGGCGAATTGCAAATACGGAGAGTCTACGCATGCATCGTTTCATCGTCGTAGGGGGAGGCGCGGGGGGGCTGGAGCTCGCGACGCGCCTTGGCGATCGCTATGGCAAGCGCAAGCGGAACAGGGAGCCGCGCGCGCTCGTCACGCTCGTCGATCGTTATCCCACGCATATCTGGAAACCGCTGCTGCATGAGGTCGCGGCCGGCAGCATGGATCCCTTCACGCAGGAACTCGCCTACGCGGCGCAGGCGTGCTGGCACGGCTTCGAGTTCCAGCAGGGCGAGCTCGTCGGTCTTGACCGCGCGGCGAAACGCGTCACGCTCGCCCCCGTGCTGGATGATGATGGCGCGGATCTGCTGCCGCTGCGCGAACTCGAGTACGACACGCTCGTCATTGCCATCGGCAGCTCCACGCATTTTTTCGGCGTGCAAGGCGCCGAGGAGCATTCGTTCGCGCTCGATACGGTCTGGCAGGCCGAGCGTTTCCCCAAGCGTCTCGTTGCCGCCTGCATGCGCGCCGAGCACCAGCACCAGGAGACCGTCGAGAGCGGGCCGGTTGTGTCGCCGCCAGGCGAACCGCGCCTCCAGGTGGCCATCGTCGGCGCCGGCGCGACGGGCGTCGAGCTCGCCGCCCAGCTACGCAACACGGCGCAGGTGCTTTCGGCGTACGGCCTGCACAAGCTCGATCCGAGTCGGGACATCGGCATTGTCGTGATCGAGTCGGGGCCGCGCATTCTGTCCGCGTTGCCGGAGCGTGTGTCTAGCGCAACCTCGGGACTGCTGGGAAAGCTCGATGTGAAGCTCATGACGGGCGAACGGGTGGCGGAGGTCGCGCCCGGTCTCGTGCGGACGGCGGGGGGCAAGACCGTGCGCGCCGATTTGACCGTCTGGGCGGCCGGAATCAAGGCGCCGGCCGTGCTCGCGAAGCTCGACGGGCTGCCCGTAACGACCCTCGGCCAACTGGCCGTGCGGCGTACGCTGCAGACGCACACCGATGACGATATCTTTGCGCTTGGCGACTGCGCGGCCTGTCCGTGCTCCGGTAACGAAGGCAATGACCGCAACGTGCCGCCGCGTGCCCAGGCCGCGCATCAGCAGGCGAGCTTTCTGGTGCGTGCGCTGGGCTACCGCCTGGACGGCCGACAACTGCCGGAGTTTGCCTATCGCGATTCCGGTTCGCTCGTCTCGCTCGGCCATTTCAGTGCGGTCGGCAACCTGATGGGCGGGCTCGTCGGCGGCAGTATGCTCGTCGAAGGATTGCTCGCGCGTTTCATGTACATGTCGCTCTATCGGCTGCATATTGCCGGGTTGCACGGCTATCCGCGCATGGCGCTCGATACCGTCGCGCACTGGCTGAGGCGCGCCACGCTGCCGCGCGTCAAGCTTCATTAGTGTTCTGTGGCAACAACATGTACCGATTAACGCACGTGACGTTGATCGGTGCAGAGACCTGGCCGGTCGCAGGGTTAATGATGACGAGGTTCGGATTTGCATCCTCATTCTGCATCGCCATAATTCTTCACGATGTTGCCGTCCAGCGAGTACTCAACGATCTCGCTCCTCGCGCCATTCGAGCCATCCGGTGCGCCGGTGTTTGCATAGCCAGTCCTCCGGAACCTGTCGCGAAGACGCTCAGGCTGAAGCCCGGTGTGACCTCTGGCTTCGCCGAACTCCCGACCCTCATTCACCAAATGATATTGAGATCACTATAACGCGTGCATTGCATGTATGCCGGTGGAAACCGATACTGCTTGCAGCGCTGTCTGACGCAGTAGTGGCCGATCAAGCCTTAGGTCGTCAGGCGCGCCAAAGAGCCCTGATAGCAAAGACCCGCATCGACAGGATGCTGGCCCCGTCAGAAGAAGAGTTGTTCATCGACGCACAATTGCCACCTATATGTTCAACGGTCTAATCAATATCCGGATGCTGTCGCGTGGCGCCATACTGCTTTCGCCGATATTCATCGCGGGACTCGTGACAGGCGATCCAATGTGGTTTCGCGCTGAGATCGTCACGCTGTCCGTCTTCATTGCCGCGGAACGCTCGTGCCTTGCACCGGTCGGCGTGCTGCTGCATGCGCTCGCAATAGGGTTGGGCGTTCTGGTCTTGACCCTGTCGCTTGGAAGACCGGCGACGTTCGTGATGGCGTCCGTCCTGCTCGCCATCGTTTGCGCGGGCATCACTGCTGCGGGGTCCTCCATGCGCTGGACCGGCAGCTTCACTTTCATTCCTGCGCTCTATATTGGCTTTGCAACGGCGGACAATGCCAATGGACATCGATTAGGGCAGCTCGGTCTGGAGGTGCTCCCGTATCTCCTTTGCTCAGCGATTCCCGTCATCCTCGCTTCGAGCGCTTCCCGGCTTTCGAAGCAGTTAGCGGGCGGATCGGCCGGCCGTGGTTGGCTCGCGCTTCGGCAGGTGACTGAAGCGCCGGCGCCTGGATGTTTCGAAGGGATTCTCGCCGCTGCCCTCGCTGTTGGCGTGGCGGCATCGCTTGTCGAATGGCAAGGCATTCACTACGGGCAATGGCTGGTTTGGTCGGCGGCCAGCGTTGTCACGGGCGATCTCGCGACGGCGCGCGCCAAATGGAACGACCGGATGATCGGTGCAATCGTCGGCGTTCCCGCAGGGATGCTGGTGGGAGTCTTCATGCCCCACGCGCCGGTGTTCTTCGATGTACTGACAGCCGCTACCGTGTTGACGCTCGTCGCTTTCGACCGGTATGTCATTGC
The DNA here is from genome assembly GCF_014397655.1 of Paraburkholderia sp. UCT31. NCBI lineage: Bacteria > Pseudomonadati > Pseudomonadota > Betaproteobacteria > Burkholderiales > Burkholderiaceae > Paraburkholderia > Paraburkholderia sp. UCT31. The sequence continues at coordinate 59,663 of NZ_VZQP01000016.1, forward strand.
GTTCGGTACGAGATGCGCGCTGCATGCGGTCGCGATCATTGTCGCGGGGCACGCCGTTTTCTTAGCCGACTACCGGGCGATAGACGTCGTCGCCGGTAGCGTAATCGGCATCGTCTTCGTCTTGGGGACCCATCTGATTGCCGGCTCGCTCAAAGGCAACCGCACCGAGGGCGGGCTCAGGCCCCGACGTATCGAGTGATATTCAACGGAACCCATCCTTTCATCAATTCTGGCGTTCCTGTAACGCGCACCTACGATTGCAGCCGCGGTTGAAGACTTCTTATTCCTGGGGGAAAGCGTGCAAGACCTTGCTGAGGGAGAACGCTTCGGGGTGGACGCTGAATATCACGCCGCCTGATCTGTGTTTTTAACGTCGTGAGCCGCAAAAAGACTCCTGAGCGCCTCAGCTTCCAACCATTCTCATGGCCTTCATCGTCCTGGCAACCCAGGTATATTCATGACGCGCTTGAGGTTGTGGGCCAATACCGACGTATGCCTCCGGCAAACAACTGTGGGCACAAGTTCAAACGCTCGAAGAATGGATTTGATACCAACTTTTCTCCTATCCTGGCAAGCATGGACGGCGCTGCTCCGAAGCCTCGTTTGCCTAAAGTCTTGAACGGCCCTGCTCTATTCGGAAGCGATGCGTCCAAGCGGTGCGCACCCGCTACGGCGCGCAGTCCGTGAGTCGTGTTGCGCACACAGTCATATTCGTCGGAGCGAATGATGTCGCGGACATATCTTACTCACCAGCAGATTTTTGATCTGGCCATCGTGCACCTTATCAGTCAGAGTCGCGCGTCACTGCTGCCGCGCGGTGGCGGCGCTTACCGCGGCCAATGCGGCGGCTGCCCGGTTGGTGCGCTCGTGCGCCTGAGCGACTACCGGACGTCGATGGAGGGGATACCTGTTCGCTTCGTTCTAGCCGAAGCCACGCAGATTCCCGCCTACATGGACGCCGGCGTTGCCGCACTAAAGCGTGCACTGCTGCGAGCCAGGGTGAACATCTCTTGCCGCGAGACGGTCGAGCTCCTGAGTTGCCTGCAGAACGTGCATGACATCTTTGGCATTTGGGAGTGGAACGACCGCTTGCATTCGATAGCAAGGCAGTTCGGACTGTCGGCGCAGAGCTTGCAGCGCGCTGCTTGATATCAGCGACTGCAAGGCCGGACAGGACGGCTCCATATCGAATGCACTGGCGGTGTCGGGTGTAGACGCATGTCGCCCACGAGTCGCCGCACTGTTATGGCACGCCTGAGATCTACACGATGCCGAGAAGCTCGCCGACCGGCAAGTTCAACTGCCGAACGGTAACTTGGCTTCCTGTGCGGCTGCAAGCATCGACAGGGTGATCTTGCGCGCCTCCAGTTTACTTTGCATGATACGAGCGCGCAGCAACAGGCACGCCTCGGCAAGCTTTCCAGGATCAAAGATCTCATGCGTAGTAATCGACGGATCGACCGGCTGCGCGCCGAGCGGGAACGCCTCACTATCCGCAGCCTTCGCACAGAACAGCGGCACCGATATCAGGCCAACCTGCTCGAACTGACGCGCGATGCTTTCTTTACGTGGGACATGAGCGGGAAGGTCCTCTACTGGAGCCGTGGCGCCGAAGCACTGTACGGCTTCGACCGGGCAGCGGCCATAGGCAAGGTCGTGCACACATTGCTCAACACGCAATTCGTCGTACCGCTCGAGCAGATCGTTGACCGGCTTCATCAGCACGATAGCTGGGAAGGCCAGTTCGCCAGGCGTCGCGCCGACGGCGCCCCGCGCATCGTGAGTTGCCGTCTCACTTTGCAGCGGGATGCGGCCGGGCGCGCTTCCATGGTCCTCGAGACCAACAATGACATCACCGAGCGCGTACGGCTCGAGGACGCGCTGGAGCAGGCGCGGTCCGACCTGGTTCGAATGAATCCGGTGCTCGTCCTGGGCGAGTTGACGGCGTCGATCGCGCATATGGCTTGACCCCCACGCGGTCAAGGGTTTCCCCCAAACACTTCTACTGCCGAATCCATCGTACGCAAGCCGCGGACACGCTATCCACGCCGCGCGGCCAAAATTGCAGCAGGCATCGTTCGCTGCGGCAAAAAACGATGTGCGCGGTTCAGAGAGTCGCCGCGTCGTGCACCACGCAGGCCAGGATCATCGCTTCCGCATTGATGGGCGTTGGGCGTGAGATCGGCTTGTAGACGGCGTCGCCGGGATTGATCGCTTGCCCGCTCATCGCGCAGAAGCCCGGCATGCGGGCGCGCGCCATGCGCCAGGCCTGGTCGCCGAAACAGCCGCGCGTCGCATCGCGCCAGGCAATCGTGGCCGTCGACGACGTCGGCCGGTCGATCAGCGTCACTGCGGCGGCAAAGCATCCATCGGCACAGTGCGCCTTCTGACGGCGCTGCTCGGCCCCTTCCACAGCGGCCAACCGGCGCGAAGGCGTCCCCAGCAGACAGATGGTCTGCTCCCACGGATCCATCACGTTTGCGTTTGCCAGCATGTCGAAACTCCTTGCGAAAGCGATCGGGTTAGCATTGCTTCTGGACTTTGGGACGCGGCGAAGGGCAGCGCGCCGTTCTCCTCCCGCGACGGGCATGCTGGCGACTTATCCACCATTCACAGTCCGCGTCTCGTCAGTCGGTAACAGCGGCTGGCCGCGGCCTTCGTGATGCCAAGCATGCATCGGCCAGGCGCGAAGGTTGTTCTGCATCGTCTGCTGCGCGCCATTGCGCGCGCCAGGTCGGGCCGTGCGGGCCGCGCCTGGCCGCGGGCATAGAGATATGGTCTGAAGCACTCTTGCGATGCGAACGACATATTTCTCTCCATATGTTGCAAGCCAGTCCGGTTTTTATGCTCAACCGCTCGTGCGACTCTTCCGACGTCGATTCCAGCATACGGATGCCCGCAGGCGGCTGCAAAGCTGCGTTTGGACATTCACCTCATACCTGGGGATATGCCGTGTCATACTTCCTGGCGTCTCGTTGCCTGGATCGGCCGCGACGCGTCCCGATCGGGCAAGCGAAGTGTCTGAACCTTTGGGCGCGCTCTTCAAGGAATTTGTTATGGCTACCGATGGGCATGCGCCGCCGTCCACGAGCGGAATCCCCGGCTCCACAGTTTTCGTTGTGGACGACGAAGAGTCCATGCGTCTGGCGTTGCGTGACTTGCTGGAATCAGGGGGGTATTGCGTCGAGCCGTTCGGTTCCGTCCGCGAATTCCTGGAGTTTCGCAAACCCGGCGGTCCTAGCTGTCTCATCCTCGATGTCAGGCTGAAAGGCGAGAGCGGGCTGGCCTTCCAGCAGTCGATGGCGCGCGAGGCATTACATATGCCGGTGCTTTTTATGACCGGTCACGGGGACATGGAAATGTCGGTGCGTGCAATGAAAGCCGGCGCGTTCCATTTTTTCCCGAAGCCTTTCCGCGATCAGGACATGCTCGACGCGATCTCCGAGGCAATATCGAAAGACGCGCAGCGCCTCGAAAAGGAACTCCGCCTGAATGTTCTACGCGAGGCCTATCAGTCGCTCACGCCGCGCGAGCGCGACATCCTGGCGCTAGTCGTCAGCGGAATGCTGAACAAGCAGATTGCCGTCCAGCTCAACGTAAGCGAAATCACCGTCAAGATACATCGCGGTCAGTTGATGAAGAAGATGGGCGCGCACTCACTCGCGGACCTCGTGTTCAAGGCCGCCGCACTCGACATCGGCCCCCAGCAGGGAGGTCCGCGCCCCTGAGCGCTATCTGGAGACCGTGACAGAAGAGTTCGGCACAGCTCCGGCCTTGCGCGTCACCATTCAGATGCGGATATTGGCGAGCTCGCGCTTCAAGGCTACCGCGTCCACCGGTTTGTCGAGGAGCGCGACAGCCAGGCTCGCCTGCCCCCGCAAATGCAACCGTCGCTGGGGAACGCGCTCACAAAGATTGTCGGCGGCGCCGCGCCCAGCGCGACAAGACGATCGAGCAACTCCAGGCCCGACATCCCGGGCATGCGGATGTCGGAAATCAGAACTCCGTTCTGAGTGCGCAGGTGAGAGGTGCGCGCCGCCAGGTAGTCGGTCGCCAGCGGAAAAACCTGCGTCGAATAGCCAATCGACTGCACAAGGCTTTCGATTGCGAGGCGCGACGATTCATCGTCGTCGATGATCCAGACCGTCCCAAAAGACGGGAGTCGGCAGCTGCTGTCTGGATGGACTTCGTGAGGGCAAGCATCGACCTGTCCATGTACCGGCGTATGTTCCGCTATCCCTTCCGGAATGTATAGCCCGAAGCTCGGCACGACATTGCGGCTTGTGGTGCGCGCCATCGCTCGAAACGCTGCCCATGTCCGTTCGAGGTTGTAGCCGCCCTATGCCGGGCGGCCCGCGTCGTCCTCAATCCCGAAACGCCACCGTTGCTGACCAACAAGCAGTCATGTCGTGGACATGCCATCGGGCCGTATGACGCCACCCCACGTCTGTAGCGACTGGGAAAGAACCCTGCACCTGCGGCACCTCTCCTCGAGACCGCCGGTAGCGCGAGCAATACCGGCGTATAGCTGCGGCAAACAACGGTTGGCAGAAGTCGAAACATTCGGAGAATGGATTCGATACCAATCTTCGTCCTATCTTGGCAACCATAGGCGGTGCGGCTGGAACAGTGACTACTTCGAAGTTATGACAGGTCCCCCGTCCCGTCTGTCGGAAGCAATGCGTCGCAAGCTGTTCACGCGTCGACAGCAATTCGCAAATTGCTTTCGAACGCGCATTCTCGTCTCAGCATGCCCGCGCGAAGGTTGAACCATGCTCAGCAAACATACAGGTCATCGCTTTTCTCCGCAGGCGGAACCGCACGCGAGCGCCTGCAGTCAGCCGACCGGGCGCGCGGTGATCATTGCAGCGCTCGTCGTCTGCTGGTGGGCACTGATCGAGACAGCTCTGGACTTCGCAATGACAGACGGCGACACCGCGCTCGCCACGACGATAGGCACACGGTTGATCGTGACCGTGTCCGGGCTCGCGGTCGTACTCGAAGCACGAATCGCACGTCCCTTTTTCTGCTTTCTCTGCGCGATGAGCATACTGGCGGTCGCACCGACGATTGCCCTCCAGTTCAACGACTCGCTGCTCCAACCGGCCGTGTCTTTCATCGGCTGCGCAACAAAAGCGCTCTTTCTCACCTGCGCCTTTGTGTCCGCGGAGAGAAGCCATGGCCGCGGCCACCGCACCGGTAATCACGCGTGCCCCACTATCCGTGCTGTCACCGCGCATCCCAAGCGTAGACAACACTTTTCGCCAGACTTCATGCCAAGGTGACTGCCATGGCCAACTCCTTACACCACTGGATCTACATCGGCGCAAACGCATATGACGAATATACGTTTGTCCCTTGGCTTAACCGCAACGTTTACCGGAGAACGGTCGACCTGTGTCGAGTCTGCATCCAGTAACTGCTTATCTGTTTTCTCTCCGGCTGTCTGATCTCACTAGCTGCACATGGTTCGGAGATCGTCGTGCCGCATGTCCGGCCGCCTGTCTTTGCCATGTTGCGACGGAAACTGCTGTTCATCTGTTCAAGCAGTCCTCCACCCACCGTGGATCGGTACCGCCGCGGCGCCAGGTCGCAGGCTGCAGAAGCGGCGATGGCTTCTTTGGCCGGTAGCCTGGAGTTTCCCGCTTGGCTTCATTGAGATCCTGGCAGGCTGGTTTACTGCTGAGGTTGGCCGGCAACCGTGGGCCGTATGGGGCGTTCTGCGTACCGCGAACGCATTGACGCCCGGCCTCTCCGCGCACTTTGCAGCTGCGACGCTGACGCTTTATGTTGCGGTCTACGGGTTTATCTTCTGCTTCGGCATCTACTACATCCTTCGGATCGTGATGAGCGGTGTGACGACAGGTGAGGTGATCGGCTTCTGACTAGGGGAACAATCATGCTTGAATGGCTCTGGTTACTAGCATTCATCTTCGCGCTTGTCGCCTATGTCTCACTTGACGGCTTCGATCTCGGGGTCGGCGTATTGAGCGGGTTCGCAAAAAAACGGGCGTTGAGAGACCAGATGCTCGCGTCCATCGCGCCGGTATGGGACGGCAATGGGACGTGGCTCGTTATTGCCGGCACGACCCTGTTCGGCGCGTTTCCAGCCGTGTATTCCATCATGCTACCGGCGCTGTATGGTCCTCTGGCCGGCATGCTCACTGGCCTGATCATGCGCGGCGTGGCGATCGAGTTCAGTCACAAAGCAGAACGATCGCGATGGGTCTGGGATGTGATGCTGTTTGCGGGTTCGCTACTTGCGGCGTTCATGCAGGGCGTCTCTGTCGGAACGTACGCTCAGGGTATTCCTGTTATGAACCTGCGATACACAGGCAGTGGTTTGGAGTGGTGCGATGCGTTCCCGTTGTGGTGCGGTGTGGCGCTCAGCCTTGGATATGCCACGCTCGGCGCGGGTTGGCTCGTGCTCAAGGGTGACCGCACGTTGCAGGAGTTCGGCCGCGCTGCGGCGCGTCGGCTCATGCCGCTTGTTATCGTCGCGGCCACTTCGGTGGTCGTGCTGACGCTTGTAATGCACGGCGGTGTGCGCGCACGGTGGTTTGCTCACCCGGTGCTTTTCTTCTTGCCAGTACTCGCATTGCTGGCTTTCTGTGCGGCGGGTTGGGCTGCGCGGGATGGCTCACCGAAGCTTCCTTATCTTTACACAGCAGCAAGCTTCGTACTGCTGCTTCTCGCTTTGGTGGGGTCCTACCTGCCCTACATCATTCCTTTTCAGGTCACGTTGTCTGATGCCGCTGCGCCGCCGGCGTCGCAGGCATTCATGTTCTGGGGCGCAGGGCTCTTCGTGCTACCGCTCATCGTGCTGTACACGTGTGTCGCGAATTCGGTGTTCCGGGGCGAGGTCTCGAAAGACCAGGCCTATCACTGACGTGCCCGCTCCCCACTCAACTTGTTCAAGGGCTGACCATGAAAGTCGCACTCTTCATTCCCTGTTTCATTGACGCGTTCTTTCCTGATGTGGGCATTGCGACACTGCAATTGCTGGAACGCCTCGGCTGCGACGTCGACTATCCACTGGATCAGACGTGCTGCGGGCAGCCGATGGGCAACAGCGGCTGCGAGAAGGAAGCCGTCGCCACCGAAAACCTCTTCGTGCGCAACTTCGCCGGCTACGACTACATCGTCGCGCCCAGCGGCAGTTGCGTGCACCACGTGCGTGACCATTTGAGCGCGGCAGACCAGACGCCCGATGCGCTGGCAGTGCGGTCCAACACCTACGAACTGGTGGAGTTCCTGCACGACGTGCTGCAGGTACGAGAGTTCCCGTGGGCCGAATTTCCGCACAAGGTCGGCCTGCACAACAGTTGCGGCACGCTGCGTTCGCTGCGCACCGCGAAGATGTCAGAGATCGATGAGCCGTTTTTCTCGAAGCCATTGACCCTGCTCAGGGGTGTCAGGGGCATCGAGTTCATCCAGCCTGACCGTCCCGACGAGTGCTGCGGGTTCGGCGGCACGTTCTGCGTGTCGGAGGAGCCGGTGTCGGCGCGCATGGGCGCCGACAAGGTCCGCGATCACAAGCGCAATGGCGCCGAGTACATCGTGTCGGCCGATTCGTCGTGCCTCATGCACCAGAAAGGTTGCTCGGACCGTCTCGAGCTGGGCCTGAAGTTCATCCATATCGCGCAGATTCTCAATGGAGCACAAGCATGACAGGTGTTGACCATGTCGGCTTTTCGGAGAAGTTCATCGCTGACGAAAAGCACATCCAGTTCCACGACAAACGCCTGTGGGAGCTGCGCACCGGACGCGACGCAGAGGTGCATGGCATCGCCGAGTGGGAGGAGTTGCGCTCGCTCGCCTCGGGGATCAAGGAGCATACGCTCACGCACCTCGCGGACTATCTGGAGCAGTTCGAGCGTAATGCGACGGCCAACGGCGTGACTGTGCACTGGGCCAAAGATGCCGAAGAGCACAACCGCATCGTCTACGAGATCCTGAGTCAGCGTCACGCGAGGCTGCTCGTCAAGAGCAAGTCGATGCTGACCGAAGAGTGCGAGATGCGCCCGTACCTTGAGGAGCGCGGCATCACCGTCGTGGAAACGGATCTGGGTGAACAAATCCAGCAGTTCGATGACGAGCTTCCCTCGCATATCGTGGTCCCGGCCGTGCACAAGCTCGCCACGGACGTAGCGAAGATCTTCTCGGAGAAGATTGGCACCGACCCGAACGAGAGCAACATCCCTAAGCTTGCCGAAGCGCAGAGAAAAGCCACGCGTCCGCTTATCCTCAACGCCGATGCGGGCATGACCGGCTGCAACTTCGCGGTTGCGGAAACGGGCGGCATTACCGTCTGTACCAACGAGGGCACCGCAGACCTGAGCGCGAACGTGCCGCCGCTGCATATAGCGTCGATCGGCATCGAGAAGCTGATTCCGAAGCTCGAACATCTCGGCGTCTTTATCCGCATGCTCTCGCGCAACGCCATCGGCTCGCCGATCACCCAGTACACGTCGCACTTTCGCGGTCCACGCAAGGATAGCGAAATGCATTTCGTGCTGGTCGACAACGGCCGTTCAGAACGGCTCGGCATGGACGACTTCTGGTATTCGCTCAAGTGCATCCGCTGCGGAGCGTGCATGAACACATGCCCTGTCTACCGGCGCAGCAGCGGCCTGAGCTATGGCGGTGTCTATTCGGGTCCGATCGGCGCGATCATCAATCCGACTTTCAACCTGAAGAAGTACAGCTCGTTGCCCTTTGCCTCGACGATGAACGGCAGCTGCACGAGCGTGTGCCCCGTCAGGATCAACATACACGAGCAGATCTACAAGTGGCGGCAGATCGTCGCCGAGCAGCACGAGCTTCCGTTCGTCAAGCAGGAGGCCATGAAGGTGGCCGGCCAGGTGCTGTCGCACCCGGCGCTGTACCGGGCGGCCGTCAAGACAGCCGGGACGGCCGTTTCCGTGTTGCCGCGCGCCGTGCTCTACAACCCGCTTAATGCGTGGGGCAGGCACCGTGAGGTGCCTGATGCGCCCAAGGAAACATTTCGCGATTGGTATCTCAAGAGGAGCAGTAAATGAGCAGCCGCAATATGATTTTGTCCCGTTTGCGCGAGGTCTCACCCGTGCCACGCTGCTTGCCGGAGGTGCCGATGTTCGATAGCGCATTGCCACCGGTGGTGAAGAGCTTCCGCAAATCGCTCGACCGGCTTGGCGGCGTCTGGTGCCTACTGCCGGAGGATACCAGCCTCGAGCAATTTGTCCGCTCGCGTTTCCGCGATGCCACGGTGTTCTGTTCAGCGACGCCCGAGTTCACGGGCACGCGTGACATCGCGTTGGTTGACGATCCCCGTGCGCTCAATGACGTGGATGTCGGGATCGTGCGCCCGGCATTTGCGGTCGCCGAGACAGGGTCCATCTGGCTGAGCGAAGCGCAATACAACGTCAATGCACTCGGCTACCTGTCGCAGCATCTGATCGCGTTGCTGGATCCCGCGGATATCGTGGGCAATCTGCATCAGGCGTATCACCGCAAGGAGTTCTTCGAGGCCAACTACGCGGTGCTGATGAGCGGCCCGTCGGCGACCGCGGACATCGAGGGCGTACTGGTTCGCGGTGCGCAGGGTATCCGGTCGCTGACGGTCATACCGGTCGCGAGGCCGGCTACCGCGCGCTAGGGCCGGAGACCTCCACGAACGGTTTAGCCGCCAGCCGCAACGCGATGATACGGTTCCTGGGCCATGGACGGCATCGCCTGCCCTGTCCGAGGCCTTCAAGGCCGGCCTCAGTTGCTGGTGGACGACGGCATTGCGATGAACCACGGCATCACGTCGAGCGATTCGGATAGCGGCGAAACCGCGCTCGGCGGGGGCGAGTTTATCGACCGCTATGTGTTCCCGGACGGCGAGTTGCCCACGTCGGCCTCGGGCTCGAAGCGATGCAGCGCGGCGGGCTCGAAGCGGTTGACGTCGAAAGCCTGCGCCGTCACTATGCGCACACGCTGGATCTTTGGGCGGAAAATTTCGAGGCGCGCGCGGACGAAGCCCATTGGAATCGCTCTCCCTTGCAACACGGGCCTGAGAGGGGATAGAAAAGTCCGTAACTTTAGGAATTTGAAGGAAGTCTGCTACGCTGCGCGCTTCACCACCCTCGCATTGAAACGATGGAAAGCCCTTTCAACGATCGCGGCGTGTCGGTCACGCGCAACGCCCTCTCATCCGCAGGTCAGGTCTTCCCGCTGCGCGATATCGTCGACGTGCAGGTCGTGACCGTGCAGAAGAACAAGGTCGTGCCGCTCGTGATCTCGGTGGCCGGGCTGATCGGCGCAATCGTCGGGGGCGTGCTCCACTCGGCGTCGGGACTCGTATGCGGGGTGATGCTGATCGTGGTCGGTTGGCTTACCTGGGTGACCCAGGACATCACGCATCGGCTGATGGTCAAGACGGCCGACGGCGAGCGCGAAGCGCTGATGAGTACGGATCGCGAGTTCGTCGAACGCGTCGGCGAGGCAGTGCATCGGGCGAAGGCCGCGGCTGCCGCGCCGAAGGCTTGACGCGGGGCGACGATCGAACATGACGAAGCCGTGCGCGACGGATCAGCACCAGCCTCGCACGGCTTTCGATCTGCTTGCCCGCAAGCAACGACTACGTTGCCGTCATCTCGCGCTCAGTCGAGACTGAGCGGACTCACGCGCCAGATATTGCGCGCATACTCGCCGATCGTTCGATCCGACGAGAACTGCCCCATCCCCGCGACGTTCTCGATCGCGCTTTCGGCCCACGCGTGCTTGTCGACGAAACGCGCATCCACTTCGTTCTGCGCCTTCGCGAACGCGTCGAAATCGGCGAGCACCATATAGTGATCGCCCCAGTCGACCAGCGTGTGAAAGATATCCGAGAAGCGCAGCGGATCGTCCGGCGAAAAGAAGCCCGTGCGAATCTGATCGAGCGCGGTGCGCAGTGCTTCGTTTTCCTCGTAAATCTGCCGCGGCCGATAGCCGCTTGCGCGCAAGTCGTCCACCTCGTCGGCGGAGTGACCGAAGATGAAGATGTTCTCGCGCCCCACCGCGTCGCAGATCTCGATGTTCGCGCCGTCCATCGTGCCGATCGTCAATGCGCCATTGAGCGCGAGCTTCATGTTGCCGGTGCCCGACGCCTCGGTGCCGGCCATCGAGATCTGCTCCGACAGATCGGCCGCCGGAATGATCAGCTCGGCCACGCTGACGCCGTAGTTCGGCACGAACACGACCTTCAGCCTGTCGCCGATCAGCGGATCATGATTGACCTTCTCGCTGACGTCGCCGATCAGCTTGATGATCGTCTTGGCCATCCGGTACGCGGACGCGGCTTTGCCCGCGAACAGCACGACGCGCGGCACCCAGTCGCGCTCCGGATTCGCGCGAATCTCGTTGTAGCGTACGATCACGTGCAGCAAGTTCAGCAACTGGCGCTTGTATTCGTGAATGCGCTTGACCTGCAGATCGAACAGCGCGTCCGGATCGAAGTGCAGCTTCGTGTGATGCGCGAGCCGGTGCACGAGCCGCAGCTTGCTCTGTCGTTTGGCCTCGCGGAACGCTTCGACGAACTCGTCGTCCTTGCGCAGATTACGCAGCTGCTCGAGCTCGAACAGATTGCTGCGCCAGTGTGTGCCGATGCGCGCGTCGATCAGCGACGACAGCGACGGACTCGCCTGCGCGAGCCAGCGGCGCGGCGTGATGCCGTTGGTCACGTTGGTGAAGCGGTCCGGATAGATGCGCGCGAAGTCGGCGAAGATGTCGCGCGTCATCAGCTGCGAATGCAGCTTCGACACGCCGTTCACCTTGTGACTCGCGACAATCGCCAGATACGCCATGCGCACGCGCCGCTGCCCATATTCGTCGACGAGCGAAATGCGGCGGATCATCTCGGCGTCGTGGCCCGAGTGCTCGCTGACGTGCTTCAGAAACTGCGCGTTGATTTCGAAGATGATCTCGAGATGCCGCGGCAGCAGGCGTGACAACATTTCGACATCCCATGTTTCGAGCGCCTCGGGCATCAGCGTGTGATTCGTGTACGAGAAGATCTGCGTCAAGTGTTTCCACGCCTTGTCCCACGGCACATGATGCTCGTCGACGAGCAGGCGCATCAGCTCGGGAATCGCGAGCACCGGGTGCGTGTCGTTCAGATGCACCGCGACCTTCTCCGAGAAGCGTCCGAACGTGCTGTGCGTGCGCTGATAGCGGCGGATCAGATCCTGCATCGTCGCCGACACGAAGAAGTACTCCTGGCGCAGCCGCAACTCGCGGCCGGCCGGCGTCGAATCGTCCGGATAGAGCAGCCGCGACACGTTCTCCGACATGTTCTTGGTGTCGACCGCGTTGCGGTAGTCGCCACGATTGAATGCGCCGAGGTCGAGTTCCTCGGTCGCGCGCGCGGACCATAGGCGCAGCGTGTTGGTCGCGTCGGTCGCGTAGCCGGGGATCACGGTGTCGTACGCGGTCGCGTTCACATGCTCGGTGTCGATCCATTCGGTCTTGTCGCCACGCTGCACGGTGCGGCCGCCGAAGTGCACCATGTACTTGATTTCGGGTCGCGGAAATTCCCATGGGTTGCCGGCGCGCAGCCAATAGTCGGGCGCCTCGACCTGCTCGCCGTTGACGATTTCCTGACGAAACATGCCGTACTGGTAACGGATGCCGTAGCCGAAGCCCGGAATGCCGAGCGTCGCCATCGAGTCGAGAAAGCACGCCGCGAGCCGGCCGAGACCGCCGTTGCCGAGCGCTGCGTCGGGTTCGAGATCGATCAGCGCGTCCATGTCGACGCCGAGGCTCGCGAGCGCCTCTTTCATCTGATCGTGAATGCCGAGCGCGAGTAGCGCGTTGGTAAAGGTCCTGCCGATCAGAAACTCCATCGACAGGTAGTAGACCCGCTTCACGTCCTGCTCGTATTGCAGGCGGGTGGTCTTCATCCAGCGTGCGACGAGCCGGTCGCGCACGGCCAGCGCGGCCGCGTGCAGCCAGTCGTGCGGGTGAGCGGTGACAGCGTCCTTGCCGACGCCGTACATCATGCGATTCGAAATTGAGCGCCGTAGCGCGTCGACGGTACTGTTGAGCTGGTCGAATTCCAGATCGACGGCTGTCATCGAAGCCTCCGGGAAGGTCAACATGGCAAACGCGAACCGCACGGGAGACGGACGGGAGGCGCGTGCCTGTCGGAGCGGTTTAAAAAAACAGAGTAGGACATTTTAGGGATCGCGCATACTGGCGCGCGAGCGGACGGAGGCGCATACGGCGTGCCCGGCGAACTCGCCCGCTGCCGCGCGACCGAGCCGCGGCGGGCGCCCCGACGCGGTGCAAACCGCGTGGCAGCGGCACTCGGGGTGGGCATCGGCGCGCGTGAGTCGGGTCACGAAAGCGGGTTGGGAAGGCATACGCCCGAAGCATCTGCGAGCCGCACATCGATTATTTTTCCGATGCGTGACGAGCGGATGAAGCCCCGAATAGCCTGATTTTGTGATCGAATCGGGCGGCCCGTTCTGCCGGGCGGTTTTGTCGTATGTGTGTTGGATTTGACGCGGGGCGTGTACCGATTCGGAGATGGCGGCGGGATTGGCGGTTAGTTGCGTTTCATTGAGATCAAAGCGCCTCATCTTCTAGCCGCCTCCCGGTCCCTGCCCGCCTCCCTGCACGATCGTGCCGTCTCTGCAACAATCGCGACGTTGCGCCGCACAAGCCGCCACGCCGATCCCCCGTGGACCGACAGCGCGCACCTCACCCACGACGAAACCGCCGCCCGAGCGCGTCGCCTCTCCGGAAGCGACCGACACCGGCATGCCCAACCCCACGAGCCACACCTTGTCCGATAAGCTCAACCCCGCCGTCGGCGTCCCCACGCCGACTCTCCCCGCCGACGGCCCGATGTCGGCCGCCAACCGCCGCGCGATGGCCGCGATCATGCTCGCCGTCGCGCTCGCCACGCTGGATACCGCGATCGCCAACACCGCGCTGCCCGCGATCGCCGGCGACCTGCACGCGGCGCCGGCCGCGTCGGTCTGGATCATCAACGCATATCAGCTCGCGATGGTCGCGACGCTGCTGCCGCTCGCCGCGCTCGGCGATATCGTCGGACATCGGCGCATCTATATCGGCGGCATCGCGCTGTTCACGCTGAGTTCGCTCGGCTGCGCGATGGCGCCGACGCTGCCGCTGCTCGCCGCCGCGCGCATCGTGCAGGGCTTGGGCGCCAGCGCGATCATGAGCGTCAACACCGCGCTGATCCGCTATCTGTACCCGCCGCATCGGCTCGGTCGCGGGCTTGGCACCAATGCGCTGATCGTCGGCGTGTCGTTCGCGGTCGGGCCGACGGTGGCGTCGTTGATTCTGTCGGTCGCGACCTGGCCGTGGCTGTTCGCGGTCAACGTGCCGCTCGGCGTACTCGCGCTGAGCTTCGCGATGCCGGCGCTGCCGCATACCGCGCAGAGCCGGCACCCGCTCGATCCGGTGGCGGCGCTGCTCAACGTGGTCACGTTCGCCGCGCTGATCTTCGCGCTCGGCGAGGCGGCGCAACGCGCGTCGCTGCAGATCGTGCTCAGCGCCGCGGCGCTCGCCGGCGTGTTCGGGCTGCTGCTGATCCGCCGCGAGGCGGGCCACCCCGCGCCGATGCTGCCTGTCGATCTGTTCAAGCGGCCGGTGTTCGCGCTGTCGGCGGTGACGGCCGTGTGCTCGTTCGCCGCGCAGGGCCTCGCGTTCGTGTCGCTGCCGTTCTATTTCGAGGACGTGCTGCTGCGCAGCCAGGTCGAAACCGGCTTCCTGATGACGCCGTGGCCCGTCGTGGTCGCGCTCGCCGCGCCGCTCGCGGGCGGCCTGTCGGACCGCTACCCGCCGGGGCTGCTCGGCGCGATCGGGCTCGCGGTGCTGTCGGCGGGGATGGCCTCGCTGGCGATGCTGCCCGCCCATCCGCACGTGCTCGACATCGGCATCCGTATGGCGATCTGCGGCGCGGGTTTCGGCTTTTTCCAGTCGCCGAACCTGAAGGCGCTGATGGCGAGCGCGCCGCCGGAGCGCAGCGGCGGCGCGAGCGGCATCGTGGCGACCGCGCGGCTGCTCGGACAGGCGACCGGCGCGGCGCTGGTCGCGCTCTGCTTCGGCATTGCCGGCCGCCAGCATGGGCCGACGCTCGCGCTCGGCCTCGGCGCGTTCTTCGCCGGCGCGGCCAGCCTGGCGAGCGGCTTGCGGCTGCTCGCGCCGTCGCATCGCGCGGGCGTGCAGGCGAAGGCGGCGGTCAAGTGAGATATGCGCCGGACGGCGCGTGAGGCGGGGATGAAGCCTGAATGAAGCGCGCCTCGAACGAGCGCGCACGAGTTGGAGCCAGTGCGGGAAGACGAGGCGGCAACCACGCGAGCCGCCTCGCTTACGACCCATGCGGCGCGATCAACGTGCCGCGAAATACCCCTTCACCGCGGCAATGAACGTGTCGATATCGTCGCGCGACACATCCATGTGCGTGACGAAGCGCGACGCATACAGCATCTGCGTGAGGATGCCGCGCTCCTTGAGCCACGCCTCGAGCGGCGCGCAATGCTGCTGCGGAAACTGCGCGAACACCATGTTCGTCGCGACCGACTGCACCTTCACCTGCTCGATCGTCTCCAGCCCCGCCGCCAGATGCGCGGCATTTGCGTGGTCGTCGGCGAGCCGCTCGACGTTGTGATCGAGCGCGTACAGGCACGCCGCCGCGAGCACGCCAGCCTGGCGCATGCCGCCGCCGAGCACCTTGCGCCAGCGATGCGCGACGTCGATCAGCGCGCGGCTGCCGACCAGCACCGAGCCGACCGGCGCGCCCAGTCCCTTCGAAAAACAGATCGACACCGAATCGAACGGCTCGGCGAGCGCCGCGACCGGCTTGCCCGCCGCGACCGCCGCGTTGAACACGCGCGCGCCGTCGAGGTGGGTCGCGAGGCCGCGCTCGCGCGCGAGCCGCGTCGCATCGGCGACGTACTGCGCCGGCAGCACCTTGCCGCCGATCGTGTTTTCCAGCGCGAGCAACCGCGTGCGCGCGAAGTGATCGTCGATCGGCTTGATTGCGGCGGCGATCTTGTCGAGCGGGATCGAGCCGTCGGCGGCGTTTTCGAGCGGTTGGGGCTGGATGCTGCCGAGCACGGCCGCGCCGCCGCCCTCGTATTTATAGGTGTGCGCGAGCTGGCCGACGATGTATTCGTCGCCGCGCGCGCAGTGCGCCATCAACGCGGCGAGGTTGCTTTGCGTGCCGCTCGGGAAGAACAGCCCCGCTTCCTTGCCGGTGCGCTCGGCCAGCGTGGCCTGCAGACGCAGGACGGTGGGGTCGTCGCCCCACACGTCGTCGCCGACTTCGGCCGCCGACATCGCCGCGAGCATCGGCGGAGTCGGACGGGTAACGGTATCGCTGCGTAAATCGATCATTGTGTGTCCCTGTGCGTCCATGAATGACAGCCTACGGCAACCGGCCGCCCGTGCATTCCGGAAGGAACGCGCGCGCCGGCAAACGAGCCATACAGTGTATTCAATTCAGACGACGCTGAAAATCGGCGCATCCCCGAGAAGCGCGCCGATCCGGCTGCGATGAGCCAACAGTCGCGACGGGGACGCTCAGCCGCCAGGCTTCGGCAACCACTGGAGCGGATCGACCGGCTGGCCGTTCTCGCGCACTTCGAACTGGATCGACGCGACGCCGCGGCTATCGACACCGACCTCGCCGATCGTCTGCCCTTGCGCCACCGCATCGCCTTCCTTGACGAGTAGCTGGCTGTTCTGGCCGTACGCGGTGATCAGCGAATCGTTGTGCTTGATGATGATGAGCGGGCCGTAGGCTTCGATGCCGGTGCCCGCGTAAACCACGCGGCCGGTCGCCGCGGCCTTGACCGGATCACCGGGTTGGCCGCCGATCACGATGCCGTTGGATTTGCCCGGCGCGAACGCGCGCAGGATCGGTCCGCGCAATGGCCATTGCAGCACGCCCTGCTGTGGCACGGCGGCAGGGGCCGGCGCACCGGGTACGGCGCCCGGCGGCACGTTCGCCGTCGCGCCCGGCGCGGCTGGCGCACCCGGCGCCACCGCGACCGGCGGCGTGACCACGCTGCCCGAGGCCATCGGCGGTGAAACGCGCAGCACCTGGCCGGGCGCGACCGCCGCGTTGACCGGCAAGCCGTTCCAGGCCGCGATTTCCTGCGGCCTTCGCCCATAGGCCGAAGCGATGCCGGACAGCGTATCGCCCGGATTGACGCGATAGTAGCCGGCGGGCACCGGGACGGTCGCGAGGCTGGTCGTGCTCGACGGCGCGTTGCTGTAGAACGGCGTGCTTTCCCACGGCATCGTCGTGCAGCCGGCGATCGCCACGCCGAGCGCCGCCGCCATCAGCAGGCGGATCGCCGTCGGTTGCCATTGTCGTGTCATCTGATTTTCCTCGACGTGTGTCTCAATCCAATTCAATCGACGCCGTAGCAATTGCCGTGCCGTCACGCTTGCACACGGTCACGGCTGTCCGCTGCCGCCTGGATATTGTGCGCGACCGCCACACGCGGGCCGCGCTAGCGCGCGCCGTCAAACTGCCGTGTTCTTCAGACGCTGCCCTGCTTTTCGACGACGAGCACGCGTGCCGCGCCGAGCGGATGCGCGACATGCTCGGTGCCGACCGACGCATGGAACACGTCGCCGGTTTCGAGCACTGTCGTGCGTTCGACGCCGTCTTCGCGATAGCGCATTTCGACGCGGCCGTCGAGCACGGCGAATACCTCCTCGCCGTCGTTCACGTGCCACTTGTACGGCTGGTCGGTCCAATGCAGACGCGTGGTGACGCCGTTCATGTTCGCGATGTCGAGCGCGCCCCAGGCACGCGACGCGGTGAAGCTTCTGCTGCGGATGATCTTCATGGTCGATGAGCAATTGGCAAGCGCGCAAGCCCGGCGGACGACGCCGTGCGCCCACGGCGTCGGTGCTCGCGCGGCTGGCCCTATTATAGGTCGCGTGGCCCGCGCGTCTGGGCGAGCAAGCCGCCACGGTCGTTCCGTCCGATCATTGCAGGCGATCGACCATCGCCTATACTCAGTCAAGCCGCGCGGAGCAGCTCACGACAACGTTGGGATTCTGGGAGGAATCGAGGATGAACAAAGCCACCTTTCTGGCCGTGCAACTCAACGTCGACGATGTGGCGGCGTCTGCCGGCCTCGTCGAACTGCTGAACACGCATCTGATCTTCGCCGCCGACGTCGCCGAGGCCGCCGATGCGCTCGTGCAACTGGCGAGCATCGCGGGACTGTCGAGCGGGGTCGAGGCGAGCGTCGAGCTGCCTGCGGTGGCGCTCGAACGGCTGCGCGAGGCGCTCGACAACCTGAGCGACTACGACGAATCGTGGCTGCTCGCGCTGGAGCCGAGCCGCGCGCTGTTCGATGACATCGGCCGGCGGCAGCGAACGCTGCATTGACGGGAACCGTCGCAGCACGGCGCCGTAAACGACAAAACGCCATCCGATCGAACTGGATGGCGTTTTTTCTTGCCCGCCGCGTTCGCGCTATTCCACGAAGCGGCGTCTACAGCGCACTACAACTACCCACTACATCTGCGGACTTCTACTGCGATCAGTTGCCGAAGTACACCGAGTCACGGTTGGCCTTCGCCGGGATGACAGCGTGGCCAGCTTGCGACGTGCCGGCAGCCGGAGCGCCGTAGCCGCTGGTGTCTGCGGAGTTGGCCGCGATGGCCGTGCCGCGTTGCGCATCGACGCGTGCTTGCGCTGCCTGGATGTCGGCCGGGTAGTTCACGTCGCTGGCGCTCGGGTTGTAGCCGGCCTTTTCGAGTTGAATCAGTTCAGCGCGAACCTGAGCACGGGTCGCCGGCTGACTCGCTTGAGCGAACGACGCGACCGGAACAACGAGGGCGGCGGCGATAGCAACAGCGGAAATCAGGGTCTTCATGATTAACCTCCAAAGGACTTGTTGTGTGGTGCGCTTCGGGTTTCTGCTTATCCCTCAGCGATTGAAAACAAGTTTAGAGGTGTCTCGATCTAGGGCAAACCCTTAAACCAGTGAAACTCTATTGCTGCCGTCGCAATAATCATTTGGGCATTCTTTGAGTCCGCGTTTAACCCGCAAGACATTTGGTAATAATGCGGCGTTTCCTTGCCGATCCAAACGGAGCAACGGCCCCGCGCGCCCTGTCACCATGGCGCGCCGGGCCGTTTTTTCAACCGCTCAGCTCCACTGCGCGTGGAAGCTGCCCGGCTTGTCGATGCGTTCGAACGTATGCGCGCCGAAGAAGTCGCGCTGCGCTTGCACGAGGTTCGCGGGCAGACGCTCCGAGCGGTAGGCGTCGAAATACGCGATCGCCGACGCGAATGCCGGCACCGGCACACCCGCGTTGACCGCGGCCACCACGACTTCGCGCAGCGCCGCCTGGTAGTTCTTCGCGATGTCGCGGAAGTACGGGTCGAGCAGCAGGTTCGCGAGCGCCTTGTCCTTCGAATAGGCGTCGGTGATCTTCTGCAGGAAGCGCGCGCGGATGATGCAGCCCGCGCGGAAAATCTTCGCGATCGTCCCGTAGTCGAGATCCCAGTTGTACTCTTCCGACGCGGCGCGCAACTGCGCGAAGCCCTGCGCGTACGAGATCACCTTGCTGAAGTACAACGCGCGACGCACCGATTCGATGAACGCGTCCTTCGCGCCTTCGAGCGGCCTCGCCTGCGGACCTTCCAGCACCTTGCTCGCGGCCACGCGCTGCGTCTTCAGCGACGACAGCACGCGCGCGAACACCGCCTCGGTGATCAGCGGCAACGGCGCGCCGAGGTCGAGCGCGTTCTGGCTGGTCCACTTGCCGGTGCCCTTCTGCGCGGCACGGTCGAGAATCACGTCGACGAGGTCCTTGCCGGTTTCGTCGTCCTTCTTGCCGAAGATCTTCGACGTGATTTCGATCAGATAGCTGTCGAGCTCGCCCTGGTTCCACTCGGTGTAGACCTTGCCGAGTTCCTCGTTCGACAATCCGACGACCTGCTTCAACACCGCGTAGCTTTCGGCGATCAGCTGCATGTCGCCGTACTCGATGCCGTTGTGCACCATCTTCACGAAGTGGCCCGCGCCGTCCGGTCCCATGTACGCGACGCACGGCTCGCCGTCCGGCGCCTTCGCGGCGATCTCGGTGAGGATCGGCGCGACGAGGTCGTACGCGTCGCGCGGACCGCCCGGCATGATCGACGGGCCTTTCAGCGCGCCTTCCTCGCCGCCCGACACGCCGGTGCCGATGAAATGCAGACCCGCCTTCGCGAGTTCCTGGTTGCGGCGGATCGTGTCGGTGAAAGGCGTGTTGCCGCCGTCGATCAGGATGTCGCCTTTTTCGAGCAGCGGCTTGAGCGAGGCAATGGTCGCGTCGGTCGGCTCGCCGGCCTTGACCATCATCAGAATGCGGCGCGGCTTTTCGAGCGAGTCGACGAACTCTTCCAGCGTGAAAGCCGGCACCAGTTTGCGGTCCGGAAATTCGGCGATGAGTTCGTCGGTTTTCGCGCGGCTACGGTTGTAGACCGACACCGCGTGGCCGCGGCTCTCGATGTTGAGCGCCAGATTGCGGCCCATGACCGCCAGCCCCACCACGCCGATTGCCTGTTTGCCCATTTGAATTCTCCAGAGTCCAAAAAAATGTCGTGGCGCCGCGCCATCAGAACGGCGGCGCGGCGTCGAGGGTAAAAGGATAAAAGAAATGCGCGCTTGCCGCTTGGGAGGGGGCAAGCACGCCAGTTGCTCGTGCTCATGTCGTGCTCATGTTTGCGCGTGACGACAGGTATTGTGCGCGCGTCGGCGTTTGCGCGGCGGGTTCGGTTTGGGATCGGACCGAGGTTTGGCGCAAGGCGTGGACGAATGCCCGGCCCGTCGGTGCACCCGCTACCCTGCCCGCTTCGTGAACACCAGGCTGAAGTTGTTCGCGGGCATCGCGACCACCCGTTCGCAGGTGAGCCCCGCCGTGTCGCCGAGCGCGACGACCGCTTCCATATCGCGCACGCCCCATTCGGGATCGCGGCTCTTCAACCATTGATCGAACGCTGCGTTGCTCGGCGCCGTGTGCGCGCCGCCGCGCCGGTAAGGACCGTATAGATAGAGCACGCCGCCGTCGACGAGGCGCCGCCCCGCGCCGTCGCAAAGTGCCTGCGCCGCGCTCCACGGCGAGATGTGGATCATGTTGATGCAGACGACGGCGTCGAGCGCATCGACGCCCCAGTCCGGCTGATGCACGTCGAGCGCAAGCGGCGCGCGCACGTTCGCGAGCCCCGCGTGCGCGGTCCACGCCGCAATCGACTCGCGCGCCTCCTCATCGGCATCGCTCGGCTGCCAGTCGAGACCGGGCAGCGCGCCGGCGAAGCAGATCGCGTGCTCACCGGTGCCGCTCGCGATTTCGAGCACGCGGCCGCTCGCCGGCAGGGCCTCGCGCAGCACGGCGAGGATCGGTTCGCGATTGCGTTCGGCGGATGGCGAATGTTGCCGGGAGTCGGTCATGGTCGGCTCTGGGTGTTCCTCAGGTTTTGACGGTGATCCACGGGATCTACTCATTCTCAATCGCCAGCCAGCAGACCGGCGAGCGCGCTCAAGGTATCGCCGCACGGCGCGGCCACCTTCAGCGACAGCAGCGGATCGGCGCGCGTGCGGCCGAGGTTGATCGCCGCGATCGGCTTGCCCTGGCGCTGCGCCCACACGCAGAAGCGGTAGCCGGAATACACCATCAGCGACGAGCCGGCCACGAGCACGGCGTCGGCCGCATCGAGCGCATGCGACGCCGCTTCGACGCGCGCCTTCGGCACGTTCTCGCCGAAGAACACCACCGACGGCTTCAGCAACCCGCCGCAGTTCACGCATGCCGGCACGCGAAAACCGCCGAGATCGTGCCACTCGAGATGCGCGTCGCCATCGGCGGCGGCTTCGGCCGTGACGTCGAGCAGAGCGGGGTTGTCGGCTTCGAGCGTCTGCTGGATCGCCGCGCGCGAGTGCTGCATGCCGCAGTCGAGACAACTGACGCCGTCGATGCCGCCATGCAGCTCGATCACGTCGCGGCTACCCGCGCGCTGATGCAAGCCGTCGACGTTCTGCGTGACCAGCGTCGGCACGTGACCGGCCGCTTCGAGCCGCGCGAGCGCGACATGCGCGGCATTCGGCTGCGCGCGCGCGACGAGCGGCCAGCCGACCATGCTGCGCGCCCAGTAGCGCTGACGCATCGCCGGCGTGCCAAGGAACTCCTGCAGCGTGATCGGCGGCGAGCGCTTCCATGCGCCGTTGTCGTCCCGGTAGCCGGGGATGCCGGAGTCAGTGCTGATGCCCGCGCCGGTCAGCACGAACAGGCGCGGATGACGCTGCACGAAGCGATGCAGATCGTCGAGCGTGTGCGGATCGGTGAGAGATTCGGTCGGCGTGAGCTGAAGGTCGGTCATAACGGGGACGGTGGACGATCGTGCGCGAATTCGTGCGCGAATCAGCGGCGAGGGCTCGGTTTGCCGCGCGTGGGTGTCGAGCGACGCGCGTCGGCTTGCGGTTTCGACTTCGCGCCCTGCGTGTCCGGTCGCCGTGCTGGCCGCGCCTTCTGCGCCTGCCGCTTGTGCCACGCAGCCAGCGCGAGCTCGTAGCGCTCCAGCGCTTCATCGTAGAGATCGAACACACACTGCGTGCAACCGCTATGACAGCAGTCGTCGAGATCGGGCCGCACGGGCGGCTGCGGCGGCGGGTCGTCGCTGGGCGTGGCGCGGGGCACGGCGGCTTGCTTTGCGTGGAAAGACGGCGGAGCGCCCAGTATAAGTTGAACGCGCGCGCCCCGCTCCCCGCCCCGGCGTTGTGAGCCGGTGCTGCGCGCCGCTCAGCCGCGCCCGACGAACGGCATCTTGCTCGCCATGATCGTCATGAACTGCACGTTCGCCGACAGCGGCAGGCTCGCCATATGCAGCACCGCGTCGGCGACGTGCTGCACGTCCATCAGCGGCTCGACCGCGATCTCGCCGTTCGCTTGCGGCACGCCGCGCGCCATTCGCGCGGCCATCTCGGTCCCTGCGTTGCCGATGTCGATCTGACCGCACACGATGTCGTATTTGCGGCCGTCGAGCGACACCGCTTTCGTGAGTCCGGTAATCGCGTGTTTGGTCGCCGTGTACGCGGCGCTGTTCGGGCGCGGCGCATGCGCGGAGATCGAGCCGTTGTTGATGATGCGGCCACCGCGCGGATTCTGCGTCTTCATCACGCCGAACGCCGCGCGCGTGCACAGGAACACGCCGTTCAGATTGGTATCGACGATGGAACGCCATTCGTCGATGCTCACTTCGTCGAGATCGACGGGCGAGCCGTTGCGTCCCGCGTTGTTGAACAGCAGGTCGAGCCGGCCGAAGCGCGCGCGGATCGTGTCGAAAAGCGCGGCGACGCTGTCGGCGTCGGTCACGTCGCACGCAACCGCGAGCGCGTCGCCGCGCAGCGCCCGCGCTTCCTGCGCGACCGCATCGAGCGCGGCCTGGCGGCGGCCGGCGAGCACCACGCTATAGCCGTGCTGCGCGAGCGTCAGTGCGCACGCGCGGCCGATGCCGCTGCCCGCGCCCGTCACCAGCGCCACTTTTCCGTTTCCTGTTTCCGACATTGCGCATCTCCTGTCGTATTGGGTAGCGACGCGAGCTTGTTGCGGCGATCGGTCCGATCGCCATCGACACGCGCGACTCTGTTCGCCCCGCACCATACAACAGCGAATCGGCGATCGCAAACCGCCCGACGTCTTTCAGCGCGCTTTCACCGGATACGTGGCCGCCGAACGCGGCACGTCGACGAGCGCAACAGTGGTATCGTTCGCGGTTGCGCATCGCGCAAGATTCACGGCCTTCCCGGGACGGAGGAAGGCGTACTGGAAGCACGTTCGATGAATGAATGCCCGAACCCGCCGCGCCGCTGGCCGCGTAGCCGCAACTCCGCACTGCTGAACGGCACGATCGGCTGGCACGTGATCGTGCTGATCGGCGTGGCTGTCGCACCGGCCGCGTGGCCATGGTGGCTCGCCACGATCGTCGCGAACCACGCGCTGTTCACGATCGCCGGACTATTGCCGCGCACCACCCTGCTCGGGCCCAACTGGACCCGCCTGCCCGCGAACCCGCGCAACGCGGATGCAATCGCGCTGACCATCGACGACGGTCCCGATCCCGTCGTCACGCCGCAAGTGCTCGATCTGCTCGACGCGTTCGACGTGCGCGCGACGTTCTTCTGCATCGGCGCGAAGGTCGAGCGCTATCCGCAACTCGCGCGCGAGATCGTCGCGCGTGGGCATGGGCTCGAAAATCACTCGCAGGTGCACGTGCATACGTTTTCGGTCACGTTTCCGCGCGCGTTGACGCGCGAGATCGCCGCCGCGCAACGCACGCTCGAAACCGTCAGCGGCGCGCGGCCGATGTTTTTCCGCGCGCCCGCCGGCCTGCGCAACCTCTTCCTGGAGCCGGTGCTGCGCAAGCTCGACCTGCGTCTCGCGGCCTGGACACGGCGCGGCTACGATACGCGCGAGCGTGACCCTCACGTGGTTGCGCGGCGGCTGCTCGATGGTCTCGCCGCGCGCGACATCCTGTTGCTGCACGATGGCAACGCCGCGCTGACGATCGAAGGCCAGCCGCTGATTCTCGCGGTGCTGCCGAGCGTGATCGAAGCGGCGCGCGAGCGCCATCTGCGTTTCGTCACGCTGCGCGAAGCGCGCGCCGATGCGTGACGGTGCGCGTGAAGTGACACCACGCGCACGCAGCGCTACACACGGAAATCCGCCGCCATGTCCTCGTCGGTGCGCGCTTCGAGCTTGCCGTCGCGGCACGCTTTGATGAACACGTCGTGGTCGCGCTCGACCTGATCCGCGTAGGCGCTCGCGTAGCCGCTCAGCGCTTCGCCGAACTGATCGCCGCGGCCGATGTACGCGCTGATCTCGATCGCCTGGCCGCTCGCCTTCGCATGCGCGCGCGCCATGATCCAGCCGCATAGCCGCGCATAGCCGTCGAGCAGATCGCTGTCGAACAGCTCGATATTCGCGGACAGCTTCATGTCGCGCAGCTGGCGGAAATAGAAATGCCGCCCGAGCGGCCCGGTCCCCCAGCCGAGGAAGACGTCGCTCGCGGCCTGCAGCAGCCGCTGTCCTTGCACGACGCGCTCGCCCTGATGCTTGACCGCCGGCGACCTGTAGAACTGCGCGATGACCGACGGCCGCGCCTGCTTCAATTGCAGGAACAACGGCTTGCCCATGTGATCGACGAGCAGCACGACCAGACAACGCGTGCCGACGCTGCCGACGCCGACCGCCTTGAACACGACGTCGTGCCTCGTGAACTGATCCAGCAGTTCGCGCCGATCGTGCGACATCGTCTTGCGGTACTCGTCCCACACTTGCTCGACCATCTTGTCGACGTTGCCGGTCCGGTAGGTTTCGGTTTCCTCGGCCGTCAACAGCGTGTTCGCACCGTGCACGTGAAACAGCGCGGGCGGCGCATCGTGGATGGTCCAACGATTGCCGTCGAACGAGGCCATTTTTTCGAGCAGGCTTTCATGCGTGCGGCTCGCGGCCTTCTCCATGCCGCGCCGCACCGCGCGCCGACGCTCGGGCGTCAGTGCGATCTCGGCCATGCGGTCGAACGTGATGCGGTCGTACCACAGGTCGAGCGCGCCGAACTGCGCATATTGCGCGACACGATCGCGATACGAGCCGACCGCGGTCATCACCAGACTCTCGGCGGTGCCGCGGCTCAGGCGCATCTGGCGCGCGGCCACGACGAGGCTCGCGCACAGGCGTTTCAGGTCCCATTCGAACGGGCCGATCGAGACTTCGTCGAAGTCGCTCAGGTCGAAGACCAGTTGCCGCTCGGGCGTTGCGAAGCCGCCGAAATTCATCAGATGGCCGTCGCCGCAGATCGGCATGGTGAGGCCGGTGTCGTGCACCTTGCTCAGATCGTGCGCCTGCAGAATCGCGCTGCCTCGAAAGAACGAGAACGGCGAGGCAGCCATGCGCCCATAGCGCAGCGGCACCAGATTCTCGACGCGCTCCGCGCTGCTCTGTTTCAGCAGCTCGATCGGATCGCGGTGCAACTCGCCGACCGCCCGGTGACTCGAGCGTTTCGAATGCTCGCGCGCGGCGCGGCCGCGCGCTTCCCGTTCGGCAATGGTGCTGGCTTTCATGCTTTCTCTCCGTTTTGCGAGTCTTGAGCCGGCGCTGACAGAGACTGCTTGCCGCGCACGGCGTCGTTAACATCGAGGGCTGCAGCCGCGATCATAACGGGTCGAAACACACGATGAATCGCCGCCAGTGAGCGCGGCGCTTGCAGCCGTGGCGGCGAGCTTGCAACCCGCATTGCAACCCGCTTTGCAACCCGCTTGACAGCCAGCCAGTAGCTCGCGTAGTACGCCGTAGTATTTTGCCAACGCCGGCGCGCGCGGGCGCGAAAGCCCATGCAGCCGCGCGCGCACCGCGCGTAGAATCGAGCGCATGCGCCCTACCCTCGCTCCGCAGCGCGAGCCCGAGCTGCCGCTGCATACGCCCAGTGTGTCGTCGCTGACGTTGGCGGCGGTCATTGCGCTGATCGCGTGGATGGCGATCCTCGCGCAAGCCGACCTCACGATCGATCGCTCGCTCGCGCGCGGGCTCACCGTGTTCGACGCGCTCGCGCGCATGAGCAGCTACCTGACCAATCTGACGGTGCTCGCCAGTGCGCTCTGCTTCACCTGCATCGTGCTGTGGAAGCATCGCTCGCCGCTCGTGCGCTTTTTCCGGCAGCCCACGGTCGTGACCGCGGTGGTCGCGTACATCGTGTTCGTCGGCCTCGCGTACAACCTGCTGTTGCGCGGACTGTGGCCGCTGTCGCCCTACCGGCGCCTGCTCAACGAGTCGCTGCACAGCGTGCTGCCGATGCTCGCCGCGCTCTACTGGGTGCTGTTCGTGCCGCGTTTTCATCTGCGGTTGCGCCACGCTCCGCTGTGGCTCGTCTATCCGCTCGCCTATCTCGGCATCACGTTCTGGCGCGGCAGCCTGTCCGATTTTTATCCGTATCCGTTCATCGACGTCGAAACGCTCGGGCTGCGCCAGGTGCTCGTCAATGCCGCGCTGCTGTTCGGCGGTTTTCTGATGCTGCTGGCCGTGTTCGTCGGCATCAATTTCGGGCGTCGACGATGATGTTCGAGCACGTCCCGTTTGGCCGGATGCATGGCGTCCCGTCGCCGGGCGCACTTCTTGCGCGCCTTTCGTCACTGACGCAGGCTCACGCCGCACTGGCACGGCTTGCGCGGCGCCCTTGTGCGAGCGCGTTGCAATTGCAGCGGGTCCGCACGTAAATATGACAACAGGAGCGATGCATATGGATACGAATTCAGCGGCAGGCGCGGTAAAGGAAGTCGCGGGCAAGGTGCAAAGCGCGGTCGGCGATGCCGTCGGCGACACCAGCGCGCAGGTGGCGGGCAAGGCGCGCGAATTGAGCGGCAAGGCGCAGCAGTTATGCGCGAATACGACGAGCCTCGTGCGCGATACGACGGCCGAAAACCCGTTCACGACGCTGGCCGTGGTTGCTCTCGCCGGGTTCGTGATGGGCGCGCTGTGGTCGCGCGGCGGTCGCGACTACGACTGAAGCAGGCACGGCGCCGGATCATAGGCGCCGATCAACAGGGCGCAGCAGTCGCACCAAAGCGGGCGATCCGCCGCAAGCGGATCGCCCGCCGCTTCACTAGCCGCTCTTCTTCTTGCGGCCGGCGCCCATTTCCAGTTCGATCCACGTCGGCGCGTGGTCGCTGGCATGCGGTTCGCCGCGCACCCAACGGTCGACGCCCGCATCGCGCAGGCGCGGCGCGAGGTCGGCGCTCAGCAGCAGATGATCGATGCGCAGCCCCGAATTCGTATCCCAATGACGGCGGAAATAATCCCAGAACGTGTACACGCGTTCGTCGCCGAAATGCGTGCGCAGCGCATCGGTCCAGCCTTGCGCGAGCAGCCTGCGATAACGCTCGCGGCTCTCCGGCTGCAGCAGCGCGTCCTTTAGCCACGAGCGCGGGTTGTAGATGTCTTCGTCGGTCGGCACGACATTGAAGTCCCCAGCGATCACGACCGGGTGGCCGCTCTGGTAGAGCTGCGCCGCATGCGCGATCAGATGATCGAACCACGCGAGCTTGTAGTCGAACTTGGGGCCGGGCTGCGGATTGCCGTTCGGCAGGTACAAACACACGATCAGCACGCCGCCGACCGCGGCCTCGATGTAACGGCTATGCGTGTCGTCTTCGAAACCGGGCAGACCGCGCCGACGTTCGAGCGGTGCGTCGCCTTTGGCCAGAATCGCCACACCGTTCCATGCGCTCTGGCCTTGCCACACGGCGCCATAACCGGCATCGCGCAATGCGTCGACTGGAAATGCGCTATCCACCGCCTTCAGTTCCTGCAGGCACACGACGTCCGGCGCCTCGCGCTCGAGCCAGTGCAATAGCGCCGCCTGCCGCGAGCGGATACCGTTGATGTTGAACGTCGCAATGCGCAGCTTCGCCATGATCATCCCTCCCTCGCCTATTGCTCCGCGACGTCGCGATACTCGGTCGCCCGCGAACACGCGGCAATCAGGGTGTTATCCCCGATCGGTTTTGCTCATAGCATCGACTCCATTTTGGCCCGGTTGGCCAGTTCCAAATTTATCACCCGCAAAGCGGACATTTTCCATCCAGTTCGAACCTGTCGACATCCGCAGCGAAGCTACCCGTAAGTCTGATGAATGGGACTGAAAGTCCGATGATAATTAGACGGTAAGACCATGTGTATTGCATTATAATTTTGTGCACCCACGAGCCGCCGGCACGACGACCGGCTCAGGCCTGCCGGGTTGCTCGCCTGTTTTTTTACTGACTGACTCAAAATCGTTTCAATGGAAGCTGCAATGAACGCTGCCCCTTCATGCCCGCAATGCGCAATGGAAAACACTTACCCTGACGGCACGCTGTACGTGTGCGCGGACTGCGGTCACGAATGGTCGGCGAACGCTGGCGCCGACGCGAGCGATGAACCGGCGGGCAGCGTCGTCAAGGATGCGAACGGCAACGTGCTGTCGGACGGTGATTCGGTCGTGCTGATCAAGGATTTGCGCGTCAAGGGCTCGTCGATCACGCTGAAGATGGGCACCAAGGTGAAAAGCATCCGGATCGTCGGTGGCGATCACGAAATCGACTGCAAGACAGACGCCGGCAGCTTCATGCTCAAGGCCTGCTTTCTGAAGAAGGTCTGACGGGCCGTTCCCCGTTGGCGGCCCTGCCCGGAAGCGCGGTCCGCAGTGCATGATTCAATCGACTGTCTGGCTACCCGAGAATGGCTGAGGATCGAACCTCGTACGACGCGTTCGTCAAATTCATGTCCACGCCGATCAGTAATGAGCAACCGTTTGTGCTGGAGACGCAGCACGCGGTGTCGCTACACTTCGATCACTTCGCCACTCAGAGCTTCATGTCGCTCAGGAATCCGGAGAAGCTCACCCTCGGCTATACACGTGCGATGATGGGATTTCTGCTGCTGCAGCCAGCTCCCACGCACATCTGCATGATCGGACTAGGCGGGGGATCGCTGGCGAAGTATTGCTATCGGCATCTGCCAGAGGTCACGATCGACGCAGTCGAGATCAGCCCCGAGGTGATCGCGCTGCGTGACGTGTTCAGGATTCCGGCGGACGACGCGCGGTTCAAGGTGGTTTGCGCCGATGGCGCGGACTACTTGACGAAGGATCACATCCGCACGGACGTGATCCTGCTTGATGCGTTTGTTGCGCAAGGGATGGCGAGCCGGTGTGCGGACATCGCGTTCTTCGCCGCCTGTCGCGAGCGTTTAACCGAGACGGGCGTCCTCGTCATCAACTTGACGGACGATGATCCGGCCATACCGCGGCACCTCGAGCGGCTGAAATCGGTATTTGGCGTTTCCTATGCGATCGTTCGGTGCGGCGACGACAGCAACTTCGTCGCGTTTGCCTGGAAAAGCGGGCGTCGTTTGCCGCCCAGACAAGTCCTGTTCGAGCGCGCCCTCTCGTTTGACTTTGCAGGCGAACTCAAGCTGTCCATCACTGCTCGCCACCTGAAAGCGGGAGAGCGCCTCGATCCGAAGCGGCTGATCTGGCATGCGCAAGGGCAAGGGCAAGGGCAAGGGCACTGGGAAATCGGCGGTTGACCGGCACCACGCCCCGACCTGGGCGTCACTTTCCCCGCTTGGCGAGTGGACTCTTGGTCTTGTAGGTCACGCCGTGACGCTCGAGATACTCGCGGATCAGTTGGCGGACGACTTGTGACGGCGTCAGATCTTGCGCCGAGCAGAGCATTTCAAATGCTTCTTTCTTGGCGGGGTCGATCAGGACGGTCAGGCGTGCGGTTTTCGTTTCCATTACGAGGACGGGTCGGCGAATATGCTAACCAAATTATAATGCATTTGCTTTCGACGAGGATTCACCCCGCCTCCTATGAGGTCAGTGCCTGCGCTCGAACCGATAGAGATAGGCCAGCACATCGTCGGCGACGGGCACGATCGCGAGTGTGACGAGCACGCCGGCGAGCGGCACGGTCGACACGTAGCCCACATGCTTGAAACCGATTGCGCCGATCAGGCCGCCCACGAAAAACGACGCGAGCATCGTGCCGTGGATCGTCAGCTTCGCGCGGTTTGCGATGACCGCGTGCGCGTCGTCAATGAGCGCCGATCGATTCCAGTAAAAAAGCTTACCCAACTCAATTCCGAGGTCCGTGACGATGCCGGTCATGTGTGTGGTACGGATCTCCGCGCCCGACAGCTTGGTGATCATCGCATTCTGCAGCCCCATGATGAAGCACAGCAGGATCACGGTCACGGGGACGAAGAACGCTTCGCGTAGCGCGAGGTGGCTGCCGAGCAGACCGAACAGGAGCAGCAGCGCGGCCTCGACCGCCAATGGCAGCACGTACTGGCTTTGCAGGCCGCGGCGGCGCCCCCAGTTGACGAGCACGGCCGAGCACCCCGCTCCGACGACAAACGATGCCAGCGAACCGATGCCAGCCAACACGAGCCGGATGTCCCCGAGCGCCGTCTGGTCCGCGATCGCCGACACGATGCCGCTCATATGGGACGTGTATTGCTTGACCGCGAGGAAGCCGCCGGCATTGGTGGCGCCGGCCACGAAGGCAAGAGAAAACCCGAGCTGACGGTTCGCGGTCGTGCTGCGGTGTTTTCCCGTCAGGCTTCGAAAGTACTGCGCAGGCATAGGATCTTCACTCAATCGCTCGGAACAACAGCAAAGACGCGGCGGATAGACGCTTCGCGCACCGCATGCAGGCGAGTTCCGCACAGGGCCGCCGATTCGCTCGAACATGTGGTTCACATGATAACGCTATTATCATATCCTGTTATCCGGATTGGTTTTCTGATGTCATAATGCGGTTCGAGTGAGCCCGGCAAGCCGGAGCTCATTCCATGCTCCTCGTCCCAATCCGAGCGTACTGGAGAAATTCCGGATGGCACCCTTCACGGTCGTCCATTTCGTCCTGCTGGTCGTGGCCGCCTGGCTTGCGACCGGCACGCTGGGTCTCGGAGTTCTGCATCGCACGCGATTCGTTGCACACGGGCTGTTTCCGCTCGGCGCGCTGGGAGGGCTCCTGCTGGGCGCGGCGGGACTCGCCGGCATCTTTTCCGAACCGACCACCGCGGTGCTGCCGATCGGACTGCCCGGGTTGCCGTTCCATCTGCGCGTCGATGGGTTATCCGGCTATTTCCTGTTCGTGCTTGGTGTCGTCAGCGCGGGGATCGACGCCTTCTCCGCCGGTTATTTCCGTAAGGGCGAAGGGTCCGCGCCGGGACTCATCTGCTTCGAATACCACGTTTGCATCGCGAGCATCGCGCTCGTGCTCATCGCCGACGATGCGTATGTGTTCATGGTCGCCTGGGAAACGCTGACGCTGTCCGCGACGTTCCTCGTGATGACCAACCATCGGATCGGCGAGATCCGCCGCGCAGCCTACCTGTATTTCCTGATCTCCCACGTCGGCGCGCTCGCGCTGCTGCTTTGCTTCGGCATCCTGCAGGCGCGCACCGGTGACTACACGTTTGCCAATCTGCGCGCGCAGTCGCCCGACGCGTTGTGGGCATCGCTCGCGTTCCTGTTCGCGCTGGTTGGATTCGGTGCCAAGGCGGGCGTGTTCCCGTTGCACGTGTGGCTGCCGGACGCCCATCCCGCGGCGCCGTCCCCCGTATCGGCGCTGCTCAGTGGATTCGTGCTGAAGGTCGGCCTGTATGGCCTGATCCGGACCGTGTTCGACCTGCTGCACGTGCAGCTCGCCTGGTGGGGTGTGCTGCTGCTCGTGCTGGGTATCGGCACCGCGCTGCTCGGCGTGGTGTTCAGTACGATCCAGGTCGATATGAAGCGCCTGCTCGCGTATTCGTCGATCGACAACGTCGGCCTGATGATCGTCTCGCTCGGGCTCGCGGTGCTGTTTCGCGCGTATGGGATGACGGCCCTGTCCGCGCTTGCGCTGAGCGCGATGCTCTACCAGATCGTCGCGCATGCGGCCTTCAAGAGCCTGCTGTTCCTCGGCACCGGGGCCGTGCTGCACGCCACTGGGGAGCGCAATCTCGGCAAGCTTGGCGGCCTGATCCGTGTCATGCCGTGGACCGCCTGGGCCGTGCTCACTGGCGTCGCAGCCAGCGCTGGCTTGCCTCCCATGAGTGGTTTCGTCGCGGAGTGGCTCCTGCTGCAAAGCTTCCTGTTCACGCCGGGTCTGCAGAATTCCGTGCTGGCGATGACGGTGCCGATTGCGGCCGCACTCGTCGCGATGACGGCAGCTCTCGCCGGTTACACGATGGTCAAGTTCTACGGCATCGTCTTCCTCGGGCAGCCGAGAGAAGCGAAACTGAGTCGCGCACACGACGCAAATACCTGGGAACGGCTCGCGTTCTGCTGGTTCGCGGCGGCCGGTGTACTGCTCGGACTGATGCCTACGCAGTTCGTCAAGGTGCTGGACCGGGTCACGCGCGTGCTCGTCGGTGCCGGGATCGGCGCGGAAAATCATGGCTGGTTGATCTTCGTGCCGGTGTCGACCGCGCGGGCGAGTTACATGCCCGTCGTGTTCATGCTGTTTTTCGTCGCCTGCTGCGGCCTTGCGTGGGTGCTGGTACGGCGCTTCTACCACGGTCGGCTGCGACGGGCCGCGCCGTGGAGTTGCGGCTTCCCGTTTACGACCGCGCGGATGCAGGATACGGCGGAAGGCTTCGGGCAGCCGATCCGGGAGATCTTCGCGCCGCTGCTGCGCATCGAGCGGCAACTGCCGACGCCGTTCGACGCACAGCCGGCCTACCGGGTCTCGGTCGCTGACCGCACGTGGTCGATTCTCTACGACCGTATCGCGGCACTCACGCAATGCGCGGCGGAATGGGCGGGGCGGCTGCAGACGGGCAAGATTGCCGCGTACCTGACCTACAGCTTCGCCGTGCTGATCCTGCTCCTGATGCTGGTGAGACGATGGTGACCGTATCCGGCGTGCTATCGCAAACCCTCGAGATCGTCCTGGCGCTTGCCGCGGCGCCACTGCTCACGGGTTGGGTCAATCAGTGCCGCGCGTGGCTGCAGAACCGGCGCGCGCCCAGCATCTGGCAACCGTACCGGATGCTCCACAAGCTGTTCAACAAGGAACCAGTCGTCGCTTATGGCGCGAGTCTGGTGTTCCGTGGCGCACCCTATGTCGTGTGGGCGGCGATGACGCTCGCCTGTGCAATCGTGCCGACGCTGTCGACCGAATTGCCGCTGTCTCCCGCCGCGGATGCGATCGCGCTCGTCGGCCTGTTTGCGTTCGCGCGCGTCGCGCTGTCGCTCGCGGCGATGGATATCGGCACGGCGTTCGGCACGCTCGGCGCGCGCCGCGAGATGCTGGTCGGTTTCCTCGCGGAACCGGCCTTGCTGATGGTGCTGCTGTCGGCCTCGCTGATCACGCAGTCGACCCTGCTCACGAGCATCGTCGCGACGCTCGGACACAGCGAGCTGACGATCTATCCGAGCCTGGCGTTCGCCGGCATAGCGTTCACGCTGGTGTCGCTCGCCGAGAATGCGCGGCTGCCCGTCGACAACCCGACCACCCACCTCGAGCTGACGATGATCCACGAGGCGCTGATCCTCGAATATTCCGGGCGGCACCTCGCGCTGATGGAATGGGCGGCCAGCCTCAAACTGTTCGCCTACTCGTGCATCGGCATTGCGCTGTTCATGCCGTGGGGGATCGCCGCGGCGGGTAATCCGCTCGCGCTGCTGCTCGCGGTGCCGGCACTCTTCGTCAAGCTGATGGCGGGCGGCGCCGCGTTGGCCGTGGTCGAGACCGCCAACGCGAAGATGCGGATTTTCCGGGTCCCGGAGTTCCTCGCGACCGCCTTCCTGCTCGCGGTGATCGGCATGCTCGTTCACCTGCTACTGGGAGCATGAATGCACACCTACGCGACGCAACTGATCAATTTCCTCGCGGCGGTGCTGCTGATGCTGTCGTTCGCGATGCTGAGTCAGCGTCGGATCCTGTCGCTGATCCACCTCTATACGCTACAGGGTGTCGCGCTGGTTCTGGCCAACCTGATCCTCGGTTTCGTGACCGGTGATGCGCATCTGTACGTGTCGGCCGGACTGACGCTCGTGCTGAAGGTCGGCGTGATTCCGTGGCTCCTGTATCGCCTCGTGCGCAAGCTCGACATCCAGGCCGACGTCGAGCCGCTCATCAACATTCCGACGACGCTGCTGATCGGCATCGTGCTCGTGATCGTCGCGTTCAACGTCGCGTCGCCGATCAGCCAGCTCGCGACGTCGGCCGCGCGCGGCACGCTCGGGATCGCGCTTGCGTGTGTGCTGCTGTCGTTCATGGCGATGATCACGCGCGCGAAGGCGATTCCCCAGGTGATCGGCTTCCTGTCGATGGAGAACGGGCTGTTCTTCGCCGCAACGGCCGCCACCAATGGCATGCCGATGATCGTGGAACTCGGTATCGGACTCGATGTGCTGGTCGGGATTCTGATTCTGGGCGTCTTCATGTTCCAGATTCGCGAGCAGTTCGACAGTCTGGACATCCGTCACCTCGAGACACTCAAAGATGAATGACGCCCACGTCGTACTCGCCGTGCTCGGCATTCCGCTCGTGGCGGCCGCCTCTCTTGCGGCCGTGCGACCCGCTCATGTCGCGCGCAACCTGAACGCCGGCTTCAGCGCCGTGACGTTCGCGGCGACGCTCGTGCTCGCCGCGCGTACCGTCGAGCATGGACCGTCGTTCGCGTTCGAACGCGCATTCTTCGTCGATCCCTTCAACGTGTACCTCGTCGCGCTGACTGCGTTCGTCGGCTGGACGACGTCGCTGTTCTCGCGGCCGTACATGCAGGTCGAAGAGGCGCGCGGCCGGATGACGGCGACGCGCATGCGCCTCTATCACAGCATGTACCAGTTGTTCATGTTCGCGATGCTGCTCGCGCTGCTGACCAATAACCTTGGCGTGCTGTGGGTCGCGATGGAAGGCGCCACGCTCGCGACCGTGCTGCTCGTCAGCGTCTATCGGACCGCCGCGAGCCTCGAAGCCGCCTGGAAGTACTTCATCCTGTGCGGTGTCGGCATCGCGCAGGCATTGTTCGGCACGATCCTGCTGTACCTCGCCGCGAGCCGGCAACTGACCGACGGCGATGCGCTGCTGTGGACGAGCCTTGCCGCCGTCAAGACGCACCTCGACCCGTCCATCGTGTCGATCGCCTTCGTGTTCCTGCTGGTCGGCTACGGCACGAAAGTCGGACTCGTGCCAATGCACAACTGGCTGCCGGACGCGCACGCCGAAGGCCCGACACCGATTTCAGCGGTGCTGTCCGGGCTGCTGCTGAACGTCGCGCTGTACGCAGTACTGCGCTGCAAGGTGCTGGCGGACGGTGCGCTTGGCAACGGCCTGCCGGGGCGATTGCTGGTCGGGTTCGGGCTCGTGTCGGTGCTGGTCGCCTCGTTCTCGCTGTTTCGGCAGAAGGACGTCAAGCGGCTGTTCTCGTATTCGTCGATCGAGCATATGGGATTGATGACGTTCGCGTTCGGCCTCGGCGGCCCGGTCGCGACGTTCGCCGGTCTGCTGCATATGACCGTCCATTCCCTCGTCAAGTCGGCAATCTTCTTTGCGGTTGGCCACGCGACACAGAAGGCCGGTACGCAGGCGATCGAAGGCATTCGCGGGCTGCTGCAGGTCAGCCCGACGGTCGGCTGGGGCATGCTGCTCGGCGCGCTCGCGATTCTCGGCCTGCCGCCGTTCGGTGTGTTTGCAAGCGAATTCCTGATCCTGACGACCGCGATGAACACGATACCGTGGACGGCGCCGTTGTTGCTGCTCGGCCTCGCCGTCGCATTCGCGGCGATCTTCGCGCGCGTGCAGCAAATGGTGTTCGGTGAAACGACGACGGCCAAACCGCTCGAGCATCGCCCCGCGCCGCTGCCGGTATTCGTGCATCTGGGTTTGGGGCTGATGCTTGGGCTTTATGTGCCACCCTACCTGGCGACGTGGTATCGCCAGGCCGCAACGATGTTGTCGGGGTGACGGATGCGACTCGAATCGATGCAAATTGCCGCCACCCGCCTCACGCACCGTGCGGGCCAGATTCCAGCGCACGTGGTGAGCGCCGATGAATCAGTGTGGCTCGAGCTGGCGCGAACCGCGAGATCCGAGCAGCGGCGCCTCGTTGCAATGTGGGGCAGCGAAGCCGTCGAAGACGGTTTCTCGGTGAATGCCGCGTACGAATGCGATGACGGCATATTGTGGGTACGCCTCGCGATCGGGCGGAAGCAGGATGCCGGTGGAAGTTATCCCGATTTCGCCACCGTTTTCCCGTGCGCGACTCGCATGCAACGGGCGATCTTCGATCTGCTCGGCCTGCGGGCGCGTGGCGCCCAGGACACGCGGCCGTGGCTCAATCACGGCAACTGGCCCGAAGATTATTTCCCGCTTCAACGGCAGGCGACGGGTGTCGAAGACTTTGATTCGAGCGAGGCGGACTACCCATTCGTGCAGGTTGCGGGCGATGGCGTACACGAGATCGCGGTCGGGCCGATTCATGCCGGCATCATCGAACCGGGGCATTTCCGGTTCTCGGTCGTCGGCGAGAAGGTGTTGCGCCTTGAAGAACGTCTCGGCTATGTCCACCGTGGCGTCGAGCGTCTGTTCGAACGTACTCCTGCATCGCGCGGTCATCGGGTTGCCGCCAGGATTGCGGGCGACTCGACCGTCGCGTTCTCGTGGGCCTTTTGCATGGCGCTCGAGCAAGCCGGCGGCACGCTACTGTCGAAGCGCGCACTGTATCTGCGAGCGCTTCTGCTGGAACGCGAGCGCGTGGCCAACCACCTCGGCGACCTCGGCGCGCTGGGCAACGACGCCGGGTTCGGCTTCGGACTCGCGCAGTTCTCGCGGCTCAAGGAGGACTGGATACGGATGAACGCCAGTACATTCGGACATCGGTACCTGATGGATCGGATCGTGCCGGGTGGCGTATCGATCGACGTTCGCCCCGACGACGCGGCGGTGCTGGCGGAGCAATGCGAACGCATCGAACGCGAGGTCCACGTGATGCGCAAAGTCTACGATGACCAGTCCGGGCTGCAGGATCGATTCCTCGGCACGGGCCGATTGACCCCCGCTGTCGTCGAGCATTTTGGCGTACGTGGCATGGCCGCCCGCGCCAGCGGTCGAACCTTCGACGTTCGCGCCAACTTGCGGCCTGCTCCATATGACGACATCGCCGTCAAGGCGGTCAGTGATGCGCGCGGTGACGTTGCCGCGCGCGTCGCGGTGCGCTTCGCCGAAATCGATGAATCCCTGCGCCTGATCCGCACGCTGCTGTCCAATCTTCCGGATGGTCCGGTGGTCGTCGCCACGACGCCTGCAACGGCGCCCGCGCAAGGCATAGGCTGGGTGGAAGGTTGGCGGGGGGACGTATTCGTCGCCCTCGATCTCGCCCCCGGCGACGTCATCGCCCGATGCCATTGTCACGATCCGTCGTGGCAGAACTGGCCGGCGCTCGAGCACGCGATCATCGGCAACATCGTTCCCGATTTCCCGCTGATCAACAAGTCGTTCAACCTGAACTACGCGGGGCACGATCTCTGATGTGGCAACTGATCCGGCAATTCGCGCGCACCGATTTTCCCGGCGAACCCGCACCGGCGGCAGAACACGCGTGGCATCACGAGGAGCGACGCATTCGCGAGGATATTCTCGATCTGCTCGGGCGGGCGCTGTGCATCCGGCAGATCGACGCGGGTTCATGCAACGGTTGCGAACTGGAGATCCACGCGCTGAACAACCCGTACTACAACATCGAAGGACTTGGAATCAAATTCGTCGCGAGTCCGCGGCATGCCGACCTGCTGCTCGTGACCGGGCCGGTGACGCTGAATATGCGAGCGGCCATGCTCGCCGCGTACGACGCGACGCCCGCCCCGAAACTCGTCGTTGCCGCAGGCGAATGCGCGTGCACGGGCGGCATTTTTGCCGACAGTTACGCGGTGTGCGGCCCTGTTTCGTCGATCTTGCCGGTCGACGTAACGATCCCCGGATGTCCGCCGCCGCCGATCGATTTGCTGCGAGGCATCCTCGCAGCCTGCCGGGCGCGTTGAGCCCGGAGGTCGATTTCGCATTTTCCCCGTTGCAACGTGCAACTTTTGCCCGTGTTTGCGTGGCTCCAGCCGGGCTCCATCGCGGTCATTGCGCATATTGGCCTGCCTTTATTGCGCAGATCGGCTTTGCGCTTGCAGCGAGTTTTTAATACCGTGTTAGCTGCAACGGCATTCAAATTGCTGCGCAATAGTTTTGTTTCAACGCGATGCGTTGGACATCGACGCGTCGTCGGCCTGCATTGACCTTTCAGTGGAGTCAACAGTCGTCATGACCACGCCTACAGAATGTCAGCATTGCGGGGACGCCCCCGCATCGGAGTCCACCGCCGAGCCCACCACCACGCCTTCCCAACCGTCACGACGTCGCTTCCTGCAATCGGCGGCGGCCGCCGCGACGATCGGTGCGGCGCCGCATCTGCGCGCGCAAACGCAAGCGCCGGCGCCCGCCTCACCCGCGCCGCCAGGCAACCCCGTGGTGCCGCCGCGCCCCGTCACGTTGACCGTCAACGGCCGCGCGTACACACTGCAGCTCGAACCGCGCGTGACGCTGCTCGACGCGTTGCGCGAATACGCGGGTCTGATGGGCACGAAGAAAGGCTGCGACCGCGGTCAATGCGGCGCCTGCACGGTGCTCGTCGACGGCCGCCGCATCAACTCGTGTCTGACGCTCGCGGTCATGCACGAAGGCGAGAACATCACGACCGTCGAAGGACTCGCGAGCAACGGCGCGTTGAGTCCGGTGCAGGCCGCGTTCATCGAACACGATGCGTTCCAGTGCGGCTACTGTACGCCCGGGCAGTTGTGCTCGGCGACCGCCCTGCTCAGCGAATTCCGCAACGGCACGGCGAGCACCGTGACCGCCGACGTGCGCGCGCGTCCCGCCGCGCTCACCGACGACGAAATCCGCGAACGCATGAGCGGCAACATCTGCCGCTGCGGGGCGTACGTGAACATCGTCGCCGCGGTCCGCGCCGCGCACGACAACGCCAGACGGAGACCGACATGGATGCGATCTCCTACGAACGTGCCGGCGACGTCGCCAGCGCGGTGCGCGCCGCGCAACAGCCGGGCGCGGTATTCATCGGCGGCGGCACGAATCTGCTCGATCTGATGAAGGGCGGCATCGCGCGGCCGGTGCGGCTCATCGATATCACGCACATCGGCGGCCTCGACTCGGTGACGACGCTGCCCGGCGGCGGCATCCGCATCGGCGCGCTGGTGCGCAACAGCGACGCGGCCAATCACGCGCTGGTGCGCGAGCAGTACCCGCTGCTGTCGCAAGCGCTGCTCGCGGGCGCGTCGGCGCAGTTGCGCAACATGGCGACGGTCGGCGGCAATCTGCTGCAACGCACCCGCTGCGGCTACTTCTACGACACCGCGTTCACGCAGTGCAACAAGCGCCTGCCCGGCAGCGGCTGCGCGGCGCTCGACGGCCATAACCGCGCGCATGCGATCCTCGGCGCGAGCCCGCAATGCATTGCGGTCAACCCGTCGGATATGAGCGTCGCGCTGGCCGCGCTCGATGCGCTGGTGCGCGTGAGCGGCCCCAGCGGCGAGCGCACGATCGCGTTCGCCGATTTCCATCGGCTGCCGGGCGACCGGCCCGATGTCGATACCACCTTGCAGCCCGGCGAGCTGATCACCGCGGTCGATCTGCCGCCGCCGCTGTTCAGCGCGCATTCGCACTATCTGAAGGTGCGTGACCGCGCCAGCTACGCGTTCGCGCTCGTATCGGTCGCGGCCGCGTTGCAGATGGACGGCGAGCGTGTTCAGAGCGCGCGCATCGCGCTCGGCGGCGTCGCGCACAAACCATGGCGCGCGAACGTGGCCGAGCAGATGCTGAGCGGCCAGCCGCTCAGCCAGGCCACGCTGAAGAACGCCGCCGCGGCCGCGTTGAGCGGCGCGCAGCCGCGCCACGACAACGCCTTCAAGGTGCAGCTCGCGCAGCGCGCGATCGTGCGTGCGGTCAATCAGGCAGCCGGCAACGCGGGAGGTATCGCATGAATCTGATCGGACAACCGCTCGATCGCGTCGACGGACTGCTGAAGGTGACCGGCGACGCGCGTTATGCAGCCGAATTCCCCGGGGCGCGCCTCGCGCACGCGGTGCTCGTGACGAGCACGATCGCGGCCGGCACGATCGCGTCGATCGATGCGAGCCGCGCCGAGGCCGTGCCCGGCGTGCTGCTCGTGATGACCTACCAGAACGCGCCGCGCCTGCCGAATGGCGGCCGGCCCGCGCTCGCGCCGCCGGCCGGCCGGCATCTGTCGCTTCTGCAGGATAACGAAGTGCACTACAGCAACGAGCCGGTCGCGGTGGTCGTCGCCGATACGCTCGAACATGCGGCCGATGCCGCTCGCCAGCTGCGCATCGCCTATCAGCCGGGCGCCGCGGCGCTCGACTTCGAGCAGGCGAAGGCGCACGCGCATGCGCCGGACAAGCCGCAGGGCCGCCAGACCGACACGCAGCGCGGCAGCTTCGAAGACGGCATGCAAAGCGGCGACGTGCATATCGAAGCGACCTATACGACGCCGATCGAGCACCACAACCCGATGGAGCCCCACGCGACGATGGCGCAATGGGACGGCCCGCAGCTGACGGTCTACGACTCGACGCAGGGCGTGAGCGGCGCCGCGCAGGTGCTCGCGAAGACGTTCGCCATCCCTGTGTCCGACGTGCGCGTGATCTCGCCGCTGATCGGCGGCGGCTTCGGCTGCAAGGGCTCGTCGTGGTCGCACGTGTCGCTGTGCGCGATGGCCGCGCGGCAAACCGGGCGGCCCGTGCGGCTCGCGCTCGAACGCCCGCAGATGTTCGGCCCGGTCGGCGCGCGGCCGCGCACCGAGCAGCACTTCGTGATCGCCGCGCGGCATGACGGCACGCTGAGCGCGATGCGTCACGACAGCATCTCGAACACGTCGATGATCGAAGACTGGACCGAGACCTGCTGCATGGTCACGCGCATGCTGTACGCGGTGCCCAACCAGATAACGACGCACCGGCTCGTGCAACTCAATGTCGGCACGCCGACCTTCATGCGCGCACCCGGAGAAACCACCGGCTCGTTCGCGCTCGAATCGGCGATGGACGAACTCGCCGTCGCGCTGAAGATGGACCCGCTCGCGCTGCGCCTGAAGAACTACGCGGACAGCGATCCGCAGGAGCACAAGCCGTGGTCGGGCAAGTCGCTGCGCGAGTGCTATCAGGTCGGCGCCGAGAAGTTCGGCTGGTCGCGCCGCCCGCACGCGCCACGTTCGAGACGCGACGGCAACACGCTGATCGGCATGGGTATGGCGACCGCGACCTATCCGGCCAACCGCAGCGAGGCGTCGGCGCTTGCGCAGATTCTGCCGGACGGCACCGCGGTGGTCGCATCGGGCACGCAGGACATCGGCACCGGCACCTATACGGTGATGACCCAGGTCGCCGCCGATGCGCTCGGCTTCGCGCCCGAGCAAATCCACTTCGCGCTCGGCGATTCGTCGCTGCCGCGCGCGCCGGGCTCGGGCGGTTCGCAGTCGGCGGCGAGCGTATCGCCTGCGGTGCGCGACGCGGCGAGCCAGGCGCGCAGCCAGCTGATCGCGCTGGCGCTTGCCGATGCGGCGTCGCCCGTGCATGGCCTGCCGCTCGATGACGTCACCGTCGCAAGCGGCTGGGTCGTGAGCCGCTCGCAACCGGGCAAGCGCGATCCGGCCGCGGCGATCATCGCGCGCGCGGGCGGCAAGCCGATCGAGGCGAGCGCGACCGTGAAGCCCGGCGCCGAGAAGCAGAAGTACTCGTTCCACTCGTTCGGCGCGGTGTTCGTCGAGGTCCACGTCGATGCCGAGCTCGGCACGATCCGCGTGCCGCGCGTGGTCGCGGTGTACGACGTCGGCCGCGTGCTGAACCAGAAGACCGCGCGCAGCCAGATGATGGGCGGCATCGTATGGGGCATCGGCGCGGCGCTGCAGGAGGAAAGCACGCTCGATGCGCGCTTCGGACGCTTCACGAACGCGAACCTCGCCGAGTATCACGTGCCGGTGAATGCCGATATCGGCACGCTCGACATCACCTTCATCGACCGGCCCGATCCTTATATCAACTCGCTCGGCGTGCGCGGTATCGGCGAGATCGGCATCACGGCCGTGGTGGCCGCGATCGCGAACGCGGTGTACAACGCGACCGGCGCGCGGGTGCGCGATCTGCCGATCACGCTG
Source organism: Paraburkholderia sp. UCT31 (assembly GCF_014397655.1). Taxonomy (NCBI): domain Bacteria; kingdom Pseudomonadati; phylum Pseudomonadota; class Betaproteobacteria; order Burkholderiales; family Burkholderiaceae; genus Paraburkholderia; species Paraburkholderia sp. UCT31. The sequence continues at coordinate 102,413 of NZ_VZQP01000016.1, forward strand.
GACAAGGTGGTGCGGACCTGAACCGGCGGCAGTGCCGGAATTGGAGTGAAAGCGAAAGCGGCGGGCGGCTTGCATCGGGCTTGCCTTGCCGCTTGCTTCGCGCCCCGTTGCATCGCACAATCGGGGGCATTCCTGTCTACCGGTATCCGCCGATGGCCTACGCCTCGCTCGCCACTGGTGTGTTGCTCGCCGCCGGTTTCGGCTCGCGCTTCGATCCGCACGGGCTGCACAACAAACTGCTCGCACGTATGCCCGACGGCAAGCCGGTTGCGCATGAAGCCGCGCATCGGCTGCTGCGGGTCGTGACGCGGGTGCTCGCTGTCGTGCGGCCGGGCTCCGACGCGCTCGCCCGCGCGCTGAACGATGCCGGCTGTGATGTCGTGTTTGCGGCGAGCGCCGAGCGCGGCATGGGCGCGAGCCTCGCCGCCGGCATCGAAGCGAGCGACGACGCCGAGGGCTGGATCGTCGCGCTCGCCGATATGCCGCGCATTGCGGTTCCGACGATCGAAGCGGTAGCCCGCGCGCTCGACAACGGCGCGCCGCTCGTCGCGCCGTTCTACGACGGCCAGCGCGGCCATCCGGTCGGCTTCGGCAGCGAGCATCGCGACGCGCTACTCGCGCTGGACGGCGACACCGGCGCGAAAGCGCTGCTCAGGTCACACGCGCTGACGCGCATCGACGTCGACGATCCCGGCATTCTGCGCGACGTGGACACGCCGGACGATTTGCGCACGCTCTAGCCGCCAACATCAGCCTCGCCGAGACTGGCTGCCCGCAGCCGGTCGACATCGAGAATCTTGCCGGACAAGGAAAGGAACACTGATACGGCATGAAGCCCCTGGATTTGACGCGTTTCGATCTCAACCTGCTAGTTGTACTTGAGGCACTTTGGACCGAAAGGCACGTCGGCCGCGCCGCCGAACGACTGCATTTGTCCCAGTCCGCCACCAGCCACGCCTTGTCGAGGCTGCGTACTGCCTTTGCTGATCAGCTGTTCATTCGTCACCCCCGCGGGATCGAGCCGACGCCGCTGGCCATCGAATTAATGCCGCGAGTGGCGGCGGTGCTCGAGTCGGTCAGGCTCGTCGCCAGTCCACGTGGCCCGTTCGATCCAGCTCGCGTGCAAGCGATGCTCTCGGTGGCGGCCACTGATCACGCCATATTGACCGTCATCGCCCCGGTTCTGGCCGGGATCCAGGCCGCTGCGCCGGGTGTCGTGCTGAGGCTCAGGCCGGCCGATAGCGAATCCGCGCTGCGCATGTTGGACGCCGGCGATCTCGACATCGTGCTAGGGTCCGGCTCCTTTGCCCAGATCCCGCAGCGTTTCGATTGTCAGCTTGTCCACAAGGAGCGTTTCATCGGCATTGCGCGCAAGGGGCACCCGGCTCTGGTCAAGCGAGGCAAGAAACTGCACATGGAACTGGATGACTTCGCTCGGCTGCCGCACATTCTGGTCTCGCCGCGCGGCGATACGCGAGGCGCTGTCGACGATGCGCTGGAGGCCGTCGGTCGTACCCGCAAGGTGAGCGCGACCTGCCCCAGCTTTCTGGCTGCTCCTTTCATGGTCGGCGCTTCGCAATCGATTGCGGTTATCGCCGAGCGGGTCGCACTCCGGATGCAGGATCCCGCGCAACTGAGTCTTTTCGAGCTCCCCTTGGCGTTACCGAGCTGGGAGGTGCTTGTGATTCGAGCCCGAGGGCGCGCCAACGAACCCGCCGTTCAGTGGATTACCAACATGATGATCGCCCACTGAACATCGGCAGGGGCTTGCCGCGGTTGCAGCGACATGGAGGCCATGAATCTCGTGCATCGACATGCTGTGTAAATGCCATTGGATCGAATACCTCGGGCCACATAGAGTTCGGTTGTCGATTATTCAACCGCTCGGAGTACCCCATGAGAACAGACCCCACCCTGGTCATGATCCCTTGCTTCGCAGGAGCTCCGTGGCAGCTCAACCAGTTGACCTGCTTGCAGGGTCGCCCGATGCGTACACTTCGTTTGCCGGATGACGTGTGCGAGCTGGAAACGTTGGCTGACTTCATCGCTGACCAGGTGAAGGACCTCGAGAGCTATGTGTTGGTTGGCGATTCGTATGGCGCGGTCTGCTCGATCGCGGTTGCGACGCGGCAGCCGAAGGGCCTGAAAGGCCTCGTGCTCTCTGGTGGTTTTGCCAGGAGCCCGATCGCTTCGCCCTTGCTCAAGACGCTGGCGGCGCTTGCACCGTTCTTCCCCGGGCTCTTTTATCGACAGCTAACTCTTTCATTCCACGCAGCGCAGTTGGCTTCGTCGTTTGACGCGGAGGGAGAGATACCCTGGTCAACCAGAAAGAGCCGCGATTTCTTCATCAGGGAGACGTCGCATAAGGCCTACGTCAATCGCATCCGCTCGATCGAGAAGACGGACTATACGGCCTTGCTGAAGAAGATCGACGTCCCCACGCTGATCCTGACTCCCGAGGAAGACAGGCTGATCGGCAAAGAAGCCGCGGGGGTCCTGCTGAACGGCATCAAGGGTTCGCAGGAAGTCGTCATGCCGCGCACCGGTCACATGTTCAGGTTTTCGCACCCAGGCGCCTACTCTCTCGAGATCAGAAAGTTTCTGGAGCGAGCGTCGCTATAAGGACTCGTGTTCGGAGAATTCGCGAAGTACACAAAAAACGTGCGCTTCAAGGGCCCCTGACGGCGGCGCGCGACGAGCCGGAAAGCCACGACCGTCACTGGATGGACGGATCGAAAGTTCGATCCGCGGTCTTTCAGGCACGCGCTTTGCGCCCCGCAAGTTTCGCGCGCAAGCCGCGCCAATTGCGCCTAAGCTGAGGTGACGTCACGTTTTTTGCGCACGCGGCGCCTTGACGACCGGCAGCTCGATGCCTCATCCGTCACGCCTCGAATCCCCACACGCAAGCCCATGAGCGAAACCACTCCACGCCTTTTCATCGTCTCGCCCCATTTCGACGACGCCGTCTTCAGTTGCGGCGCCTTGCTCGCCGCCCATCCCGATGCCGCTGTCTGCACCGTGTTCGCCGCGCCGCCCGAACACGACATGCACACGGAGTGGGACGAAAAAGCGGGCTTCGCGAACGCCCATGAAGCGGTCCGTGAACGCACGATCGAAGACAACCGCGCGCTCGAAGTGCTCGACGCGATCCCGCTGCGCATGCCGTTTCGCGACAGCCAGTACGCCGACTCGCCGTCGATCAGCCAGATGGCCGCGGCGCTGGAGGAAACGATTTACCGCACGACCGTGAACACGCTGCTGATGCCGCTTGGCCTGCATCACGACGATCACGCGCGGGTATTCGAAGCGTGCTGCGAGATCCTGCCGCGGCTCACGCATCTGGACTGGTTCGGTTACGAAGAAGCGATTCACCGGCTCACGCCGGGCGCGGTGCAGGCGCGGCTCGCCGATCTCGCGCAGCGCGGCATCGTCGCGACGCCGGCAACGCCGAGCGCGGGCCACACGATCGACATGCAGCGCCGCGCGCATCTGAAACGCGAAGCGGTCAACGCGTACGCGAGCCAGTTGCGGGCGTTCGGCGCCGGCAATTACGACGACGTGTTCGCGACCGAGCGCTACTGGCAGCTCAGCGTCGGCCGCAAACGCGCGAAGAAATAGCAAAAAGGAGCGAGCAGGAAGCGCGGCGAGCGCCTACGCTTGAAGACAGATAGCCGACGCGGCGGCACACATCGGCGGTATCAAGCCGCTTGCGCCGGACCCGCGCATTTCAACCGCAAGGGTGACGCAATGAGCGACGACATGCACACCAGCCCGATTCCCGACCCGAACGCCGATCCGAACCGCGACCCGGAAGCCGACCCGCTCGTGCCGCCGTCGCCGGGGCATCATGTCGAGGAGCCGCAGCGGCCTGACGGGCCGCCGGACAAGGATCCGGTGTAAGGGAGCCGCGAGCGGCGCGGTCGCGGCGCGCCGCTCGGCGCAGCGTCAGCGCATCAAGTCGCTGAAGCCCTGCAGCAGGCGGTCGATATCGGCCGCGTGAATGTTGCCCATCGTCGAGATGCGGAACAGCTCCGCCGACAGCCCGCCCTGCCCCGCATAGATCACGAAGCCGCGCGCCTTCAGCGCGTCGTGCAGTTGCGGATACGCGATACCGTTGGGCAAGCGGTACGCGCGCAACACCACCGACGACTGCCCGGGCGGCAACACACTGTCGATGCCGCGCGCCGCCAGCCCGGCGCGCACCTGCTCGGCAAGCGCCGCATAGCGCGCGTGACGCGCGCGCCAGCCGCCTTCGTCGGCGAGCTCACGCAGCGCCTCGACCAGCGCGTAATACGCGTGCACCGACGGCGTAAACGGCGTGTTGCGCTGATCCTGCAAACGCGCGAGCCGCGCGAGATCGAGGTAGTAGGTGCGGCTCGCCGCGCGCGCGAGCGCCGCGCGCCGCACCAGCACGAACGACGCGCCCGGCACGCCATGCAGGCACTTGTTGGCGGTCGCGGCGAGCGCGTCGAGGCTCGCGTCCGCGAAATCGATCGTTTCGGCGCCGAAGCTGCTGACACCGTCCACCAGCAGACGCAGGCCGCGCTCGCGACACACGGCGCCGAGCGTCGCGATGTCGTTCAGACGGCCCGTGGTCGTTTCATGATGAATCACCGCGACGTGCGTGAACGACTTGTCGGCGTCGAGCCGTTCGGCGATCTTCGCCAGATTGGGCGCGTCCATCCAGTCGTGCTTCAGCGCTTCGTGCGCGATGCCGTATTGCGCGGCGATCTGCGCGATACGCTCGCCGTACACACCGTTTTCGACGACCAGCAGTTTGCCGTTGTGCGGCACCAGCGCGGCCGTCATGCTTTCGACGGCGGCCGTGCCGGAGCCGGTCATCAGTACTGCCTGCCATTCGTTCGGGTCGAGCCCGTACACGTCGACCAGACGCGTGCGCGCCTCTTCCTGGAGATCGAAAAACTCGCTCTCGCGATGGCACAGATCCGTCTGCAACAGGCTGTTGCGGACACGTTCGGTGAGCGTCACCGGGCCGGGGTTGAGCAGCAGCATGGGCGCTCCTGTTGGCGTTGGGTTCAGATCGCGCCGATGTGGCGCATCAGGCGCGTCTTCACATCGGGCGGCGTAATGGTCGGGCGCGGCAGGCCGTCGGGCGTGCCGCGGCGGATCGTCAGGCGCGCGAAGCGCGGCCCGTCGAGCGGTGGCGCCGCGAACAGCTCGTCGATGATCGCAGGATCGTCGCTCTCGAGCGCCGACGCGTAACCGCACGCGGCCGCCACGCCCGCGAACGACACCTGCGACGATACCGTCGCCTGACCGCCGGTCGAGTCGTGCGCGCCGTTATCGAGCAGCACGTGCATGAGGTTCGACGGGCCGTACGCGCCGAGCGTCGCGAACACGCCCATGCGCATCAGTGCGGCGCCGTCGCCGTCGAGCGCGACCACGCGCAGATCGGGGCGCGCGAGCGCGAGGCCGAGCGCGAACGGCGTCACGCAGCCCATCGAGCCGACCATGTATAGCTGGTTCGCGCGATCGTCGATCGCATAGAGTTCGCGGCCGCAAAAGCCGGTCGACGCGAGCACCACCGTGGAGTCGAGCGGCGTATGCGCGATCACCTTTTGCAGCGCGTCGTGGCGCGTCGCGAGTTCGTTCGCGGCGCTGTCGCGAAACCGCGCGCGAGGCTCGACCGGCGTGCGCCGCCTGGGCGCGCCGCCGTCCCTCAGTTCATACGGCGCAACGCTGCCCTTCTGCATCACGAGCGCGTACGGACGGCCGGTTGCGTCCATGTGCGCGATCGCGCGATCGAGCGCCGGACCGATCGCGTCGGCCTCGGTCGGGAACGTCTCCCACGGAATTTCCATCGTGTCGAGCATCGCCGGCGTGATCGGGCCCATCAGCGCGTGCTGCGGCTCGTCGGCGACGCCGGGCTGGCCGCGCCACGTGACGATCAGCAGTTGCGGCAGGCGGAAGGTCCACGTCAGCGACGTCAGCGGGCTTACCGCGTTGCCGAGCCCGGAGTTCTGCATCATCGTGATGCCGCGCCGGCCGTTTTTCGCGCCGAGCGTAACGCCGGCGATCAGCGCGACCGCGTCGCCCTCGTTGGCCGCCGACACGTAGTGCAGCGATTCGTCCTGCAGCACGTAGTTGATGAACGGCGTCAGATACGAGCACGGCACGCCCGCGTACCAGTCGAAACCGCGCTCGCGCGCCGCCTCGACGAACTGTGCTGCTTCGATCATTGCGCGCCTCCGTGTGCATCGTTCGTCGTCGCCCCGCCGCCGACGGCCGTCGCGAACGGCGCCTGCGCGTGCGCGAAGTCGCCCGCGAGGCGGAAATCGTCGAGATCGTTGACGCCGCGCCAGTGGCCGTGCACGTATTGCACCTCGATCGACTCGCCCGCTTCGATCAACGCGTTCAGCAGCGCGGGCATGTCGAGCGACGCGAAATCGTCGCGCGTGCGCAACTCGCGCATGACCGCCCGCAGGCGCTCGCGACCCGCGCCGCGCACGTTCAGCAGACCCACCCAGCGGCCATGCGGCACTGGGGCGACGCCCGCCGCCGACGACTGCTCCCGCCCGCTCGCGACATGCCGCAGCACGATCTTGTTGCCGAACAGACCGCGGTCGTCGGCGGCCGAGCACCACGCGAAATCGCGCACGCTCGCGTTCTCCGCATCGGTCAGCGACGAATCGACGACCACGCTGAACGCGGCCTCGCTTTCCACCAGATCGCGCAGGATGTAGCTGCGAAACAGCAGGTCGCCGTACGAAATGACCGTGTCGCCGGTCAGGTGGTCGAGTCCGCACGCGAGCGAGGCAAGCTCGCCGGTCTGCGCGTGCTGCTCGTTGACCACGAGGCGGATGCCCGCGGTATCGATCGCGTCGGCGCGATAGCCGCCGACCACGGTGATGTCGTTGACGCCCTGCTTCTTGAACGCGTCGACAAGCCAGCGCAGCAGCGGTTTGCCGGCGATCGGCAGCATCACCTTCGGACGGTCCCCGGTCACCGCTTCAAGGCCTTTGCCGCGGCTCGCGGCGAGCACGACGGCCGAGCCGGCCGCGCGGCCGCTCGACAGATAGCGGTCTTCGGCTTCCGAATATTCGTCGGCGTTCTGCAAACGGAAGATTTCGTTGACGGCCGCGATGCTGTCCTCGACGTTGACGAGCGTCTCGCTCGAATGGATTTCCTTCGCGACGGCCTGCATCGCCGAGGTCGACGCGCGGATCAGATGGTTCGCCCAGATCACGGTGCTGATGCCCGCTTCGCGGAACACCTCGGTCGGCGTGCTGTAGTACTTGGTCGGCACGATCACGAGCGGCGCGCGCCCGGCCCATTCGCGCGCGAATTCGAGAATCTCGTCGGGGCGCGACAGCTTGCTGTGAATCAGGATCGCATCGGCACCAGCTTGGGCGTACGCTTGCGCGCGCCGCAGCGCTTCGTCCATGCCCCAGCCCGCGATCAGCGCCTCGACGCGTGCGACGATCGAGAAATGCTCGTCGTTCTGCGAGTCCTTGCCCGCCTTGATCTTGCCGCAGAATTCGTCGATATCGGCAAGCGGCTGCGCCTCGCCGTTGATGAAGCTGTTGGTCTTCGGAAACTGCTTGTCCTCGATGCACACGCCGGCGATGCCGCGCTGTTCGAGCTTGCGCACGAGGCGGCGCACGTTGTTGAAGTTGCCGTAGCCGGTGTCGCCGTCGAGCAGGATCGGCAGATCGCTCGCGTCGGCCATGAATTCGAGCGTATCGACCACCTGCGTCCAGCTCGCCTCGTTGTTGTCGCGCACGCCGAACTGCGCGGAGATCGCGAGGCCCGAGCCCCAGATCGCCTTGAACCCAGCTTCGCGAACGATGCGCGCGGACAGGCCGTTATGCGCCTCCATCATGAATTCGAGTTCGCTGCTGACGAGCATCTGGCGCAGGCGCGCGCTGCGGGACTGGGAAACGAAAGCGGGATCGCGTGCATTCACTCTTCGGGACTCCTGGTGGCGGGCTTATTGGCGTTCTTCGATGCCAGGCTGGCAATCGGAAAAGGGCGACTATAGCGGAATTTTTTATGACGAGTCTTTGAAGGTCTCAGCGGTCTTTCGTGGTTGCGCTTAAGTGGAAAAATGTGTTGTTTTTTGCATGTGTGATCATTTAACGGGATTTTTGGATTTGATTGGCGTTTTGTGGGATGTTGGTGCGAGCCTTCCTGGATTGGGCTCAGCAGGTTTTACGCAGACCAGCGCCGGCATTTTTTCATGTCGATTTTCTCGTGCATTTTTCAATCGCTTCGATTTACCGATAATCGTCTGTTAATTCAGATTCGCGAATGATGCACAAAAGTCTTTTTCGAATTGCACGTATGAACGCCGCTTAAAACGATCAATAAATTCGCCTATTAATCGGACGAATAGCGATGTCGAACAGCGGGTTTTCCCTGCCTCGATCAATGCCATTTCGCGCCGTAAACACAGCGAGCGGCATCCGACCGCAATTCAATGGACCTTACTGGCCAAAACGCCTATTCCCATCGCTATGACTCTGAACCGAAAACTGGCGTCCATGATCGCCGTTCTGTGGGTCGGCCTGATCCTGATCGGCGCGTTCGGCGCGTGGCAGAACCGCGCATCGATGATCTCGGACCGACGCGAGCAATTGCGCTCGTTGATCGAAGAGGCAAACCACGTCGTCGGCCACTACTACTCGCTCGCCCAGCAGCATGCGCTGTCCGAGGACGACGCGAAAAAGCAGGCGCTCGCGACGCTCGGCGCGATGCGCTACGGCAAGGACGGCTATTTGTCGATCAACGACTCGCAGCCGGTCATGCTGATGCATCCGATCAAGCCCGAACTGATCGGCAAGAACCTCGCGCAGTTCACCGATCCGGCCGGCAATCATCTGTTCGTCGATATCGTCAACTCGGGCAATCACGACGGCGGCGGCTTCGTCGATTATTTGTGGGCCAAGCCCGGCAGCGAGCAGCCCGTCGCGAAGACCAGCTACTCGATGCACTTCGCGCCGTGGGACTGGTACCTCGTGACCGGCATGTACATGGACGACGTGCAAAGCGCGTTCTACCGCAGCCTGCTGCGCTGGCTCGCGATCACGGTCACGCTCGGTGCGCTCTCAACGGCCGTGATGCTGATCGTGCTGCGCAGCATCCGCCGCTCGCTCGGCGGCGAACTCGAAGTGGCCGTCGAGCACGCACGGTTGATGGCGCAAGGCAACCTCGCGACGCCGGTGCCGATCGAGCCGCACGACAGCGGCAGCCTGCTGCATGCGCTGCGCACGATGCAGGCGGGACTCGTCGACACGGTCTCGCGCGTGCGCCAGGGCACCGAGAACATCAACGTCGGCGCGAACGAAATCGCAGCGGGCAACACCGACCTGTCGCAGCGCACCGAGGAGCAGGCGGCGGCGCTCGTGCAAACCGCGTCGAGCATGGATCAGATGACGGTGAACGTGAAGCAGAACGCGGACAGCGCGACCCAGGCCGCGCAACTCGCGAGCGACGCAGCGAACGTCGCGACGCGCGGCAGCCGCGTGGTCGACGACGTGGTGCGCACGATGGGCGAGATCACCGCGAGCTCGCGGCAGATCGGCGACATCATCGGCGTGATCGACGGCATCGCGTTCCAAACCAATATCCTCGCGCTGAATGCCGCCGTCGAGGCGGCTCGCGCCGGCGAACAGGGTCGTGGCTTCGCGGTGGTCGCGGCCGAAGTGCGCAGCCTCGCGCAGCGCTCGGCGACGGCCGCCAAGGAGATCAAGGCGCTGATCGAAACCTCGACCGATACCGTCGAGACCGGCTCGTCACTGGTCGCCAACGCGGGCGCGACGATGGGCGAGATCGTGCAGTCGGTGCGGCGGGTCAACGAGATCCTTGAAGAAATCAGCCACGCGTCGCGCGAGCAGAGCGCGGGCATCGAACAGGTCAATCGCGCGGTCGGCGAGATGGATCAGGTCACGCAGCAGAATGCGGCACTGGTCGAACAGGCCGCGGCCGCCGCGCATTCGCTGAAGGACCAGGTCGGCGTGTTGCGCGACGCGATTGCGAGTTTCGCGTTGCCGGCTTGAGCTTGCCCCGCCGCGCCCGCAACGGGCGCGAAAAAAGAAGGCGCCCCACAGGCAGGGAGCGCCTATTCAACACGCCGCGTCGGAGTCGACGCATCAATCGAACGAATCAGCCGCGCGGATTTTGCAAGTCCGCGCGGCTTTTCGTTATCAAGCTTCGGCTCGGCTCGCCTTTGCTCCAGCTCGAACACGCCTCCTTTCACACTCCTCGCATTTAAATTACGTTTTATTTACAATCGGCCCGGCGACAGTCCTTGCCGCCAGGCCTCATGGCTTTGGCGGCCTCGTTCAATCGAAAGTACGTGAGGTCCGCTGCCCGCCGCCATGAACCGCCAGAAAAAACCACCGTCGCCCGATCCCTATGCCTTAGCCGCGAAGAACCCGCTGCTCGATGCGCGACTACCCGCGTGGCGCTCGAAGTTCGTCGTGCTGCTCGTGTCCGGCGCGTTCGCGACGCTCGCGCTCCGCGCGTTCTGGGTGCAGGTCGTGAATCAGGACTTCTACGTCGACCAAGGGCAGAAGCGCTATCAGCGCCTGCTCGAACTCGACGCGACGCGCGGCCGGATCGTCGATCGCAATGGTTCGATGCTCGCGGTCAGTCTCGCGACCTACGAAATCTGGGCCACGCCGAAGCTCGTCGACGAAAGCGCGTTCGCGCCGCTGGCAAAGCTGCTCGATCTGCCGCTCGCGGAACTGCGTCGGCGTCTGAACGGCGAGCGCAGCTTCGTGCTGCTCAAGCGCCAGGTCGATGCCGACACTGCCGGGCATCTGTCGCGCCTCGGGCTCGCCGGGATCACGCAGATCGCCGACACCAAACGCTTTTATCCCGAGGGCGAGTCGGCCGCGCACGTGGTCGGCTTCACCGACATCGAGGACAACGGCCAGGAAGGCGTCGAACTCGCCGCCAATGCGCAGTTGCAAGGCGTGCCCGGCCACCGCGAGGTGATCCGCGACCGGCTCGGCCGCGTGATCTCGGAGACGCGGCCGCTCGTGCCCGCGCGCAACGGCGCCACGATCCAGCTGACGATCGACCGGCGCATCCAGCAACTCGCGTACACACAGCTCAAAGCGGCGATCGCGCAGCACCGCGCCGAAGCGGGCAGCGTGGTCGTGCTCGATGCGCGCAACGGCGAGATCCTCGCGCTCGCCAACTACCCGAGCTTCGATCCGAACGACCGCACGCACCTGTCCGGCCGGCAGCTGCGCAACCGCGCGGTGATCGACACGTTCGAACCGGGTTCGACGATCAAGCCGCTGGTCGTCGCACTGTCGATCGACGAAGGCAAGGTGCGGCCGCAGAGCATCATCGATACCGCGCCCGGCTGGTATCGGATCGGCCCGGCCGTGATTCACGACACGTCGAATCATGGCGCGATGACGGTCGCCGAGGCGGTGCAGAAGTCGAGCAATATCGCGCTGGCAAAGCTCGCGCTGAATCTGCCGGCCGAGACGATCTGGACCAAGTATCGGCAATACGGGCTCGGTCTGAAGCCCGAGCTGCCCTTCCCTGGCGTGGCCGCCGGCAAGCTGCGGCCATATAAGCGCTGGCGCCCGATCGAACAGGCCACGATGGCGTATGGCTACGGGCTGTCGGTATCGCTGCTGCAAATCGCGCAGGTCTACACCGCCTATGCGGGCGACGGCGCGCTGAGGCGCGTGAGCCTGCTGCGCGAGCCGCTCGACGCGGAGGGCCCCGCGTCGTTCGCCGACCGCGGCGAATCGGTCACGACGCCCGGCACCGCGCGCGCGATCCGCAACATGCTCGAAATGGCCACGGGCGACGGCGGCACCGGACGCGCCGCGACCGTGGCGGGTTATCGCGTCGGCGGCAAGACCGGCACCGCGCGCAAGCAGATCGGCGCGGGCTACGCGAAGAACCGCTACCGCGCGCTGTTCGTCGGCATGGCGCCGATGAGCGATCCGCGCCTGATCGTCGCCGTGATGATCGACGATCCGGCTGGCAAGGCGTTCTATGGCGGCACGGTCGCTGGACCGGTGTTCAGCGGCGTGATGGGCGGCGCGTTGCAGCTGCTCGGGGTGCCGCCGGATGCGGCAGGAGTGTGACGCGTAGTTAGTGTTAGTTGCGCTCGATCAGCCCTGCTCATCGAGCGCATCGACCTGCGCCTCGATACGATTGCGGCCGTTGCGCTTGGCCTGATACATCGCGCGATCGGCCTCGTCCATCATCGCCTGACCGAGCGACATCGCCTCGGCCGGGCTGACGGCGACCACGCGCCCGGCCACGCCGATCGACACGGTCAATGCAATGAGCTCGCCGTGCTCGTCGCGCACGTCGAGATTCTCGACCGCACGCCGCACGCGTTCCGCGACGGTCAACGCGTCGCTGCGATCGCCTTGCAGCAGCGCGGCGAACTCCTCGCCGCCATAGCGCGCGACGGTGTCGCCAAGCCGCACCTGCTGTCGCACGCAGGCGGCCACCGCCGCGAGCGCGCGGTCGCCGGTCTGATGGCCGTGGTTATCGTTGATGCGCTTGAAACCGTCGATATCGATGAAAAGACACGCGACCGGCACGCGATAACGGGCCGCGCGCATCAACTCCTCGCGCAGCCGTTCGTCGAAATAGCGGCGATTCGCGAGGCCGGTCAGCGAGTCGGTCATGCCGAGCTGCCTGAGCCGCTCGCGATGCGCGACGTTGTCGAGACTCGCGGTGACGATGCTCGCGAAGCGCTCGAGAATGTCGGTGGCCATGCCCGCGCCGAAGCGCGCGGGGTCGTCGCTGCCGAGGCATAGATAGCCGCTGACGCTTGTGCCCGCGGCGAGCGGCAGCAGGATCGCGCTGGCCGGCACGTGAGCTGGCGCGGCACCGAAGAACGCGCGGCGCGTGTCGTCGTCGAGTTCGCCAGGGCGGCCGAGCCACGGCCGATCGTCTTCGCACAAGGATTGCGCGACGAGACCGCCCTCGCGCGACGTCTTCAACTGCGCATGATCGAGCGCGCGCAGGTTGCCCGGCTCGAGCAGTTCGAGCAGCATTGGCGCGCGCTCGTCGAGCCACAGCACCACGCTCGCGAGCGAGAACTCCCGCGGCAGATGGCTGAACAACGTATTGAGAAACGATGCGAAATCCTGCGCGCCGATCAACCGCAACTCGACGTTCTGGAAGCGGCGCAACGTGCGCTCGTTGTGCTGCACGGTGTCGACGAGCGAGCGAAGGCGCTCGGAAAGCGGCGTTTGGGCGAGATTCGTCACGGTATCAGTAGGGCGGCCCTGAAGGCGAAGCGGGGTCGACGCCCCAACTCTACTGATAACGGCCGATCCGCCGGGGTCTTGAGGGCAGGCTCGCGACGTGTCGGCCGGCCTGCGGGCGTTCGTGCCCACTGTTGTCAGCTCCCGCTTGCATTCACTTGCACTCGCTTACACGCAATGAGATCCGTTTGCGTAATGATTGCCGTTCTTAAGTTTCGCTTAATTGTTCCCTGCAAGTATGTGGCACATCCCCTGTTGAGCCGCCAGAACATCGGCGGCGCTTTTTCTTGAGGGGTGCCAGAAGCGCGACCGAAAACGGTTACGCGCACAAGAAGGAGGTAAATCATGGTTGAAGAGATGGTAGTCGAACACCTGCGTGCGATGCCCGGCCATCAATGGACTCGCCAGATTCATTCCTGCAAGGTCTCCGATCCGCTGCAACCGCCCTGGGGCCGTTCATACCGGCTCGTCGAATGGACGATGAAGCACGCGCCCGAATCGAGCCGTCGCGTCGTTCCCGCCGAAAGTACTCCGTTCGAAATCGCCCAGGCCGTGGTCTCTCACGTGCCGGGTCGGCGCTTCTGCCAGCAGGCTGATTAAGCGCTCCCGCTGACGTTCAATGACGCGCCGCGATCGCGTCGCAGTGGTCCAACGCGTCCTCCAGCCTGTCATTGCCCCAGAACATCTCCCCGCCGACAAAAAACGTCGGCGCACCGAAAATCCCCTTGTTGATGGCCCGTTCGGTCTGCTCGCGCAAGCGGAGCTTGTTCGCGTCGCTTTGCGCGGCGTCGATCACGCTCTGCGCCGGTAAGCCAAGCGAGTCGAGCGCGTGACTGACGACATCGATTGAACCGATGTCGCGGTCGTCGACGAAATTCAACTGCATGATCTTGCGGCACCAGGCACCGATCCACGGCTCGTTCGCACCCAGCAGCGCGACACGCATCGCGAGAAGCGCCGCGCGCGGAAAACTGCTGGGGCGCGTGAGCGCAATGCCGTATTTGCGGCATTGACGCTCCATGTCTTTCCACACGTACGCGCCTTTTTCTTTCTGCAGCACGAAGGGCGAGTTGTCGAAACCGAGCTGGCGAAATACCGGACCGAGCAGAAACGGCCGCCAGACGATCGTCACGTTGCGCGCGGCCGCCAACGCTTCGATCCGCATCATGCTCAGATAGCTGTAGTTGCTGCCGAAGTCGAACCAGAACTCGATTGCGCGCGCCGTCGAAGTTGCGTCTTCATTCATCGCTGTCTCCTGAATCGCGCCTGCCATGGCATCGTCGCCTTGCAATGCTTAACAGTCGCGTCGTTGGGTCGCTGATCCTGCTGGCGCCGTCCTGAACTCGCGCTTCCGGACTCAGCGTGTTTGCACTGCCACGCGCAGGCCGAGCGAAATGAACAGCACACCGATGAGCTTGTTCTGCCAGCGCGTCAACCACGTCAAACGCTTCACGAGTTTGCCCAGCGGCCGCATCGTCAGGACGATCAGCGTCGTGTAAAGCGCGCTCATGGCAACGAAAATCAGCCCGAGTGTCGCGAACTGCAGAAACGTCGAGCCATGTTCGGGGCGCACGAATTGCGGCAGAAACGCAAGGAAAAACAGCGCGGTCTTCGGGTTCAGCACTTCGGCGGGAATCGCCTGCAAGAACGCCTTCGAACCCGACACCGGCGCGACGACCGGCAGGTGCGCACTCGCCTGCTTTTCGCGCAACGCGCGAATGCCCAGATAGACGAGATACGCGGCACCGACGAATTTCACCGCATTGAAGGCCAGCGCGGACGTCATCAGCAGCGCGGAGAGGCCAACCGCGGCGCCCAGCGTATGCACGAAATCACCCGCTGCGATACCGAGACCGGTCAGAATGCCGGCTTTACGTCCGCCGTGCATGGTGCGCGTCAAAACTAGCAGCACGGCCGGGCCTGGAATCAGAAAGAGCCCGAGCACGACGGCAACGAACGTCCCCAACGTGGATAGGTCAAGCATGTCGTCTCCTTGCGACGCGCGGGGTCGATATGACGGGCGCGCGTTCAGCGGACCATTGTAGACGAACCCGCGAAGCGGCCCTTGCGCCTCGCTGGCACCGACGATCCGTTAACATGACGGACATCGCGCCGCCTACCGCGTGCGTCATTTCATCCACCGACGTTTCCGCCTTGCCCACCTATACCCTGCCCGCGCCGCTGAGCGCGGAACTCGAGATTCGCAAGAGCCGCTTCATCGCGCATGCGATCCCGGTCGCCGATCGCGATGCCGCGATGGCCGAATTGCAGCGTCTGCGCGACGAACATCCTGCCGCGACGCATGTGTGCTGGGCGCTGCTCGCGGGCGGCCAGTCCGGCATGTCCGACGACGGCGAACCGTCCGGTACCGCCGGTCGGCCGATTCTCGAAGTACTGCGGCATCACGATCTGGATGGCGTGCTTGCGGCGGTCGTGCGCTATTACGGCGGTGTGAAGCTCGGCGCGGGCGGTCTGGTGCGCGCGTACACCGATGCGATCGCGTCCGCGCTGCTCGACGCGCCGCGCGTCGAGAGGATCGCCCAGGTGTTGCTGGGCGTCGAAGTGAGTTACGCCGACGAAGCCAAAGTCCGTCGATGGATGGACGCCGAAGGCTATGCGCTCGTGGACAGCGCCTACGGCATGCTGGTGAAGATGACGATGCGCGTGCCCGCCAACGCACTCGACGACGCCAAGGCAACGCTGATCGATATCACGCAAGGAAAGGCGGGCTTTTTCTGAACGGCTCAGGTCCGGGCCTGACGCGGGCAATTCCGAAAACATCTCGAAAGCGCTTCGGGCGTGGCCTCGACGTCCATCGCTAACGCGGCCCGTTATGATGGGCGGGCTGCCAGCCCCGATGCGAGGCTTGCTGCCCGGATCGGCAAGGAGCGCCCGGAGCCCGTTTGAAGGTTCGACGGTCCGGTTCGCTGCTACCATGCTGTTCTTCACCGGGATGACTCCACTGAAAAGGGCAACTCCTCTGACTTCGATCGCCGCTTTCTCCCGCATGGCTGCTGCGCGTTCGCCGTTGAGAGCCGTCGTGCTCAAGGGCTGCGGCGCCATACTGCTGCCCACGCTGCTGTCCGCGTGCTCGTGGTCATGGTTCGGCCTGAACAGCAGCGCCAGCGCAACGCACACGAAGACCCACGGCACCGGCTCGCTCACCGTCGCCCCTGCACGCGACTTCGCGTATCAGCCCGCGCACGACGGTCATATCTCGCCGAACCGCATCGAAAATACCGGGATGACCGGGCTCGTGCTGAAGGACGACGTCAGCCTCGTGGTGCGCAATGGCGTAGCGAATAGTCTGCGAGTGGCCGGTTTTCGTATCGACGACAACAAACGCGTGCTCAGCGGCAGCATCGAAACCTTCACGGTGGACGATACGCGCTCGCCGGCGCTGTGGACGCTGAAGATGCACTACGTGGTTATCGATGCGGCGACCAAAAAAGTCATGTACACGACCACGCGCACCGTGAAGCAGAAGTCGCCGAAATTCACCAGCAACACGATCGCGATCGAAGACACGGTCAAGCTCAGCGTCGATACATTGATTGGCGATCCAGGCTTTATCAAGGCGGTGAACTGAGCACGCGGCCAGCCGAGGCGCGGCGCGGTTTCGCTACAATCCCGGTAACGCATCGCGCGCGGTGCATCGTGATCTCCCGTTCGGAATGCAAGCCGTCATGTCCCTTACCGCCTGGCTATTCTTTTTACCCGCCTGCTTCGCCATTAACCTCGCACCCGGGCCCAACAACCTGCTTTCGATCAACGTGGCCGCGCGTCATGGCTTCATGAAAGCGTTCGTCGGCGGCAGCGGCCGGCTGCTCGCCTTCGCGATGATGCTCGCACTCGCCGCGACCGGTCTCGCGGTCGTGCTGCATGCGTCCGAGTGGATCTTTCTGGCGATCAAACTCGCGGGCGCCGCTTATCTGATCTGGCTCGCGATCCAGTTGTGGCGCAGCGACGCACCCGCAATCGATACATCGCAACCCCAGGAGGCCGCGCTCTCGCGCATCGCCCGGCACGAGTTTTTCGTGGCGGCGGGCAATCCGAAGGCGATTCTGGTTTTTACCGCGTTCCTGCCGCAATTCGCCGCGCTCGGCGCGAGCTTTCTGGTACTCGAATGGGTGGCGATTGCATTGTATTCGTGGGCCGGCATGTATCTCGGCAAATGGCTGATGCGCGCGCAGATCCGCCGCTGGTTCAATCGCTGCTGCGGCGGATTTCTCGCGGCAATCGGCGTGAGTTTTCTACTGGTTCGGCGCGGCTGAGGTATCTAGGGCCCGTTCACGCTAATAACGGGCTTGCGCTGGCCGCCAGAAGGTTTTTTTAAAACAGGGGAGCGTGAACAGGCCCTAGGCTCTCCGACAGTCGAAGCAGCATTCACGTCGCGGTCTTTTCATAACGAATAACTAATACATCGACGGAGAAACTTTAACTATCAGCATTCGTCGCGCCACCTTATGCTCGAACCGTGACCGGCCGCGAATGACTGCAATGCGGCATTGGGCGAACGGCTTTTTCATCGTCACGGAGCGACATCATGAAGATCTGCATCTTCGGAGCGGGAGCGATTGGCGGTTTGATGGGCGTGCAATTGGCACGCGCCGGCGCGGACGTCAGCTTCATTGCGCGCGGCCCGCATCTGGCCGCGATGCGTGAACACGGCGCGCGCCTCATCATGGATGGCGAAACGTTCAGCGCGCCGGTGCGCTGCACGTCCGATCCACGCGAACTCGGCGTCCAGGACTTCGTCATCGTGACGCTGAAGGCGCATTCGCTGCCTGGCGTGGTCGATTCCATGCAACCGCTACTCGGCAAGCACACGGCGATCGTTACCGGCGTCAACGGCATTCCATATTGGTACTTCTATCAGCACGGCGGGCGCTTTGCCGGCACTCGGCTGACGAGCGTCGACCCCGACGGTTCGCAATGGACCAGGCTCGGACCCGAGCGCGCGATTGGCTGCGTACTCTATCCGGCAGCGGAGATCGTCGAACCGGGGGTGATCAAACACGTGTACGGCAAGAAGTTTCCCATCGGCGAACCCAGTGGCGAGCGCACCCCGCGCATTCAGCAATTGCACGAGATCATGCAGGCGGCCGGCTTCGAAGCGCCGATTCGCGACAACATTCGCGACGAAATCTGGCTCAAGCTATGGGGTAATCTGTGCTTCAACCCGATTAGCGCATTGACGCATGCAACGCTCGATGTGCTCACGAGTGACCCGGGCACGCGCGCGGTCTCACGCACGATGATGCTCGAAGCGAAGCGAATCGCGGATCAGTTCGGCGTGCACTTTCGCGTCGATGTGGAAAGGCGTATTGATGGCGCGGGTGCGGTCGGTGCGCACAAGACATCAACGCTCGTCGATCTCGAGCACCGCAGGCCGATGGAAATCGATCCTTTATTGACCGTCGTGCAGGAAATGGGGCGACTCGTTGCCGAACCGACACCCACTATCGACGTCGTGCTCGCACTGATCAAATTGCGCGAGAAGATGGCTTTACAGGGCAATTGACCGAGTACTCGTCAATTCCTTTTCGTCTTGCAACACGACCTGAAGGATCGGATGCCATGCATCCGATCCTTTTTCGCATTTGCCGCTATTGATCGATCGCCACCCACACCGCTTTCGGTTCCGTGAAGTTCTCGATCGCGACATCGCCATGCTCGCGACCGAAGCCCGAATCGCCAGCACCGCCCCACGGCAAACGCACGTCCGTATAACCGTAGGTGTTGATCCACACCGTGCCCGCCTTCAGGTCGCGCGCCACGCGATGCACGCGGCTCAAGTCAGCGCTCCACACGCCAGCCGCGAGACTGTACGACGTGCCATTGGCGATTCGGATCGCGTCCGCTTCGTCGTTGAAACGGATCACGCTCGCCACGGGCCCGAAGATTTCTTCCTGCGAAATGCGCATTTCGTGCTCGACATTCGCGAACACGGTTGGCTCGACGAAAAAGCCGCGATCGCCGACGCGCGCGCCACCCGTCACGAGCGATGCACCTTCCGAGCGTCCCGTGTCGACATAGCTCAATACGGTCTTCATCTGCGCGGCCGAAATCAGCGGTCCCATCGACGTTTCGCGCAGCGACGGGTCGCCGACCTTGATCGACTTCGCGCGCGTGGCCAGACGCTCGACCACTTCGTCATACACGTCGCGATGCGCGAGTATCCGCGACCCGGCGGAGCACACTTGCCCCGTATTGAAGAACACGCCCGACGCCGCGGCTCGCACCGCATTGTCGAGATTCGCGTCGGCAAAAATCACGTTGGCCGACTTGCCGCCGAGTTCCAGCGTCACGCGTTTGAAGTTGCCCGCCGCGCCCTGCAGGATGCCTCGTCCGACCGAAGGCGAACCGGTGAACGTGACCTTGTCGATACCGGGATGCGAGACCATCGCGTCGCCCACCACGCTGCCTTTGCCGGTGACGATGTTGAGCACGCCCGGCGGCACGCCCGCTTCGAGCGCCAGCTCGCCGATGCGCAACGCGGTGAGCGGCGTGATCTCGGCGGGCTTGACGATCAGCGTGCAACCGCATGCGAGCGCGGGCGCGATCTTCCACATGCCGATCATCAGCGGAAAATTCCACGGCACGATTGCGGCGACCACGCCGACAGGTTCGCGCAACGTATAGGTCAATGCATCGGGACGCGTCGGCACCACCTGGCCGTTGATCTTGTCGCACCAGCCTGCGTAGTATTCGACGGTATCGATCGCGGCGGGCACGTCCTGACGCATCACCGCGGCAATCGGCTTGCCGCCGTCGAGGCTTTCGAGCGCAGCGAGTTCTTCCATGTTCTCTCGCATCAGGCCCGCGAGACGTTGCAGGATGCGCCCGCGTTCGGCGGCCCGAATCGAATTCCATACTTTCAATGCGCCGCGAGCGGCGCGCACCGCGGCATCGACGTCGGCGGCGCTGCCTTGCGCCACCAGTGCGATCGGCTCCTCGGTCGCGGGGTTGATGTCGACGGAATATTCTCCGGTGCCTGGCGGCATGCGCTTGCCGTCGATCAGCAGATCATGGTGCCTGAGATCGGTCTGGATTTCCATCATGAAGCTCCTTGAGTAGGACGTTATGTGGTTGACTGACGGCGCATCGATCGAATGCCGCGCGTCGCGCAAGCTTTTTGGTCGGCCCCTGTCTAAGGTTCCGGCAACAGGCTTTGCCGCACGGACCGCCAGTTGAAGCTTTGCGTCGCGGCTGCGGCAGGCGCTTCGTTCGCGATCGGCGAATGATCAGTCGTCGACGCGACAAACTGCGCCCACGCAGCAGCCGCATTGGGACGAAGCGAGCGATTTCTGCGGTGCATGAGTACCGTCGTCAATGCCGTTTCGGGGACCAGCGGACGACTCACCAACGAAGCGCCCGGCGAAGGCCAATGCGCATCGACAGGCAATACGCCGACACCCAGTCCCAATTCGACCATGCGCGCTACCGTCGCAACGTGTCCGAGTTCCTGCAACGGCCGGCGCTTCGATCCGTTCGCGGCGAGTACCGGGGCGAGCGCGGCACGCACGCCAGTATCGGCATTCAGCGTTATCAGCGGACATTCGCGCAACGCGTGCCATCCGATGCTGTCTTGCCGCGCTAGCGGATGCGCGGATGGAAGCACCGCATGCAGTGGCGTAGTGAAAAGTACCTGCGCGTGCAGTAGAGGACTATCGACAGGTACAGTCACACAGACCGCGCCGAAATCCACCTCGCCCTGCTCGACACTGGCCAGTACGCTGCTTTGAGGCTGATCCTTGACCGATACGACCAGCTCGGGAAAAACCGACGCGCACTGCGCCAAAGCCTGCGGCACCCAGCCCGATGACAACACCGGATTACTCGCGAATAAGACGACGCCCGTGTGTCCGTCATAAGCAGCGCGCTCTTCGAGCAGCGTCAACTCGATTTCGTCGAGCAGCCGGCCAATTCTTCTCTCGAGACTCGCACCCGCATTCGTCAGTTCGACCTGGCGTGTCGTGCGATCGAACAGCTTCAATTCGACCGCGTCTTCCAGTTCACGCACGCAACGGCTCACGGCCGACTGCGTCAGATCGAACTCGCGCGCCGCGCGCGTGAAACTGCGCTCGCGCGCGACCGCGACGAATACCTTGAGCTGCTGCAGCGAAACATTCATGGCATCGGTTCCGGGCGCGCGACGCTCACGTTATTCGCCAGACTGTTCGGGCCAGTGACTCATTCGCGACGCAT
This sequence comes from Paraburkholderia sp. UCT31, assembly GCF_014397655.1. Classification (NCBI taxonomy): domain Bacteria; kingdom Pseudomonadati; phylum Pseudomonadota; class Betaproteobacteria; order Burkholderiales; family Burkholderiaceae; genus Paraburkholderia; species Paraburkholderia sp. UCT31. The sequence goes on from NZ_VZQP01000016.1 coordinate 123,844, forward strand.
TGCCATTGCCATGACCCGCGACGGCCAGCGCGCCCTGAGGTGGTTCGTTGTGCGATTCGATCCAACGCGTGCGCATCGGCTCGAGGATGAACTTCGCGGAAATGCCGGCTGCGATCGTGATGACGGCGGCAAAGACGAAGACAAGGCTCCAGCCGCCCGTCGCCGCGAGTACGGACGCGATCGGCACCAGCAACGAGGCCGTGCCCTTCGCGGTGTACAACGTGCCGGCATTGGCGGCCGCGTACTTGCTGCCGAACGTATCGGCGCAAGTCGCCGGGAAGATCGAGAAGATCTCGCCCCAGAACAGGAAGATCAGCGCGGCAAAGACCATGAACGCATACGGATTGCTGCCGAACTGCATCATGCCGAGCAACGCGAGCCCCTCGCCGATGAAGATCACGAACATCGTGTTTTCACGGCCGATCTTGTCGGAGATGAAGCCGGACAGCGGACGCGTCAAGCCGTTGAAGATATTGTCGATCGACAGCGTGAGGGTCAGCAGCGGCAACGTCGCGCCGAAGACCGTCATCGGAATGCGCGCTATGCCCCAGTCTTTCGCGATCGGGCCGATCTGCGCGGTCGCCATCAAGCCGCCCGCCGCGACCGCGACGAACGACGCGTAGATCACCCAGAACACTGGCGTTCTGATCATCTGGCGCGAGGTGAAATCGACCTTCGACACCGCGAAGCGGCTCTTGCGTACCCCTGGCTGACGCAAGATCGGCCGCGTCAGGAGCATCGCGAGCAGCAGAATGCTGACGCCTTGCACGATGCCGAAGAACAGGAACGTCTCTTCATAGCCGCGGCGCGTAATCATGTTCGCAATCGGAATCACCGTCAGCGCCGCGCCTGCGCCAAAGCCCGCTGCCGTCAAACCCGCGGCGAGACCGCGCCGGTCGGGAAACCATTTGAGCGCATTGCCGACGCATGTTCCATACACACCGCCCGCGCCTATCCCGCCAATCACCGCCGCGAAATACAACATGCCGAGCGTGGTCGCATGCGAATTGAGAATCCACGACAAACCCGCGCATACCGCGCCGGCTGCCACCACCGGGCGCGGCCCGAATCGATCGACGAGCCAGCCCTCGAACGGCACGAGCCACGTCTCGGTCAGAATGAAGATCGAGAACGCGAGCTGGATCGACGCCTCGCTCCAGTGATGCCGCGCATGCATAGGAGCCACGAATAACGTCCACGCATATTGCAGATTCGCCACCAGCGCCATGCATACCATGCCGATGACGAGTTGCCACCATCGGTTACGCCAGGACATACGGGTCGTCGCTTGCTGGGTGATATCGTTCATGAGCCTTGTCTCCACTATTTATTTAGTGCAGCCGGCTTACGCGCCGCGCTGGATGTGTCCCGCCTTATCGTTATGGCCCGAGAACTCCGCTATTCGGGAAAAATCTCAATTGACGCTTTTGTGTTTCCGCAGATCCCCCGAACTCGTCTTCTATAATTCTTGCTTTATTCCGACCAGAGCCACGCTTCACCCGGTAAGCATTACAGCTTATTCCCCGCTATTGAGTCCGCCACACGACATATCTATGCGTTAACCCGCGTATTACAGCGGCTATTCGGCTTGTTATAGATTTCATGCTAGGGTCATTGCTGAATTACTCATAATTAAAGTTTGTTATTATGTTGATTCACGTTTCCTTATACATCGACCATGACGATGCGCAATGCAACTCTGCGGCAACTGAAGGTCTTTGAAACGGTAGCGCGGCACCTGAGTTTTTCCCGCGCCGCGGAGGAATTGCATCTGACTCAGCCGGCCGTTTCCACCCAGGTCCGGCAACTCGAGGAACATGCGGGGCTGCCCCTGTTCGAGCAACTCGGCAAGAAGATCTATCTGACGCCGGCAGGCACGGAAATGCTCCACTACAGCCGCGCGATCATGCAGCAGTTCCATGAAGTCGACGAAGCGATGAGCCAGTTGAAGGGTGTCTCCGGCGGCAAACTGAATGTTGCGGTGATTAGCGCGGGCGACTATTTCTTTCCGCGCCTTCTCGCCGAATTCACGCGTCGCTATTCGGGTGTGGATCTCAATCTCGCGGTACACAACCGCGAAGAACTGCTTCATCAACTGGCGACCAATCAGACCGACCTCGCGGTCATGGTGCGTCCGCCGCACGAAACCGACGCGACCAATGAACCGTTCGCGCCGCACCCGTACGTGATCGTCGCGGCGCCCACTCATCCGCTTGCGCACAAGCGCAATATCCGCTTCAGTCAACTCGCGAACGAAGCGTTCATCGTGCGCGAACGCGGCTCGGACACGTGGAATTCGATGGAAGAAGGTTTTGCCGGCCGGCTGTCCAATCTGAAGATTGCGATGGAGATCAAGAGCACCGAGACGATCAAGCAGGCGGTCATCGCCGGCATGGGCATCGCGTTTCTGTCCGCCCATACGATCAGCCTCGAATTGCAACTGGGTCATCTGGTCGTGCTCGACGTCGAAACCTTTCCGGTCATGCTCAATTGGTATGTCGTGCATCGGAAGAACAAGCGTCTGCCACCGGTTGCCGTCGCCTTCAAACGCTTCCTGATGGAGGAAGGCGCCAATCTGATCGAAAAGATCACCCGCGTGAAGGAACTGAGCGTGCATAAGCCGTAGGCTATGGAAAGCCAATAAAACTTTAACTATTGCAAATCGATCGTGACTTCTATGCTGCAAGCGAGTTCTTTCACTTGCGAGCCGAGGAGGCCGATCATGAACCACGCTCCGGTTGAATCCCGTATCAGTACACGCAACGCTCGCACAGCGGCGGCGGATCACGAAGACCAACCCGACGACGCGCATCTGAGCGCCTACAATGCCGCGTTCAGCGATCTTGGGCTGCGGTTTCGCTGGGACCGTGCGACGCTCGACATGCTGAAAGAGTTCAATGGCGAGTTGGCGCGAATCACCGCTTATATCGAGCGCTATCACAGCCACCTGCATCGGGCGTACGATGCCGACTTTCTCGCGCAACTGATTCTGCATAGGAAGACGCAGTACTACAGCGAATTCGCCGCGGCCGTGGGCGACTAGGGTCTGTTTACATATGGAACGCACGTGCGTTGCCGCGAGAAGGGCCGCTCGCAAGGATTGCGACGCCGCGAATACTCGACGTATTCGCAAGGAGCATGACGCAGCGAGCGGCCCTTCTCGCGGCAACCCCAGTTCTGAATTTCATTCCAGGGGAATGCCCGCTATCGGCCGCATGGCGGCGTCGTGCGTCGCTCACGTGGCGCGGCCACGCAGCGCTCCTTACTCCTTGCCCTGCGGCCGATAGCGGGCATTCGCACGTGCGTTCCATATGTAAACAGACCCTAGAAGCATCGAAAAAGACTCGGGCGGCGGGATCATCGTCCCGCCGTCTTCGCTATTGGCAATCAGGTCTCCTGGCGGCGCATGCATCATTGATCAGCGACGTGTAGTGAAATGAACCGGCCGCTCGTGCACGCATTGGCGTGCACAGTCGCGCTGGCGGCCGTTGCCGCGTCTGCCATCACGCCCATCCCGACTATCTGCACAGGCGCTCACGCGCATCATCGCCGGCGTGACATCGCGAAGCGCCCACGTCTGCTCTTCCCCGCCATGCCACTCGATGTTCGCGAGCAGGCCCGGCTTGCCGATCGCCAGGCCATCGCTACGCGCGGCGAAGGCATACATGCGCGCTGCGCAACTGACGCGATTCGCCGCGTGAGCGGGATCGGCCGAGTACTCGCGGCTCAGCATCAGATGCACGCCCATTGCCAACGCCAGCGCGCCCGTCGCGAGCAATGCCGCGAGTCCGAATGGCTGTGCCTGTTCAGTGACGAAGCCGTAACCGAGCCATCCGCATAAAAACAGCGCAAACAGATTGACGACGTGATGTCCCGGCCGCGCGACCGCCTCGAGTTGCAATGCGCCGCGCAGCTTGCAGAACGCAATCGCCGAGATCGCAAAGAGCAGCGCGCCGATCAACACGGCGGCAAACAGTTCGATGCGTTCGCTGTTCTCGCGCGCCGCTGCCAACAGGTAGCGCGTAAAGCCTGTCGACGCGACCGCCAAACCGATCCCGCTGCCAAGCAATGCAAGCATCCGGGGCCTGCGTGTCAGATCGCGTTCGCGCAGGCATGAATGCCGCTGCGCCGAACGTCGGCCGAACTGTCGTCGCGAGAGCGCGGCCAACGCCACCATCAGCACCGCAACCAACGCAGCGATGACAGTCACGGCGAGCAGCAGCAACAGGTCCATCCACACGGCACTTCCACAGGCTTGCGGCATGCGTGATTCTCCGTGATGCGATGAAAAGGCAAGAGCCGCGAGGTCCGGCCCTCGTCAACCGACGTTCGCGGTATCGCCCGATCGCCGTGGCTCGTCGCGCTGCGCCGCGCTCAAGGTATTGGTCAGCGTGCCTATCCCATCGATCGTGATCGAGACCGTTGCGCCGTCCTTGATCGACCCCACGCCCACCGAGGTGCCGCACGCAATCACGTCGCCGGGTTCGAGCGTCAGATCCTGCGATATCAGACTCACCTGCTCGGCCGGCGAAAAGACCATATCGGCGAGCGGATAGTTCTGACGCTCGGCGCCGTCGAGCGTGGTCAGGAGGCGCGCCGCCCGCCAGTCGAAACCGGAGACGATGGCCGGACCCAGGCAACAGAAGGTATCGAAGCTCTTCGCGCGACACCACTGCGGAAAATGCGGATTCTCGTTAAGCAGATCGGCGGCGGTGACGTCGTTGACGAGCGTGTAGCCGAAGATCGCCGCCTCCGCCTGCTGCGCATCCACGTCGCGGCAACGCTGGCCGATCACGATGCCGAGTTCGCCTTCGTAGACGATCTTGCCCGCGTAGTGACGCGGCCGGCGGATCGGCTCGCCCGCGCCGATCACCGACGCCGCCGGCTTCAGCAGAAACAGCGGATGCGTGGGCACGGGTTTGTCGAGCTTCGCCGCGAGCGCGTGATAGTTATTCCACAGCGCGACGATCTTGCCGGGCGAGCACGGCGCCAACGGCGTCAATGCGCGCAGCGACAGTACTGCGCCGGTCGGCACCGGCTGCGCGAGACTTTCGTACTCGTGCAGATAGGCGCCTTCGACACGGCCGAACACGATGCCGCTGTCGCCCGACATGAACCGCATCCACGTCTGCATGCCTCGCTCCTAGATGGCGCCCGCCGTGCGCAGCGCCGTGATCTGCTCGGCCGAATAACCGAGCTCGGCCATCACTTCATCGGTATGTTCGCCAAGCAGCGGCGAGCGTTCGACGTCGGTCGGGCTGTCGGACAGCTTGATGGGATTGCCCACTGTCAGATACTTGCCACGCTTCGGATGATCGACTTCGACGATCGTGCCGGTTTTGCGCAGCGACGGCTCCTCGGCAATTTCCTTCATCGACAGGATCGGGCCGCACGGAATGTCGTATTCGTTCAGGATCTGCATCGCCTCGAACTTGGTCTTCGTCATCGTCCAGCGTTCGATTTCGGCGAAGATCTCCTTCAAGCGCGGCAGGCGCGCGGGCGCCGTCGCGTAGTCGGGGTCCGTGGCCCACTCCTCCTTGCCGATCACGTTGCAGATCTTCGCCCACACGGGCGCCTGCGTGATGAAGTAGATATAGGCGTTGGGGTCGGTCTCCCACCCTTTGCATTTCAGAATCCAGCCCGGCTGGCCGCCGCCCGACGCATTGCCCGCGCGCGGCACCGCTTCGCCGAACGTGCCGTTCGGATATTGCGGATACTCCTTCATCACGCCGGTACGGTCGAGCCGCTGCTGGTCTCGCAGTTTGACGCGGCACAGATTGAGCACGCCGTCCTGCATGGCCGCGAGCACGCGCTGGCCGCGTCCGGTATGCGTGCGTTGATAGAGCGCAGTGACGATGCCGAGCGCGAGATGCAGCCCCGTGCCGCTGTCGCCGATCTGCGCGCCGGTCACGACCGGCGGCCCGTCGTCGAAGCCGGTGGTCGACGCAGCGCCGCCCGCGCATTGCGCGACGTTTTCATAGACTTTGCAGTCCTCGTAAGGACCGGGACCGAAGCCCTTCACCGAGGCGACGATCATGCGCGGATTCAATTCCTGAATCCGCTCCCACGTAAAGCCCATCCGGTCGAGCGCGCCCGGTGCGAAGTTTTCGACCAGTACGTCGCATTTCTGGATCAGCGCTTCGAGCACCTGCTTGCCTTCCGGATGCTTGGTGTCGATCGTGACCGAGCGCTTGTTGTGATTGAGCATCGTGAAGTACAGGCTATCCACGTCGGGAATATCGCGCAGCTGCTCGCGCGTGATGTCGCCCGCGCCTGCCCGTTCCACCTTGATCACGTCCGCGCCGAACCATGCGAGCAATTGCGTGCAGGTCGGCCCCGATTGCACATGCGTGAAATCGAGGATGCGCACACCGTCGAGTGCCTTGGCCATGTCGTATCTCCTGAACGATGAGGGTTATTTGTACATGGTCTGGTTCTTCGTGCCCGGTGCGTACTCGCGCGGGTCGACCCAGATGTTGACCACCGCCGAGCGGCCGGTGCGATGAATCGCTTCGCGCGCACGCTGTAGCGCGCTCGCGATCTGCGCGGGATCGCGCACTTCCTCGCCATAGCCGCCGAGCATTTCGGCGAATTTGCTGAACGGCACGTCGCCGAGCAGATTGCCGACGTTGCCGCGTTCTTCGCCGTATTTGGCAAGCTGGCCGTAGCGGATCTGGTTCATCGCCGAGTTGTTGCCGATCACCGCGAGATACGGTGCGCCGAAGCGGTTCGCGGTTTCCATGTCGAACGCGGTCATGCCGAACGAGCCGTCGCCGTAATAGCAGAGCACTTCCTTGTGCGGGTGCGCGAGCTTCGCCGCGAGCGCGAAGCCGGTGCCGACGCCGAGCGAGCCGAGCGCGCCGGGGTCCATCCACTGCCCGGGGCGGCGCGGGCGCACCGCTTGCGCGGAGATCGTCACGACGTCGCCGCCGTCGCCGATATAGACGGTGTCGTCGGACAGGAATTCGTTGAGTTCGTACGCGACGCGATACGGATGAATCGGCGTGCTGTTCGAGCGGAATAGCGGCATCAGTTTTTCGGTTGCGCTCGCTTCGGCGTCGCGCAACTGCGCCATCCATTTGCGGCGCGCCTGACGCTTGTCGTCCTTGATACGACCGCTCGCGGCCTGCAGCACTGCGGCGAGAATCGCGCCCGGATCGCCGACGAGACCCAGATCGATATCGCGATTCTTGCCGACGGTTCGATAGTCCATATCGATCTGCACCAGCGTCAATTCCTTGCTGATGCGTCGGCCGTAACCCATGCGGAAATCGAACGGCGTGCCGACCACGATCAGCACGTCGGCATTCGCAAACGCCTGCGAACGCGTGCGATCGAAATGATGCGGATCGCCCGGCGGCAGCAGCCCGCGGCTCGCGCCATTGAAATAGCCGGGAATCTCGATGCCGCGCAGCAGCGCGATCGCTTCCTCGTGACCGCGCGCGGTCCACACCTGCTGGCCGTACAGGATCGCGGGGCGTTCCGCATCGACGAGAATGTCCGCCAGTTTCTCGATGTCGCGCGGGTCACCGATCGATTTCGTCGACGCGCGATAGCGGCCCGGCTGCGGCACGATCGCGCGCGACACGTCGACTTCGCGGTCGAGCACGTCGCGCGGAATTTCCAGGTAGGCGGGACCGGGCGCGCCGTTGAAGCATTCGCGCGCGGCCATCGAGACCATGTCCGCGACGCGCTCGGTGCTCGACACGCTCGCGGCGAACTTCGTGATCGGCGCCATGATGTCGACGTGCGGCAGGTCCTGCAGCGAGCCCATCTTGTGCTGCGTCAGCGCGCCCTGCCCGCCGATGTGCAGGATCGGGCTTTCCGAGCGGAACGCGGTCGCGATGCCGGTCACCGCGTTCGTGCAGCCGGGGCCGGCGGTCGTCACCACGCAGCCGAGCTTGCCGGTCTGGCGCGCGTAGCCGTCGGCCGCGTGTGCGGCGACCTGCTCGTGGCGCACGTCGATGATGCGGATGCCTTCGTCGACGCAGCCGTCGTAGATATCGATGATGTGGCCGCCGCACAGCGTGAAGATCGTGTCGACCCCCTCGTTTTTCAGCGCCTTTGCGACCAGATGGCCGCCCGACACGACGCCCGCGTCGCGGGTCTTCTGCTTGAGCGTGTCGTCGGCGGTCGTGGTGGCCGTGGCCGGACTCAGGGATGAAACAACTGCAGACATGGTCATCTCCTCATCAATCGGATGTGCAACGGTTATCGACGGACGCGTCCGCTTCGATATACGTCCGGTTGCACCGACGTCTCACGGCTTCGAAGATACCGTATGTGATATATCACATTCCTTCAAGGCCAATTTCGAGACATAGACGGCGCGAAGTTTGTGCTGCTCGAGCTTGCCAGCCGCAGCTTTGCGCCGAATCTACAAGGCTCTGCGGCAGTCATTTCAAGGGAAAACACCAGGCCGTGCGTCACACCGGTCATTGTTGATATATCACATACCATATTTTTAAGATCGTCAAGCAAGGTTATCCCGCAGCGCGGCGGCGACCTCGTTTGTTTGCCGTTCGCCGCCGCGCGACCTGCGCATCGCTCGAAGTGCGCGCACGCAAAAAAGCCCGCGGTGCTTGCACACGCGGGCTTTTCGCAATCAGCAGCCAGGCAGCGTCTAGGCCGCCATCAATCGAGGAAATCGCAATTGGCTTCGACGAACGCCGCGAGATCGAGCGAATGCTGGCGCGTGAGCCGCTCGGCGAGTTCGGTGTCGCGCTTTTCGAGCGCCTCGATGATGCGCAGATGATCGACGATAGAGCGCGCGGCCCGGTCGCTCTGCGAGATGGTCATGCGCCGGATCGCGCGCACGTGGATGAAGATGTTCTTGATCGTGTCGAGAATGATCTGCGACTTCGACAGCTCGACAATCGCCTGATGAAACGCGATGTTCGCGTCCGAATACTCGGCGATATGCTCGGCCGGCGTCGTGTCGCGGAAATTGTCGAACATATGGCGCAAGCGGCCGATTTCCTCGTCGGTCGCATGCAGCGTGGCGAGCCGCGCGGCCATGCTTTCGAGCGCGGCCCACATCTGGATCATCTCGACGATTTCGCGTTTGCTCTTGCGCACGATGTAGATGCCACGCCGCGGCACCATGCGCAGGAAGCCTTCCTGCTCGAGCAGCGTCATCGCTTCGCGCACCGGCGTGCGGCTCACGCCGAGCGATTCGCTGAGCACGCGCTCGTCGAGACGGATTTCTTCGCGATTCTGGTAGATATCCGCGTCGGCGATTGCCTGACGCAGCATCGCATAGGCCTGATCGCGCAAGCTCGCACTCGCGCCGATTGGCTGCAACGACAGGGTCAACGGGGTGGCCACTGTTTCAGTTGGAAGTTCTGACGACATTCATCGCCTCTGCTTGAACACGCGCGCGATTCGGCGCCGCCGTTTTGCCGCGCTGCTCGCCCAGACCCACGAAGCGGCCATGTTGCGATGCAGGTGCAGCGACCGATTCGGGAATCCAGTCGGTCAGCAGAACGGTGGCGGCACAGCCCAACCCAACGACGGCCATGGCGAACAGCGCAAGAGGCACGAATTCCACGTGTAACTCCGGATGATTGAGAAGATTGATTCCTCAATCATATGCTGCAACGCCGCATTTTTCAATATTCGGTATGTAGTATATCAATGACCGTTGTTTTTAAGATTACTTTCACGTTAGCACGCCGCGCGCTGCGTGGGTTCGCCCACATCGTTCCCCGCGACGGTTCTCCGCGGCGCTCAGTGTAAACACGCAAAACGCGCGCTATTCGCGCAGCCGCGAGCGATGATCGCGCATTTTCTCCCTCACGCGGATTGTGAATTCCGGGTCGCGTCATTAACCTTCCGGACATTCCCTGCGCGGATCGATCGCGTCGAAAGCCTTGCCCGGGCGGCGCGATCGATTAAAGCACATATCACATTGAAGGAGACTCGATGAGCACCGCCCACCCGCAGGCCACAGTGGCCACTCACCGCAATGCGCGCAGTCAGGCTCGCAAGGCCGCGCTCGGCAGCTTTATCGGCGCCGTGGTCGACTGGTACGACTTCCTGTTGTACGGCATCGTCGCCGCGCTCGTGTTCAACGCTGAGTTCTTCCCGAACGTCGCCCCGGCGATGGGCACGCTTGCCGCGTTCGCGACCTTCGGCGTCGGCTTTCTGTTCCGGCCGCTCGGCGGCTTCGTGTTCGGCCATTACGGCGACCGGCTCGGACGCAAGCGCATGCTCGTGCTCACCGTGATGATGATGGGTCTGTCGACGGCCGCGATCGGTCTGCTGCCGGGGTTCTCGACGATCGGCTGGTTGGCGCCGGTGCTGCTCGTCACGCTGCGCGCAATCCAGGGCTTTGCGGTCGGCGGCGAATGGGGCGGCGCGGCGTTGATGGCCGTCGAAAGCGCGCCCGAGAAAAAGAAGGCCTTCTACAGTAGCGGCGTGCAGGTCGGCTACGGCGTCGGGCTCGTGCTGTCGACGGGACTCGTCGCGCTGATCAGCCGCTCGATGGACAACGCCGCGTTCCTCAGCTGGGGCTGGCGTCTGCCGTTTCTGTTCAGCGTCGTACTGGTGCTGATCGCGCTGTGGATCCGCTCGAGCATGGAGGAATCTCAGGAGTTCGTCGAGAAAGTCGGCCAGCATGGCGAGCGCCGCGTGCGCCTGCCGATCGTCGAAGCGCTGCTGCGCCATCCGAAAGCCTTCCTGCTGATTATCGCGCTGCGGCTCGCCGAGCTGTTCACGATGTACATCGTGACCGCGTTCGCGCTGAGCTACTCGACCACGAACCTGCACATGCCGCGCGAGTTTTTCCTGACGATCGGCTTCGTCGTCGGCGCGCTCAGCTGCGTGACGATTCCGTGCTTCGCCTGGCTCGCGGATCGCTTCGGCCGCCGTCGCATCTATATGATCGGCGCGCTGGTCGGCGTGTTCAGCGCGGTGCCGTTCTTCCTCGCGCTCGAAGCGCGTTCGACAGTATGGATTGTCGTGTTCGCGGTGATGCTTGCCAACATCGCACACGACATGGTCGTCAGCGTCCAGCAGCCGATGTTCACCGAGCTGTTCGGCACCGAGTACCGCTATAGCGGCGCGGGTGTCGGCTATCAGGTGGCGAGCGTGGTCGGCGGCGGATTCACGCCGTTCATCGCGGTCGCGCTGGTCAGCTTCGCGGGCGGCTCGTGGCATCCGGTGGCCGCGTATCTGGCGATCGGCTGTCTGATCTCGGTACTCGTTGCAGCACGCATGAAGACCGGGCGCAAGATCGACTGACACCGGCGGAACTCGCCGTCGATACACGACGGGCCGGCGCGGCGAAGAAGCCGCGCCGGCCCGTTTCTTTTCGTGCCGCGCGTCGTGCGCGGCTCGCTTATTGGCGAATTTGCATAGCGGCTCTAGTCGGAAGTACGGAGCAACCGGCTCTGAGCGTCCCACGATTTGCACGATCGCGTGAAGAATACCCGCGTTTCACCAGGTTCACACCTTATGTCCGCGCGCTTCATATTGCGAAGCCATCGACCACGTCCTATTGTCGAGCCAGGCACGATTTTGGGTACGTGGATCCAGGTCATATGAAATAAAAGTACATATAGCGATGACGCGACGGCGTGCGCAAGTTACACTCCGCCGCCTCAAGGTATATGCACGAAGCGCCGATAAACAGAACAACTGTAAGGAGACCCACTTATGAGTAGCATCAGCGAGCCGGGCGGCCAACGAGGCTCAGCCCCATTTTTTTCCAAACAGGCCACCGTCGCACAGCCCGGCTTTTCGCGCTGGATGGTGCCCCCCGCGGCGCTCGCCGTGCATCTGTGCATCGGTCAGGCCTATGCGTTCTCGGTATTCAACGGACCGCTGACCAAAGTGATCGGCATCACGCAGTCCGCGCCCGATGACTGGTCGCTGACCGCGCTCGGCTGGATCTTTTCGCTCGCGATCGTGTTCCTCGGTTTGTCGGCGGCATTCGCGGGCAAATGGCTCGAACACGTCGGTCCGCGCCGCACCATGTTCACGGCAGCATGCTGTTTCGGCGGCGGGTTCATGGTGTCCGCGCTCGGCGTCTATCTGCATCAGATCGTGCTGCTATATCTCGGTTACGGCGTGATCGGCGGGATCGGGCTGGGGCTCGGTTATGTGTCGCCGGTGTCGACGCTGATCCGCTGGTTCCCGGACCGCCGCGGCATGGCGACCGGCATGGCGATCATGGGCTTCGGTGGCGGCGCGATGATCGCGGCGCCGTTGTCGGTCGCGCTGATGAACCACTTTCATAGCGCAACGAGCGTGGGCGTCGCGGAGACCTTCGTCGTGCTCGGCATCGTCTACTTCATCTCGATGACGATCGGCGCGCTCGCGATCCGCGTGCCGCCCGCCGACTGGAAGCCGGCCGGCTGGACGCCGCCCGAAGTCACGCAGCACCGGCTGATCTCGCGCAACCATGTGCATATCGATCAGGCGTTGAAAACACCGCAGTTCTATCTGATCTGGTTCGTGCTGTTCCTGAACGTGACGGCCGGGATCGGCGTTCTCGGCCAGGCCTCGGTGATGATCCAGGAGAGCTTCAAGAACACCGTGACGGCGTCCGCTGCGGCCGGCTTCGTCGGATTGCTGTCGCTGTTCAACATGGGTGGACGTTTCGTGTGGTCGTCGGCATCGGACTGGATCGGTCGCAAGAACACCTACGCCATCTTCTTCGTGCTCGGCGCGGTGCTCTACTACTTCGTGCCCAGCTTTGCCGCGAACGGACAGATCGCGCTGTTCGTGCTGACGTACTGCATCATCCTGTCCATGTACGGCGGCGGCTTCGCGACGGTGCCGGCCTATCTCGCCGACATGTTCGGTACGGCGTTCGTCGGCGGCATTCATGGACGGCTCCTGACCGCGTGGGCGGCGGCGGGCGTAGCGGGTCCGGTGCTCGTCAATTACATCCGCGCATATGAAGTCGCGAACGGTGTCGCCAAAGCAGACGCGTACACGATGACCGTGCACATCATGGCCGTGCTGCTCGTGATCGGCTTTATCTGCAACCTGCTGGTCAAGCGTGTGGATGAGAAGCACCACATGACCGATGCACAAGTCGCCAAGGGCGCGTGAGGAGATCCGTATGTCGACCGTTCAAACCGTACATCCGACCAACAAGGTGATGCTCGCGGTGTTCTGGGTGTATGTGATGATTCCGCTTGCCTGGGGGGTGATCAATACGCTGACGCAGGCGATGAAGTTGTTCAAGTGATGACCACCTGATGGGGTGCGCACCCCGGCCTGGTTGAGGGGCGGGGTGCCGATAGCGCGCCCCGCCGTAGTCTCCCCTCACCGCCCCAACCCACTATGCGCGATCTGCTGCTCGACGAACTGCGCAAACAACGCATGCATATGCGTCGTCGGATGCAAATCATCGGCGAACATGTAAGTCTGATCCGCATTGGCGCTCACATAGGTCGCCGGCGAACATAGCAGCGCGGTGTCATCGGGCGTTTTCTTCGGATCGCAGGCCTGCCCCGTATTCGACACGGTAAAACCGTTCGCCTGAAAGCTTCCGATGAGCTGATTCGTCCACGTGTACGAATCGACCTCGATCACCTTGGACTGCAGCCCATCGGTTTGCAACGCGGCGTTCAACGTAGCGTTGAAAAGCTGCGACAGCTGCGTGAGGTTCGCGCCACCATCGGCCGAAGCGAGCCCCTTCGGCGACAGCCCGATATTCGGCAGATTGATCACCACCACATGCGCGCCGCCGTTCTGCACGATCTGCCCGACGAGCTGGGCGAGCGTCGTGGCCGCCGCCTGCACGATCGGCGCCGCGGCGGGCAGGTTGCCGGCGCGGAGCACATCGTTCGCGCCCACCCACACGAGCACGAGCTGATTGGCGTTGAAGCTGCCGTGAGCGCTCAGATAGCTCGACAGTTGCTGATTGACAGGCATTTCGATGTTGCCGATGACGTCGCTCAGAAAGTCGTACTGGTTCGCCGGCGTCGCCACCGTCGAGCCCCCTTCCGCGTAACCGAGGCCGCTCTGCGCACTCAGCTTATGCGTGAAATCGATCGTGAACGCGGCGCTGAGCGTATCGCCGTAGTATTGCGCGACCTCCTGGGCCCACACCTGGCCGGGGTTGGTCGTGAAACGCCCGCCTCCCACCGCGCTCGCGAGCGGCGCATAAGTCCCGACGTCCGACAGGCTGTCGCCGAACGACACGACCTGCAGCATGACGCCGCCAGCCGGCTCGGCCGGCGTGCTGCCGCCGCTATTCGACCCGCCGCTGCCGTTACCGCCCCCGCCGCAAGCCGAGAGCAGCACGATCGACATGGCAAAAACTACAGCGCGGACCTTGTCATTTATGCCTCGCATTTGCTCCTCCTCGCCGGGCGGGCCAGCGGTGTCGAGTACCTCACGTGCGTGGTCGGTGCCGGAACGGTACCTGACCGCACGCGGCTCTTCAAACAAGCATCGCGTATGCCCAGCGAGGAAATGCGGCCCGCTCAAAGCCTCTCGAACACCACCTCCTGCGCGCCTTCCCACAGCACCTTCGTGCCGAGCTCGCGCAGTTTTTCCTTGCCTTCGACGATCGTCAGAAAATGATTGCCCGCGAGTTGCCCCATCTTGCTCGCGAAGCAGCATGAGCCATATGCGAGGATGATCTCGGTCTCGCTATAGCCGCCCGGATAGAACAGGATGTCGCCGACCGATGGATGGCTCGTGTGATTCTCGAAGCCGACCGCGACGCCGTCGTTCTCGAGCTTGAATTCGCCGAGCGGCACCCAGCAGCCCTCACCGCTCCAGCGCACATGGATCAGCTTCTGCCGGTACGGCAGAAGCTTCAGGAACGCGGCCACGGTCTGCGGCGCGTCGGGATGGGTTTCGGCGATGAAGGCGTGGCCGCAGGCGGTCATCTTGAGTCGGGTCATGGCGCGTTATCCGGTATGTGGGGTTCAAAAGCGGTTCGATTCTGTCGTCCGATGCAAGGTTTCGACAGATACAGTTGTCGGCGCCGCGGTCAGTCCAGTTAGACCACGTCCGATCGCGGGCGGCCGGCCGAACCGCGAAGCCTTGCGCCACGGGCCATGCCAGTTTCCACCGCGCGCCGCCACGAAAGTTCGTAGTTTGCAAGCCGCGCAATGCAAAGCACACTGCGCAAGTGCGTGATTCCTACTGTAGAAAGGCGAGCCGTTACGGCGTGCGCAGGCAAGCATCGGCCGGCGTGCATCTCAAGCGCGCAGCCGGTAGGCGAGCGGCGTCGCACCATAGCCACGCTTGAACTGCACGGAGAAATGACTGGCATTCTCGAAGCCAACTTCGAGCGCGATTTGCAGCACGGTTCGATCCGTGGCGCGCAGCAGCCTCGCCGCTTCCTCGAGCCGCAAGCGCGTCACGAACTGATGCGGCGTCTCCCCGGTCTCGCGGCGAAACACCCGGGCAAAATGAAAACTGCTTAGGCCGGCCTGCTCGGCCAGTTCGGCGATCGCCAGATCTTCGGCGAGATTGGTGCAGATGTACTCGGTCACTCGGCGAATCCGGCGCGGCACCAGCCGTTCGGGCCGCGTCGCGCCGCCGCGTCGCGCGTCGTTGCCGCTCGAATAGTGCTGCAGCAGGTGCGCGGCGAGCGCGTGAGCCAGCGTATCGACATACAGACGCGAATCGGCCGGATCGCGGGCGGCGCGATGCAGCGCGGCAAGCATCGCGGCGATCAGCGGATCATTGAAGCGCATCGCGTCGCCGAGCGACAGTTCACGCGACGCGTCGAGCCCCATCTGTTGCGCGACGCTGTCGATCAAATCGCGCTCGATGTGCACGTGCAACGTAGACAACGGCTCGTCGCTGATCGAATGCCAGCGCCACGAGATCGGCGTGGGCGGCACGAACCACAGGTCGTTCACGCGCATATCGGCGCTTTCCCAAGCTCCGCCGAGGTTGCGCTCGAGATGCTCGGCGCCGCTCGCGAGCGTCATCAGCGTGAAGTCGCGCAAACCGGGCGCTTCGAGCAGGTCTTGCCGCACCGGCTCGAGATACGAGCGCAGCACCAGATGCCGCCACTCGCGATCCACGCTCGACACGAGTCGCTGGCCGGCCATGTAGCGGTCGTAGGCGAGCGTCGTCGTGAGCTTGGGAATTCGTGCCATCACATCCCCTCGAAGGAGGTGCCGTATGGAAGGAGAAACGCCGCCGTACCCGTATTGCCGGTCCACTGTCAGCGCAAGATCACAAAAATGATAGCAAGGAACCGGCTACCGACATTTCACGAAATCGCTAATCATTGAGGTTGTCGTCTTTCACGCGTTTAGAACGCCGGAGCTACCGTTTCATGGAACATGAATGCGATACGCTGCCGCAATGGCTGACCGGCTCGCCGCAAGGCGAAGCCGGGCACGCGTCGGCAGCACACCCGAGAGCGGCATCCGCCCAACCGGCTTACCCGGCCGGCGCGCGGCACGCCGCGCAATCAGCCCACGCGGCTGAAGCAGTGAAGATGTCTCCCCGCGCCGCGAATGGTGCGGGTCGCAGTGGCTTTCTGACTCTGTTCACCGAGGAAGAAATCGGCACGCCGTCGCCCGCGGCGCGGCGGGCCGCGCCGCTGATCGGTCCGCTCGGACGGTTCGGCAGCGCGCAGGACCGCATGGAGTTCGTGCGTCAGCGCATCAGGCAATTGGGCTTCGACTCGTTCAGCTATACCGCCACGCGCACGTCTTCGCATCACAAGACGATGTTCGTGTTGACGAGCTACGAGTCGCAGGCCTGGCTCACGCGCTATTTCCGCGAGCGCTATTTCGAGCTCGATCCGCGCGTCGCGCTCGCGTCGCCGACCGGCATGCCGTTTCTGTGGAATACCGCCGACCTGCGCGCCGATCTGCCGCGCGCGCAGCTGCGCAGCGAGCGGCTCGGCGCGCTGATCGACATGCTGGAGGCGACCGGCCGCAAGAGCGGCATTCTCACGCAGATGCCGCTGCCGGAGCCGGAGCTGAGCGCGAGCCTGTGCTTCAATTCGGAGATCGGCAACCCGCGCTGGATGACCGAATCGATCGTCGCGGAAACGCTGATGTTCGCGCACTCGATTCATGAGTTCATCTGGATGCACGCGAAAAGCGTGATCGGCATCGCGCCCGCGCAGCAGCAGCGCGTCGCGCTGAGCAAGCTGCAGCACGCGGTGCTGAAGGCGGTCGTGCAGGGGCAGCGCGACAAGGAAATCGCGTATTTCCTCGGGCTGTCGCCGCATAACGTCGACTATCATCTGCGGCGCTTGCGGCAGCTGTTCAACGTGCGCAACCGCGTGCAGTTGATCAATGTCGCGCAGGCGTATCTGTTGTAGTCGGCGTCTGCGCGTATCGATGAAGAGGGCGCGACGGCTTTTCGCTGTCGCGCCCTCTGCTAATCGCGCGGTCTTATCAGCTTTTCAAGCGATAGCCGGTCCTGAAGATCCAGCCGACGATCACGAGGAACACCGCGAGGAACAGCAGTGTCATGCCGAGACTCAGGCCGACGCCGACGTCGCCCAACTCGTAGAAGCTCCAGCGAAATCCGCTGACCAGATAAACGATCGGATTGAACAGCGTGACGGCGCGCCAGAACGGCGGCAGCATGTCCACCGAATAGAAGGCGCCGCCGAGAAACGTGAGCGGCGTGACGATCAGGAGCGGCACCAGTTGCAGCTTCTCGAAGTTGTCCGCCCAGATGCCGATGATGAAGCCGAGCAGACTGAACGTGACGGCCGTCAGCACGAGAAACAGCACCATCCAGAATGGATGCATGATCTGCAACGGCACGAACAGCGCGGCGGTCGCGAGAATGATGAGCCCGAGCAGGATCGACTTGGTGGCCGCCGCGCCCACATAGCTGACGACGATCTCCAGATACGATACGGGCGCCGACAGCAGCTCGTAGATCGTGCCCGTGAAACGCGGGAAGTAAATTCCGAACGACGCGTTCGCGATGCTTTGCGACAGCAGCGACAACATGATCAGACCCGGCACGATGAACGCGCCGTAGCTGATGCCCTCCACTTCCTTGATACGCGAGCCGATCGCCGAGCCGAACACGACGAAGTACAGCGACGTGGAAATCACCGGCGCGATGATGCTTTGCATCAGCGTGCGCCACGTGCGCGCCATTTCGAACTTGTAGATCGCGCGCATTGCGTAGATGTTCATGGGTTCCCCCGCAGCAGACTGACGAAAATGTCTTCGAGCGAACTCTGCGTGGTGTGCAGGTCCTTGAAGCGGATACCGGCGTCGTCGAGCGATTTCAGCAGCGCGATGATGTCGGTGCGCCCGCCCTCGCCTTCATAGGTGTAGGTCAGTTCGTTGCCGCCGTTCGCGACCGCGAGCCCGTAGCCGGCGAGCGAAGCCGGCACCGTGTCGAGGGGGCTCTCCAGTTGCAGCGTCAACTGCTTCGTGCCGAGCTTGCGCATCAGCTCGGTCTTCTCTTCGACCAACATGATTTCGCCCGCGTTGATCACGCCGATGCGGTCGGCCATCTCCTCGGCTTCGTCGATGTAATGCGTGGTCAGGATGATCGTCACGCCGCTCGCCGCGAGCGAGCGTACGAGCTTCCACATGTCGCGCCGCAGCTCGACGTCGACGCCGGCGGTCGGCTCGTCGAGAAACAGCACGCGCGGCTCGTGCGACAGCGCCTTCGCGATCAACACGCGCCGCTTCATGCCGCCCGACAGCGTGATGATCTTGTTGTCGCGCTTCTCCCAGAGCGACAGGTCGCGCAGCACTTTCTCGATGTAAGCGGGGTTCTTCGGCTTGCCGAACAGGCCGCGGCTGAACGACACGGTGGCCCAGACGGTTTCGAACGCGTCCGTGGTCAACTCCTGCGGCACGAGGCCGATCAGCGAGCGAGCCGCGCGATAGTTGGAGCCGATGTCGTGGCCGTCCACCGTCACGCCGCCTTCGCTCGCGTTGACGATGCCGCAGACGATGCTGATCAGCGTGGTCTTGCCCGCGCCATTCGGCCCGAGCAGCGCGAAGATTTCTCCACGGTGGATCGCCAGATTGATGTTCTTCAGTGCCTGAAAACCGCTGGCATAGGTTTTCGACAGATTCTTGACCGAAACGATTGGCTGCATGGACTCGATGATGGCCGACACCGCTGTTGAATGACAGGAAACGGCGCGAAGGAACGCGCCGCATCCGCAATGTAATGGAAAGTGCGAAAGCGTGCAGCGCACGCGAGCGGACGAACAGACCGTGCGGTTGCGGCGCTACGTGCGCGAAAAGGCGGTGGCGCTCGGGCTGTCGGCTCGTCGGGCGTGGGCCCCGGCTCGGTCCGCACGCTTTGTTGCGCGGCTCGCCGGTCAAACAGGTGCTGCGACGACTCAGACCTCAGGGCTGCGCACAGACAAAACTACTCGCCAGATTTACATTGCCTCGGCCGAGATAGCGCGGAAACCCGGGATAGCGGCACAGCGGCCGCGAGCGTCCATTCGTCGCCGCGGCGAGATCTGTGGCCATCAGCGTTTCGGGTGCGACGCCGCGCGTGACCCACGCGTCGAGCGCGCCGAGCAGATCGACCGATGGAATGAACACGCCGTTGCCATGCTGAAACCCCGGCACCATGTACAGCCGCATGAAGCGATCGACCTCGTCCTTGCCGAAACGCGCGACTAGCGCGTCGTGATACGCGATCGTCTGGTTCGGGCTGATCACTTCGTCGGCGAGACCCTGCAGCGTGATCAGCTTGCCGCCGTGCGCGATGTAACGCGACAGGTCGGGGTTCATCGCGCCGATCGTGGCCGACAGCGCGATCAGTCGCGCGCGATATTTGCCGGGGCGTTGCGGATCGAACGTCAACGAATCGAAGTCCGCATCGCGCGCGACGAAGTAGCGCAGATAGCCGTCGCCTTGCGCGAACAGATAGCCGTTTGCATAGAACGTCGGTACCGGTTGACGCCGCGGCTGATGCGCGAGCCCGAGCGCGCCGGTCAGTTGCGTGCCCTGGAACACGTTGTAGCCGCGATAGCCGCTCACGTCCCACGCGAGCCGAAACGGCAGCGACAGCCCGTCGCGCATCGCCAGCATGGTGGCCAGTTGTGCGTCGGTCAGACACGCATCGTCAGATGAAGGGCGCAGCGCGCAACGCAGCGAATCGACAATTTGCGCTTCGTGCGCGCGACATGCTTCGACGTCGCTGACGATGCCGTCCGCCATGCCGTCGAGCCGGTCGCATACCTCGAGCGTGCGTTGATAGACGCGTTCGACCAGCGCCGGCGGCACGAAGCCGCCCGGCGTACCGTACTCGGCCTGGCCGAGCTTCACGCCGATCAGCCGCACGCCGGAAAAATTCAGCGCGGGCGCATTGGCGATCACGCCGTCGTAGTCGTCGGGGAAGCGCTGCATCACCGTGTAGCCTTCGCGGCCCCCCGTCGAGCCGCCGGCAAAATACATGCGCTGCGGCGGCCTGCCGTACGCGTGCGCGATCAACGCGAGCGCGACGTCATGGGTTTTCTTCAGATGCGCGTAGCCGAAGTTCGTCACCGCTTCATCGACGAGACCAAACTCCGCGAGCGACGAATCGCCGACATGCCCCGAGTCGTCACCGAACGTCGCGTAGCCTTGCGCGAGCGGCGCGCGATCCGGCCAGAACGGCATCACGCCGGTGCCGCTGACAACCACGCCGTTGTACCCGCCGCCGCCGATCTGCAACGCACGGCCATTCCAGCGACTCGGCAGATTCAGATCGAAGCGGATGTCGGGCGTCGTCCGATTCAGCGCCTTGATGCGGCCCGTGATGCGGCAATACTCGCCGCCTTGCTGATTGCCCGGCGCGGTCGCACCGATCATCGCCGCGCTTTCGATCAGCGCGCCGGCCGTCGGCATCTCGATCAATTCGGGCGACAGCACCGCGCCCGCGAACTCCGCGCAGTGCATCGCGAACGGTGTCTCTTTGGCCTGCGCGGCCGTGCGATGCATCGCGAGCCACGCGAGCACGACGACGCTCATCACGGTCGCGAGTCCAACGAGCTTGCGCGTAGTGCGCATCGTGGTCGTGATGCGCCCGCGGCGCTCGCATCGTGTCATTCGCAACCCGCGCCATTCGCCTGTGCGCCCGACTGCTGCCCTTTCCAGCCGCTCCAGCCGCGCGCGATCATCAGCAGCGCGCCGATCGCCGCGAAGTCGCCGCCGAGCCCGACCAGCACCGCGCGAAAGCCGTGAAACGTGTGCGGTGTCGCCGTGTCGATGATCAACGACACCAGCGTGCCGGTGACGAAGCACACGAGTCCGGTGCGCCCCACCGTCACGACGGCGGGCAGCCGCCTCGCGAGCCACGCGATACTGCCCATCCGCACGAACTGGGCGGCGAGCCACGCGATGACGATGAAATTGATCACACGTTCCACTGAAAGATTCTGCTTGTGCGTGCCGGACAAAGGCTGCGTCAGCACGAAAAGTTTGACCATCGCGAAGCCAAGCACCGCGACCACCGCGACGCGCGTGAGCCACTGTGCGGTACAGCTCGCATGAAAACGTTCGCTGATCGGCTGCACGCGGCACAGCATACCGAGCACGAACATCAGTTGCCACGCAAACGGATTAAAAGCCCAGTCGGCGACAGCGTCAATGCTGAATAACGCGGCGAGCGGCCGCGCGACGGCCCACACCGCGACGCTCACCGCGAGCGCGAGCGATGCAGAGCGGCGCGCGAGCGGCACCATCACGGGCACGCATAGCGCGAACAGCACGTACATCGGCAGCACGCTGGACAGATACGGTTGCCGGCGCAACAGCGCGATATCGAATGCCTGACGCCATGGCTGCAACGCGAACGGCGGCCAGCCGGTCATTTCTACCATCGGCCGATTCAGATCGAGCAGCGCGAGAATCGCGCCGGACACGAGCGTCAGCATCGCCGTCAACAGATACGCGCGATAGATCTCCCCGCAGCGTTTGAGGAAGCGCAGCTGCGCCGCGTGTTCGCCGCGATGCGCAAGCACCGCCGTATACGCCGCCGCCGATGCGTAGCCGCCGAGAAACACGAACACCTCGGCCGAATCGCACAACGCGTACGCGTGCAGCATCAGATGCGATAGCGTGCTGCCGGGAATGTGATCGAGCACGATGACGATCAGCACGATACCGCGAAAAAAATCGACTTCGACCGATCGTCCACGGCTACGGCCTGGGGTTTCCATTCGTCTTCTCGAAGAATGCGCGCTGGCGGCACGCAAGAACGTCAATGGCCACGCATCAGCGGGTGCGATCCTGAACGCACGCAGGCTTTCTTATCGAGCTTCGGTCCGATCCGTCAGCACTTCGCGCTCAAGCGAAGGCCGGCATGACCAGCCGGATGGCGGGCTGTTCGCTAAAGGGATCGGTGGCTGGCGGAAACCATGTCGCACTCCTGTCCTCACCTAACCGCTTGACCACAGTTGGGGCTCTGCGGCGTGCACGGCAGAAGTATTTGTGACGTTGCGCGGCGAGCCTTACCTGCTGTGGCGCGCTGTTGATCAACACGAGACTGAACTCGATATCTTCATGGAGGATGGCGACTCTCAGCGTTCTTTCCCGCTCGAGAAACTCCAGCTGCAGGCGAGTCTGCCGGAGAGCGAAATCGGTATAGCAATCCTCGACGTAGTCCGTGACCGTCGATTTCAGCACAACGCCGGTCAACAGCACCAGGACAAACGAGACCGCGACGCCCGCGCCCATGACGAGCGTCCGCTGATAGCGGTTCAGCCTGCTCGGCTCATCAACGCGTGAGTCGCCGTTGAGCGTGTGAACCACGCGTCCATGCCTGCTGGAATCTGTGCTCTGTGATGGCATGGCGGACCTGAATCAGGGACGCAAGGAATGATTTCCACATCATACGGCGATTCCGACTCGTTGCGTGTTTGATGTCGATTGAGCCGCCTGTGGCGGGCGGCGTTGCGGTTTGCGCCTGTCCCCGCCTTCACTTCTGGTCGTCGCCTGTTACGTGAAGCTCGACTGAAACCCGTTCGGCGCGCGGTTGCACTCGTCAGCGCAAGCATTGGCGACGGGCATCGCTGAACTGTTGATAGTTGATGAAACACATAGGGCACCCTTTCCACTATCTGCCGTCCCGTCAAGATTTCTGACCTTGCCACGCTCTCCGCGTTAGCAGGCAGTGCCGCCATCTCAAGCGCTGCAGCGCTCAAATACCGGCCCGCGCCGATTCGGACCGGTCCTATTTTTATCCAATCTCAAAAATATAGACTGAACCCAGTTACAGAGATTTAGCAAAGGCCTGCCCTAGATTGACTCGGCAGAAATCTGGCCGATTCTTACTGCGGCCATGAGCTTTCGGGATCGTCATCGCCCCCGTTTTTGCAGCTGATATTGAACAGCAAGAAATGGCAACGGCGATTTGGCATTAGTTCGCATAACTCAATTCTTTTTCAAACTTTAAAAGGAATCATGTCATGAACAAGTCCTATGTCAGCATCTGGAGTGAAGCCCTTGGGTCGTGGGTGGCTGCATCCGAGCACACTGCGCGTCGCGGCAAGCGCAGCAAGTCACGCTGCGTGATGGGTAGCATCGGCGTAGCCTTGGCTGTAATTGCGGGCTACAGTGGGAACGCTGCTGCTGGTGTTACGAACCCTATTGGCACCTACGGCAACATTGCCATCAACAATTCGACCACCACCACCACCGCTGCTGCCAGCACTCCTGGATCGATAGCGATTGGTGCTGGTGCAAACGCTAAAGGCGACGTTAATTATGACGGTAGCTCGGCCATTGCCATCGGCGATTCAGCCAAGGCGAACGGGGGTGGCACGATTGCGCTCGGCGAAATGGCCGTTGTCAACGGTGATCGCTCGGCAGCTTTCGGGCCAGCTTCAACCGTGAGTGCCTCAGATTCTGTGGCGCTCGGTTTCGGGAGCACGGTCACCGCGACCAATAGCGTGGCTTTGGGCGTGAATTCGGTGGCCGACCGGGCGAATACGGTGTCGGTAGGCACGGCCACCGGCCAACGCCAGATTGTGAACCTGGCTGCAGGTACCCAAAATACGGATGCTGTCAATCTGAGCCAGCTCGGAGGAGTGGTGAATGCGCTAGGCGGTGGGGCGGCGATCGAGTCGGACGGCACGATCAGCGCGCCGAGCTACAGCGTGGGCGGTACGACGGTCAACAACGTGGGTGACGCGTTTGCCAACATCGACGAAAGCGTGCGCCGCAACGCCTCATTGATGGATAACCTCAACGATGGCCTAGTGATGATCCACAACATCGCGCTCGACAACAGCAAGGACATCGCGATCAACAAAGCCGACATCACGAAGATGAGTGGCGACATCACGAACGTCACCAACAACCTGAACGACGGCACGATCGGTCTGGTGCAGCACGACGCAGCGACCCGGAACATAACGGTGGCCAGGGATCTGGACGGCACGACGGTGGATTTCGGTGGCACTGAGGGCGCGCGCACGCTGAGCGGCGTGAAGGCCGGTGCGCTGAGCGACACCAGCACCGAAGCGGTGAACGGTTCGCAGCTGTACGCCACGAACCAGCAGGTGGACCAGAACACCAACTTGATCACCAGCCTGGACGACCAGGTGACGAATATCGGTGGCCAGGTCACCGACGTGTACGAGAAGGGCACGAAGTACTTCCACGCGAACTCGACGGGTGAGGATTCGTCGGCAGTGGGTCAGGATTCGGTGGCGATCGGTATGGGCGCGGTGTCGAACAACACGAATGATGTGGCGCTGGGCGCCTCTGCCACGGCCAGCGGGGGAAACTCGACTGCAATCGGTAATCACGCTCAGGCGGCAGCCGCCTACGCCACTGCGCTTGGTCAGGCGGCTGCTGCAAGCGGGTTCGTCGCAACTGCGATCGGTTCGTCCGCTAAGGCGGCAGGCGACCACGCCATTGCGGTTGGTGCAATGGCTGATGCGGCAGGCGCCTCAGCCACTGCGATCGGTACGTCCGCTCAGGCGGCAGGCGGCTGGGCCATTGCGATCGGTTCGCACGCTCAGGCGGCAGGCATAGATGCTATTGCGCTTGGTGCGTACGCTGCTACGACCGTGGATAGGGCAACGGCACTGGGCGCCGATGCTTCTGCAACGGAGAAGGGCTCGGTAGCGCTGGGCGCAGGCTCGACGACGTCTGCGGCGGTGGGCACCAGTGGAGCGACCATCGGCGGGACGGATTATGCGTTCGCCGGTGCGAACCCGGCGAGCACGGTGAGCGTGGGCAGCGCAGGTAACGAGCGCACGATCACGAACGTGGCCGCAGGCCGCCTGAGCGCGACGAGCACGGACGCGGTGAACGGTTCACAGTTGCACGCGACCAACCTGAGCGTGACGGCCAACGCGACGAACGTTGCGGCCAACACGACGGCGATCACCAGCATCGACGGCCGCGTGACCAACGTGGAAGGCTCGGTCACGAACCTGACGCAGCAGCTGGACGGCGGCAGCGTCGGCCTGGTGCAGCAGGACGCGACCAGCAGGGCCATCACGGTGGCCAGGGACCTGGACGGCACGACGGTGGACTTCGGTGGCACTGAGGGCGCGCGCACGCTGAGCGGCGTGAAGGCCGGTGCGCTGAGCGACACCAGCACCGAAGCGGTGAACGGTTCGCAGCTGCACGCGACCAACCAGAACGTGACGGCCAACACGACGGCGATCACCAGCATCGACGGCCG